>NZ_JAWXQV010000046.1:0-154874 GCF_033843325.1 Klebsiella sp. JN_Kp126 | reverse complement strand
GCGGCTTCTTCCCGGCTTGCGCTGCGCTTAGCCGGGCTACCGAACCGCAGATTGCTGGTAACCCGTAGCCCGGGTAAGGCGTTTACGTCGCAACCCGGGGAATATGCCGCGACGTGGCATAGCTGCGGCTTCTTCCCGGCTCGCGCTGCGCTTAGCCGGGCTACCGGGCTACCGGGCTGCGGATTGCCGGGAACCCGTAGCCCGGGTAAGGCGTTTACGCCGCAACCCGGGGAATGTGTCGTCACGTGGCATTGCTGCGGCTTCTTCCCGGCTAAGCGCAGCATCGCCTCCGGGGCAGTTACCTCACCGCATATCTAATTTCCGGCAGAGCACATGTAAATAAATTGTTTCTCACCAGCCGCGGGCGCTTCTAATAATGCAGTCATGTTAATCCACATGAGCCTGCGAAATGTCTTATCGAATCAGTATTCTGGATAAAAGCCCGCTGGCAGCCGGAGAAACGGCTGCCCAGGCGCTGGCGCGTACATTAACGCTTGCGCAACAGGCGGAAGCCTGGGGCTATCATCGCTTCTGGATAGCCGAACACCACAATACTGACCAGCTCGCCAGTCCGTCGCCAGAGCTGGCCATTGCCTGGATCCTCGGCCAGACCCGCAGGATTCGCGTTGGCTCCGGCGGCGTCATGCTGCAGCACTACAGCCCGTATAAAGTGGCGGAAAACTTCAATATGCTGGCTTCCCTCGCTCCGGGCCGCGTGGATCTGGGCGTGGGCAAAGCCCCTGGCGGACTGCCGCTCTCCACTCGCGCGTTGCAGCAGGGGCTTAACCCACAGCAAAAGGGGCGTTTTGCCGACCAGCTGGCGCAGCTCGACAACTGGCTGTCGCTGACCGAAGCCGACGGTGAGGAGAGCGTCCGCGCAACGCCGATCCCACCGCGTCGCGCCGACGGCTTTCTGCTCGGCGCCAGCCTGGAGAGCGCGCAGCTTGCGGCGCAGCTGGACTGGAACTTCGTCTTCGCCGCCCATCTCAACGGCGATAAGCAGCTGCTGCGCGAGGTGTTAACCCGCTGGCGCGAACTGAGCCGTCGCGACGCGATTATTGCCGTCCAGGTCATCGTGGCCGAAGAGGCCGCGACGGCGGCGGAGCTGGCAAAATCCGTCGAAACGTGGGGCGTTGAGCTGGAAAACGGCCAGCGGGTCACCGTCGGCAGCGAAGCGCAGGCGGCCGCCTTTGCCCGTCAGGCGGGCAGCAGGCCGACGCGCATCGCCCGGCGGGAATCGGCGGTGCTGTTCGGCACCCCGGAACAGGTGAAAGCGCAGCTGGATGCCCTGCAGTCGGCCTGGAACATCGACGAATTTATTATCGACACGCCCATTAACGATGGCGCGGCGCGCCTTAACTCCCTGCGCCTGCTGGCCCGGGCGCATTTGAGCGCGGAGGTGCAGCCATGAGCCTTGCCGAACAGTTAATTCGCTGGCGGCGCGAACTGCACCAGTACCCGGAGCTCTCGCTGCAGGAGGTCGACACCACCGCACGTATTCGCGACTGGCTGCAGAGCGGCGGCATCAGCCTGCTGCCTTATGAACTGAAAACCGGCGCGGTTGCCGAAGTGGGCAGCGGCGATAAGGTGATAGCCCTGCGTGCCGATATCGATGCGCTGCCTATCGAAGAGGCGGCCAGCGTGCCGTTTCGCTCGTTGAATGCCGGCGTGATGCACGCTTGCGGGCATGATATTCATACCAGCGTGATCCTTGGCGCGGCCTTACTGCTGAAACAACGCGAAGCGCAGCTGGCGGGACGCGTCCGTATTCTGTTCCAGCCGGCGGAGGAGAGCTTCGGCGGCGCGAAAACCCTGATTCGCGCCGGCGTGCTGGAGGGCGTTTCCGCCATTTTCGGTATGCATAATGAACCGGGTCTGCCGGTGGGCGAATTCGCCACCCGAGGCGGCGCGTTTTACGCCAACGTCGATCGCTTTGTGTTTAAGGTGACCGGCAAAGGCGCTCACGCCGCCCGGCCTCATGAAGGGAAGGACGCCATTCTGCTGGCCAGCCAGCTGGTGACCCTGCTGCAAAGCGTCGCCAGTCGCGAAGTGAATACCCTCGATTCCGTGGTGCTTAGCGTCACGCGGATTCAGGGCGGCAATACCTGGAACGTCCTGCCGGAAAGCGTCGAGCTGGAAGGTACGCTGCGCACCCACAGCAGCGAAGTCCAGCAGCGGGTGAAAGCGCGGGTGAGCGAGATTGCCGCCGGCTTCGCCAGCGCCTTCGGCGCGCAGATAGATGTCTTCTGGTACGCCGGACCGACCGCGCTGGTTAATGATGAGCGCTGGGCCGCTTTCGCCAGCGACGTGGCCGATAAGTCTGGCTACCGCACGCACCATGCGGATCTCCATCTCGGCGGGGAGGATTTTGCCGTTTATCTTCAGCATATTCCCGGCGCGTTCGTCAGCATCGGCAGCGCCAGCGAATTTGGTCTTCACCATCCGGCGTTTAACCCGGATGAGCGTTTAATCGCCCCGGCGGCGCACTACTTTGCCGATCTGGCAGAGAAGGCATTAAAAGCACTTTAATTATTCAGGGTCATTGACTAAGGATTAACGATGTCTGAACAACGGCAGCTGCGCATTGGTACTATATTACACGGCGCATCGGGAAATATGTCGGCCTGGCGTCATCCGGCCGCGCTGGCCGACGCCAGTATTAACTTTGAGTTCGTCAAGCAGACGGCGTTAAAAGCGGAAGAGGGCAAGCTCGATTTTATTTTTGTTGCCGATGGCTTATATATTAATGAAAAATCGATCCCGCATTTTTTAAATCGTTTTGAACCGCTCACCGTATTATCTACCCTTGCGGCGGTAACTTCGCGTTTAGGCCTGGTCGGTACCCTGTCGACCTCCTACAGCGAACCCTTTACCACCGCCCGCCAGTTCGCCAGCCTCGATCATCTGAGCGGCGGCCGCGCGGGCTGGAACGTGGTCACCTCGCCGCTGGAAGGTTCAGCAAAAAACTTCTCCCGCGCCCAGCATCCCGATCATGCGCTGCGCTACCGTATTGCCGATGAATATCTGCAGGTTGTCAAAGGCCTATGGGACTCCTGGGAGCAGGACGCGTTTATTCGTAATAAAGAGAGCGGCCAGTTCTTTGATAAAAACAAGCTGCACACGCTTAATCATCACGGCGATTTCTTTAAAGTAGCCGGTCCGCTAAATATTGCCCGCACGCCGCAGGGCCGGCCCATTATCTTTCAGGCGGGCGCCTCCGATGACGGTAAAAAGTTAGCCGCCAGCCACGCAGACGCTATTTTTACCCATCAGGAGTCGCTGGCGGAGGCGCAGGCCTTTTATCGCGACGTCAAAAGCCAGCTTGCAGCGCACGGCCGCCGGGAGAGCGAACTGTATATCTTCCAGGGCGTCAGCGTCATCGTTGGCGACAGCGCCGACGATGTGGAGCAGCAATACCAGACCACCGCTGCGCTGGTATCGATTGAAGACGCGCTGAATTATCTCGGCCGCTATTTTGAACATCACGACTTTGCCCAGTATCCGCTGGATGAGGCGTTTCCGGATATCGGCGACCTCGGGCAGAACAGCTTTCGCAGCACCACCGACGAGATAAAACGCAATGCCCGCGAACGCGGCCTGACGCTGCGCCAGGTGGCGCTGGAGGCGGCCAGCCCGCGACCGCGCTTTGCCGGAACCGCTGAAGAGGTGGCGGATGGTCTGCAGCAGTGGTTTGAACAGCGCGCGACGGACGGTTTTATTATCCAGGGCGGTACGCCGGATACCTTCCCGCGCTTTGTGGATCAGGTGGTACCGATTCTTCAGCAGCGCGGACTATTCCGCCGGGAATATCCCGGCACCACGCTGCGCGAAAGCTTAGGGCTGGCAGAGCCCGTGAATCAATTCCAAAAACAATAATAGAGAACACCCGCTATGCAGAAAACGCAGAAAAAATCGCTATTACTGGCGCTGGCGCTGGCCGTTAGCGCGTCATCCTGGGCGCAGAACGTCACGATCAACGGCACCGGCGTGAGCCTCGAAGCCAACAAAACGCCGATTCATACGGCGAAAAACCCGCAGGCTATCGCGCAGCTGCCGAAAGGTCTCCACCTGGCGGTGCCGGGTAAGCTGACGGTCGCGGTCGCCGCGCTGAACTCACCGCCGCTGACCGTGTTTTCTGACGATAACAAAACCCTGCTCGGCAGCGAGGTGGATATCGCCCGCCTGGTGGCCGACAGCCTCGGGCTGGAGCTGAATGTGGTACCCACCTCGTGGGAGGACTGGCCGCTCGGCGTCGCTTCCGGCAAATATGATGCGGCGGTCAGCAATATCACCGTGACCAAAGAGCGCAAAGAGAAGTTTGATTTCGCCACCTACCGCAAAGATTCGCTGGGTTTTTACGTCAAGAGCACCAGTCCGCTGAGCAAAATTGAAAAAGCGGAAGATATTGCCGGGCTGCGGATTATCGTCGGCTCCGGCACCAATCAGGAAGCCATTTTGCTGGCGTGGAACGCCGAGAATCTCAAGAAGGGGCTGAAGCCGTTTACGCCGGTCTACACCAAAGACGACGCCGCCCAGACCCTGGCGCTGCAGTCCGGGCGCGCCGACGCCTTCTTCGGCCCCAACGTGATCGGCGCGTGGAAAGCGGCGCTGACCGGCAAAACGAAGCTGGTAGGCAGCGTTGACGGCGGCTGGCCGAAGGCGGCGCATATTGCCGTGACGGTGAAAAAAGGCAGCGGTCTGGTTGAACCGGTACAGACGGCGCTGAACGGCGCAATCCGCAGCGGCGACTACGCGAAGGTGCTGAACCGCTGGGGGGAAGGCGTGGAGAGCATTCCGCAATCGGAAATCAACCCGGCCGGACTCGGCGACTAACAGGAGGCATGATGAGCGATCTATTCCGCGATGTCTCTCCGGAAGCGCCGGAGCTGCAGCCGATTATTGAGGGCCTGTTCGGCGAGTACGCCGCGCGCTACGGCGACTATTTCTCCCGCGATGCCGAAGTCGAGCTGACTGAATGGTATCTGGCGCCGCAGGGGCTATTTATCGTGCTGGAGCGCGAAGGGGAAATTATCGCCACCGGCGCGTACAAACCGAAAGATGCCCATACGGCAGAAATCAAACGTATCTGGACCCATCGTCGTCTGCGCCAGCAGGGGCTGGCGGCGAAAGTGGTGCAGGAGCTGGAGCGACGGGCGCTGCTCGCGGGCTACAGCCATATCTATCTGACCACCGGTTTTCGGCAGCCGGAAGCGGTGCGGCTCTACCTGAGCCAGGGCTACGAGGCGCAGTTTGACCTCAGCCGCGATCCGGAAGAGTACAGCCTGCCGCCGTTCGATGGTCGACTGCGCTTTACGAAAGCGCTGGCGGTCAGCGCGCTGAGCCAGAGCGCTTAAGGAGCCAATATGCATACCCAGGAAACGATTAAGGTTGTCCCCGCGCGCTATCCGCTGCGGGCGGTAGGCGCGCTGCTGGCGCTGCTGGTGCTGGCGGTGGTGATTCAATCGGTCGCCTTTAACCCGCGCTGGGAGTGGCGCGTCTTTGCCCGCTGGTTCTTTGACCCGGTGATCCTTGAAGGTCTCGGGCAGACGCTGCTGCTGACCCTGCTGGCGACGGCGCTGAGCGTTATTCTCGGCGGCCTGCTGGCGCTGGCCCGGCTCTCCAGTTCATGGCTGCTGAGCAGCCTGGCCTGGGGCTATATCTGGCTGTTCCGCTCGCTGCCGCTGATCGTGGTGCTGATTATTCTCTACAACTTCTCCTATCTTTACGACACGCTAGCGATAGGCATTCCGTTCACCGCGATTCGCTGGGCCAGCTTTGAGACCATCAACGTACTGGGGCAGTTTTCTACCGCCGTTGTCGGGCTGACCCTGGTGCAAAGCGCCTACACCGCCGAAATTATCCGCGGCGGCTTTCTCGGGGTCGATCACGGGCAGTATGAAGCGGCGGCGGCGCTGGGGCTTCCGGCCAGCCGTCGGACCCTGCGCATTATTCTGCCGCAGGCGCTGCGCACCATTTTACCGGCGGGCTTTAACGAAATTATCAGCCTCGCCAAGGGGACGGCGATGGTTTACGTGCTGGCGATGCCGGAGCTGTTTTACACCATCCAGATGATCTATAACCGCACCCAGGAAGTGATCCCGCTGCTGATGGTCGGCGCCGCCTGGTATCTGGCGATCACCAGCGTGCTGTCGCTGATCCAGTATCTGGTCGAGCGCGGACTGGCCCGCAGCGAACGCCGCTCGGCGGTCAATAGCGCCCGCAGCAGCCGCCGCGTTGAGTCCATTCGTCGCCCACAACCCCAGGAGTCCGCCCATGCCCAACTCTCGTAACGGCCATATCTCCATCACCGGCGTCAGCAAATATTTTGGCCGCCATAAAGCGCTTGATGACGTATCGCTGGAAATCGAACCCGGCACGGTGACGGTGATCCTCGGGCCGTCCGGTTCGGGAAAATCGACGCTTCTGCGGGCGATTAATCATCTGGAGCGCGTGGATGAAGGCTTTATTCAGATCGATGGCGACTATATTGGCTATCGCCGTAAAGGCGACAAGCTCTACGAGCTGAAAGAGAAAGAGATCCTCCGCCAGCGGGTTAACGTCGGCTACGTATTTCAGAACTTCAACCTGTTCCCGCATCTGACGGTGCTGGAAAATCTGATTGAGGCCCCCATCGCCCATAAGCAGGCGACCCGCAAAGAGGCGATCGCGCGGGCATATGAACTGCTGGACGTGGTCGGACTGCGCAATAAAGCCGACGCCTGGTCGCGGCACCTGTCCGGCGGCCAGCAGCAGCGCATCGCTATTGCCCGGGCGCTGGCGCTTAACCCGCGGGTAATGCTGTTCGATGAACCGACCTCCGCGCTCGACCCTGAGCTGGTGGGGGAAGTGCTGGACGTGATTAAAAAGCTGGCGCGCTCCGGCACCACGCTGGTGGTGGTCACCCATGAAATCGGTTTTGCGAAAGAGGTGGCGGACCGGGTGGTGTTTATGGTCGACGGCAAGATAGTCGAGCAGGGCAGCAGCGACGCCGTGCTGAACCAACCGCAGCATCCGCGTACGCGGCAGTTCTTATCGAGGGTATTAGCGGCATGAGAAACGGACTTTTGGCCCTGACACTACTCTCTTTATCTGCGGCATCGCAGGCGGCTATCGACCTGCGCGCCAACGAGCAGCCGCTGCCGGTGACCCGCGATGAGCAGGCGATCGCGAAGATCCCGGCAAATTACGCCTTCGTCGAGCCGGGTACCTTAACGGTGGCGATTTCGGCGCTCAATTCGCCGCCGCTGGCGCTGTTGGCCAGCGATAACCGCACGCGTATCGGCAGCGACCCGGATATTGCCCGGCTGCTGGCCGGCAGCCTCGGGCTGAAGCTAAAGCTGGTGCCCACCGCCTGGGAGGACTGGCCGCTGGGGATTACTTCCGGACGCTACGACGTCGCGCTGGTCAATATTGCGGTGACCGAGCAGCGGAAGGAGAAGTTTGATTTTGCCACCTATCGCGTTGACTCTCTGGCCTTTTCCGTGAAATCAACCAGCGATATCGCCCGCGTGAGCGGTCCGGCGGATCTCGCGGGTAAAAAAGTGATCGTCGGGTCCGGGACTAACCAGGAGCGGATTTTGCTCGGCTGGAACGCCGAAAACGAAGCCGCCGGGCGGCAACCCGCGCTGCCGGTCTACCTGACCGATGACGCCTCGGGTAACCTCTATATTCAGTCCGGTCGCGCGGACGTGTTCTTTGGGCCGCAGTCGGTGGCGGCCTATAAAGCGGCGCTCAGCGGCAAAACCAAAGTCGTCGGCCTGGGGCCGAAAAAAGCGTACGTTGCCACCACGACCAAAAAGGGCAACGGCCTGGCTCCGGCGCTGCAGGCGGCGCTGAACGGCGCGATTGCTCGCGGCGAGTATCAGAAAGTGCTGGCGCGCTGGGGAGAGCAGGGCGAAGAGGTGACGCAATCGGAGGTGAATCCGCCGGGGATAACCTACTAAAAAACCGCTGTTTCGCAGGAGTGTGATGCGAAACAGCGGAGGCGAATGCTCGCCAGGGTTTTAAATCAGGCGGCGCGCGGGGTCAGCGTCAAACGATCCAGCGGCCCGACGATAAACAGATAGGAGAACAGGCCCAGCACGCCCATGGAACCGACGTACAGGATGGCGTAATCAAAGGAGTGGGTATTAGCGAGGATCACGCCGATAACCAGCGGCGTGATAATACTCGCCAGGTTGCCGCACATGTTGAACACCCCGCCGGCAATTCCCAGCATTTCCTTCGGCGAGGTGTCGCTCAGCACGCACCAGCCGAGGTTACCGAAACCTTTAGCAAAGAAGGCCAGGCTCATGGCGGCGATCACCACCACTTCCGAGGTGGTGTAGTTGGCGACGACAATCACGCAGGAGAGCAGCATGCCGCAGATCACCGGCAGCTTGCGGGCGGTCGTCAGGCTGTAGCCGCGTTTGAGCAGCCAGTCTGAGAATACCCCACCGAGCAGTCCGCCGATAAATCCGGCAATGGCCGGGATACTGGCGACAAAACCGACCTTGAGGATCGACATACCTTTGGCCTGGTAGAGATAGGTGGGAAACCACGTCAGGAAGAACCAGGTAATGGACGTTACGCAGAACTGGCCGATATACACGCCGATCATCATGCGATTAACGCAGACGCTTTTAATCTGCGCGAGGGTTAATTTCTGCTGCGTTTTTTTCGTGCCTAATTCCGGCTCGCCGCCGCCTTCGCGAATATAGTCGAGCTCCTGTTGGTTAATTTTTGGATGATGAGAGGGATCTCTTACTTTTACCAGCCAGAATATTCCCAGCACCACGCCGATAGCGCCAATATAATAAAATACGTAGTGCCAGCTTAAATTATGCAGAATAATCGTCATTAGCGGCGTAATAATTCCCAGAGAAATATACTGCGCGGCCTGATAGACCGAGGTGACGAACCCGCGCTCTTTGTTGGGAAACCACTGTACGCTGAGACGGCTGTTAGCGGGGAAGGCGGGGGCTTCAATCGCGCCCATCATCAGGCGCAGAATCACCAGTACGATCAATGGGCTGGCGAACAGATAGATCGTTCCCTGAAACATGGTGACGATCGACCAGCCAATCAGCGCGCAGCCGTAGACCAGCCGCGAACCATATTTATCCAGCAGCCAGCCGCCGGGTATTTGCATAATGACGTAGGAGATACCAAAAACTGAAAAGGCCAGCCCCATCGCCTCGGGATCAAAGCCTAGCTCTTTGCTCATAATAGGCGCGACGACGGACAGCGTTGCCCGGTCGGCATAATTAAATACGGTAGCCAGAAATAAAAACAGTAATATGCCGTAACGCACGTTGCTGCGTTTTAAGGGGGTAGTCATCTTCAACTCCTTTGCAGGGTTGTTTATTGTGGGTACAGTCAATAAGAGGTATTTCCCCGGCAGGGCTACAGGTTTTCAGTCATCTGCGGACCGGTAGCCCGGACAGATGCGCCGCATCGCCTCCGGGAAAACGCGATATTCTCCCGGGGGCGGCGCTTGACGCGCCTTGCCCGGGTTAAGGGGCCTGTAGCCCTTACGCCGCCATCCGGGGAATTCGGTTAAGGGCGTTTACCAAACTCGCAGCTTTGCTGGGTCCAGCGGCGGGCCTGTTCGCTCAGGGTAAAGCCCAGACCGTGGCGTTCGGAAACCCACATCCGCCCGTCGCGCAGCTCCAGCTGTTCGTTAAACAGCGGGTTCAGCCACTCGAAGTGCTCCAGCCACGGCTCGAGCGGGTAGGCGGCGGCGAGATGCAGGTGTACCTCCATCGCAAAGTGCGGGGCCAGCTTGCGACCGTGCTTCGCCGCCAGATCCATAATCTTCAGGAACGGGGAGATCCCGCCGACGCGCGGCGCATCCGGCTGGACAAAGTCGCTGGCGTTGCCGAGGATAAGCTGCTCATGTTCGCGGAAGCTGGTCAGCATCTCGCCGGTGGCAATCGGCGTATCCAGCGCGGCGGCGAGCTGCGCGTGGCCTTCAACATCGTAGGCGTCAAGGGGCTCTTCAATCCAGATCAGATTGAACTGCTCCATTTTGCGCCCCATGCGGATGGCGGTTTCGCGATCCCACTGCTGGTTGGCGTCCACCATCAGCGGGAAGTCATCGCCCAGCACCTCACGCACCGCCGTCAGGCGACGAATATCTTCGGCGGTATTCGGCTGACCGACCTTCAGCTTAATCCCGCCAATTCCGTTCTCACGGGAGATAGCCACGTTTTTTAACACCTGATCCAGCGGCGTATGCAGGAAGCCGCCGGAGGTGTTGTAGCACTGAACGGAATCGCGGTGCGCGCCGAGCAGTTTCGCCAGCGGTAGTCCGGCGCGTTTGGCTTTCATATCCCACAACGCAATATCAAGAGGGGAGATGGCCTGTACCGCCATACCGCTGCGGCCAACGGATGCGCCGGCCCACAGCAGTTTGGTGTAGATCTTGTCGATATCGTTCGGATCTTCGCCGAGCAGATTATCGGCGATCTCTTTGGCGTGGGCGTAAATGCCCTGGCCGCCCGCACGCTTGGAATAGCTGAAGCCAACGCCTTCAAAGCCGTCCCGGGAGCGGATTTCCGCGATGATGATCGCCACTTCGGTAAGCGGTTTTTGCCGACCGGTCAGAACCTTTGCATCGCTAACGGGGGTCGCCAGCGGCAGAAAGGCCAGCGACAGTTTGACGTGTTCAATGCGGTCGCCGGTTTCAGCGGCGGTTTTGACGCCGGAAGCTTTGGCGTAGGTCACGGACTCGGAATTAGCGCTCGAGGTCATAGTCAGTTCCTTTTTAGTGATAAAATGTTTGCGCTAACATTTTTAATCCTGAAATTGTCCTGGCGCTACGACAGTGATTTTAATTTGTACAAACGATCACAATTAGCGGTTATAAAGGGTAAAATTATGCAGCGCAGGTCACGATCCAAAAAGGTTTGTGAAAAATCACAAATAAAAATGATAGCGATAACATTTTGTGTTTCAGGTATTTGATTCTATTGGGGATGTCGAGGTGAGCGCTGGCAATTGCGCGGGCCATCATCAATAATGGCCACAGAAAACGACTCAACACAGGGGCTTAGTCGTGAAAAGCAGAAAACCGACGCGCGCGCCGACGCTGGATGACGTAGCCCGTAGCGCCGGATTGTCGTCGATGACGGTCAGCCGGGCGCTGAATACGCCGCAGCTGGTGAGGCCAAAAACGGTCGAGAAAGTAATGCAGGCGGTGCAGGCAACGGGCTATATCCCTAACGCGCTGGCCGGCGGCCTGGCCTCCAGGCGCAGCAAGCTGGTGGCCGTGGTGGTGCCGCAAATCAATAACAATATGTTTGTCGATACCATCCAGGCGCTGAGCGATACCCTGGCGGCGCGCGGCTACCATATGCTGCTGTGCGTGGCGGGCTACAGCCGACAGACCGAAGCCGAGCTGGTAGCAACCTTACTCTCCCGGCGTCCGGATGGCGTGGTATTGACCGGCATTCAGCACGCCCCGGCGCTGAAGAAGACGATCCTCAACGCCGCCACGCCGGTGGTGGAAATCTGGGATCTCACCCCGACGCCGCTGGATATGCTGGTCGGTTTTTCGCATGAAAAAGTCGGCGAAACCATTGGCGAGTACCTACTGGAAAAAGGCTACCGCTGCCCGGGTCTGCTGTGGGCTGGCGATGCGCGCGCGACGTTGCGAAAGCAGGGGCTCCGCGCCCGGCTGGCCAAAAACGGCATTGACGATGCGCCGCAGGTCGAGGTGCCGCTTCCGGCATCGCTGGCGCTGGGGCGTCGCGGGCTGGCCGAGCTGCTCGCCGGCGGCGAGTTTGACGTTATCGTCTGCAGCTCCGATACCCTTGCCCAGGGGGCGATTATGGAAGCCGAAAGCCGGGGGCTGCGCGTGCCGCAGGATCTGGCGGTGATCGGTTTTGGCGATCTGGACTTCGCCGCCAGCAACCGCCCGGCCATCACCACCGTCAGCGTCGACCGTCATGCCATCGGCGAGCAGGCGGCCACGCTGCTTGCCGACCGCATAGAAGGCGGAGAAGAAGGGGAAGCGATTATTGATATCGGCTTTCACCTGGTGGCGCGCGAGTCGGCGTAGCTCTGCCGTTTCGCATGTGCGAGGGGGCCTCAATAGCGGCATGGCGTAATCAAATCTATACTGCAAAATTGCTAAACCCGTCGCCGCTCTGTTCCTGAGCGGCAAATTCATCGAGGGCGCAGAATATGATCACCGTCTATGGCGTACCCGGCTGGGGCTCAACAATTAGCGAACTGATGCTGACGCTGGCCGATATCCCGTACCATTTTGTTAACGTTGAGGGCTTTGACCAGCCGGGCCCGCAGCGCGACCGCCTCAAAAAGATAAACCCGCTGTGTCAGGTGCCGACCCTGACGCTTGCAGACGGCAGCGTGATGACCGAATCCGCGGCGATTGCCCTGATGATCCTCGACGTTCGACCGGATCTGGCTCCGGCGCCGGGATCGCCGCAGCGGCATGCCTTTCAGCGTCTGCTCATCTGGCTGGTGGCGAACGTCTATCCCACCTTTACCTTTGCGGATTACCCGGAGCGCTGGGCCGCCGATGCGCCAGAACAGCTGCGGGAAAGCTGCATCAGCTATCGCAAATCGCTCTATCTATGGCTGGAGGAGCAGCTTGCCGCCGCGCCGTATGCGCTGGGGACGGAGATAACCCTGCTGGACTGCTATATTGCGGCGATGTGCGCCTGGGGCCCGCGCCGGGAGTGGTTTGCGGCGCAGACGCCAAAATTCTTCGCCGTGGCGGATGCGGTGTATCGCCATCCCAAACTCGAAGCCGTTCTGCGCCGCAACGAGCTGATTTAAAGCACAAAAAGCGATCCGGATGACGCGGGTTATGCTAGTTTTATCGTCCAGACAATAAAGGAGCCTGCTATGCCGCACGTTGATATTAAATGTTTTCCCCGCGACCTGAATGATGAACAAAAAGCGGCGCTGGCCGCCGATATTACCGAGGTGTTGATTCGCCACCTCAACAGCAAAGAGAGTTCAGTGAGCGTGGCCCTGAAGCAGGTTGAGCCGAGCGACTGGCAGCAGGTGTGGGACAGCGAAATCGCCCCGCAGATGGAACAGTTGATTAAGAAACCGGGCTATAGCATGTAACCCGGTTTCTTTCCCGGAGGCGATGCTGCGCATCTGTCCGGGCTACGCGTTCCCGGCGGTTTGCAGTCCGGTAGCCCGGGCAGGCGCTCTGCGCCGCCCCCGGGCGGGGGGGCACTGAAGCGAAGTCATGAGCGATGCATCTTGTCATGGGTAAACGCGTCACCATGTACAGGGTACATAAAACCCCTTGATTAATGTACCCTGTACATGTATTTTGTCTGATAAGTCGTAAGGACATCAGGGAATGAGATGTTTACTTTTATTGAACTACAAGGTTTCAGTAAACGACGCCAGGCGCTGTTACCGGATGATGAATTTCGGGCCTTCCAGGAAATCCTGATCAATGATCCTGAGGCAGGTGACACCATTTCGGGAACCGGAGGTTTTCGTAAAATCCGCTGGAGTCGTCCCGGAACGGGAAAGCGCGGCGGCGTGCGGGTGATTTACTATAATGTAACGATAAAGGGAAGAATCTACCTGGCGCTCATCTATCCTAAAAATGAACAGGATGAGTTAAGCCAGGAGCAGAAAAAGATGTTAAGGCAGGTTGCTGAGTTATTAAACTAGCCAATAAACATGAAGTGAGGCTGAGCTATTAATGATCGATACATTGATAGCGCCAGAGAGCCAACTGAGGTGTGTATGAAAGACGAATTGTTTGCCGATCTGCTGGCTAGTGCAGAAGAAATGGTCAGGATTGAGAAGGGTGAACAAACGCCGAAGGTGCACCACGTTCATACCTTCAGCGAAGTTGATGTGAAAGCGATACGCGAAGCCACAGGTTTAAAACAGCAGGACTTCGCCGCCGCCGTTGGCGTTAGCTATGAGCTGGTTAAAAGCTGGGAAACGAAACGACGTCATCCAACCGGTGCATCCAGGAAGCTGCTTTTATTGCTTCAGGGCAATCCATTGATTATCAACTTGTTGAAGGTTATTTGAAACGTTATCCTTCGCAAGGAAAATGACAGAGTTTGCCCCATTTCGTAACCAGCGCCTTTAAAAAGGAGAGTATTACGTATGGAAACCAATGATTCTATTTTGACAGAAGTCGAGAAATAGAGCGCTCATATTTTATGGTTTTTATTTTATTAGTTTAATGTACTTTATACTGAACTAGCATAGTGACAAAGTAAGAACGCGTATTTAAATAAACCCGCCCAGGCGTTTGCTCCGGACGGGCTATTTTATTAAAACCAAATCTCCGTCTGCACGCCAAAGTTCCAGTTTCCGCCGGCGGTAAAGCCTTTACTGCCGAAATCATCGTTGATCGCGTAGCGATCCAGATCTTTATCCCAGTTCATCCACGTAACAAAGAAACGTATCTCCGGCCGCGCTTTAATATCCAATACATCGCCCACTTTAAACGTCGGGGCGAAGGTCAGCTTGTAAAAATCGCCGCTCACCGCCTGGTATTGATGCACGCCGCTGTCGTAGCGATAGGTTCGGCCGTTGGGATTCAGGTCCATATATTGCCAGGACGCCTCGTACAGCAGGGCGAAGTTGCGGGTGATCCCCTGGGAAACCCGCAGGTTGAAGGTTGCCCAATCGTAGCGGTCCCCGTCGCGATAGCGGTCTTCGCTATGCTGGGCGATAACCGATGGCGCAAGCTGCCAGTTTTTCCCCAGCGGCAAAATACCGTATGACGCAAAGCGCAGAGATTTGGCGTTTTCGGTAAGATCGCCGTCGCTGCCCGGCTGCCGCGCTTCGGCGCCCAGCCCGCCGCCGTACTGCAGGGCGCTCTCCGATACGCCCGGCGCCAGGCCATAAAACCGCTGCTTGTCGTGATACGCCAGCATCGCGTAGTAGCCGTTTTTCGCCGTATTATCGCTGCGCAGGGCGTAGCTGCCGGTCGTCGACGTCGTATCTTTCAGGTCATCGTTACCCTGGGCGGTCATCGCCGTGGTCATCAGCTGCCAGTTGTTCCAGAAGTGGTTGGCGGTAAACATCAGGTTTTGTATATCGTTATCCTGATAGTTATCGCTGCCCAGATCGCCAAAGCTGCGCGCATAGACCGAGTAATCGCCGCGCAGCGTACTGTTCCAGTTGACGTCATTGATCCCGCCGCCTGTACCGCCGAGGAACATAATATCGCTATCGGTAAAGTGGATATCGAAGTTATCGCGGTCGAAACGCTTGCCCGCCCAGATGGAGGCGCTCCTGAACGGCCCGGAAAAATCGGCGAAATTACCCATCTCGACGTACAGCTGGCGCACGTTCAGATGGTGGCTGTCGTTATCCTGCACCCACGGATCCGGGTTGGTCGCGCCGTCGGCAAGCATGGTTTTAAAGTGCGCCCACGACCCGTCGCTGAAGGTCATTTTTTTGCCGAAGCTGAGCTCCACGTAGTTATCTTTCTCATTACCGAGACGGCCAACGTGGGCGTCACCGTTGAGCGAACTGGCCGGCGAGATCCCCGGGCCGCCGCGCGCGCCTTTGCCGTGGCTGTTGACCAGCATTCCGGAGCGGGCGTAGGCGTTAAATTCAAAGCCGTCGGTAAGGCGGGTTTTCGCCAGCTGTTTGTCGGCAGCCTGCTGCTTTTGCTCCGTGGCATCGGTGCGCTGGCTTAACGTCTGCACCTGTTTTTCCGCCGCCGCCGCACGCTGTTCTGCCGCGCTGGTGCGCAGCTCCGCCTGCTGCGCCCGACGTTTAGCCTCTCCGGCCTCCTGCTCCGCATGATTAAGCCGGGCCTCCAGCAGCGCCAGCCGTTGTTCGACGGTGAGCGGAGCCGCATTTGCGCCGTAAGCCGAAAAAAGGGCGCAGCAAACCGCCGCGCTAATCAAAGAGATACGCATATTAATCCTTATTTTTTTCAGAGGTATGAAGGGTGTGCTGCGCCTTACAGGGCGTGGTTTTCTCCGGCGACTGACGACGAGTCCGACGGCGCGCGGCGTCCGGCATCAAGGTCGGCGCGGATCTGTTCATACTGGTCGTCGAGGCGATAGAAGCGGCCAATCCACAGCATTGAGGCGACAATCAGCAGCGCCGGGATATAGAGGTAGCAGGCTTTTATCGCCAGCATCGCGCCGTCGCTTTGGGCATGATTGGCGATATAGCCGCCGGATGAGAGCAGTACCCCGGTAATAGCGCCCGCGCCCGCCATAGCCACTTTGCCAAGAAAGCCGTTGATAGAGGTTAAGATGCCGGCGGTATTGATGCCGGTTTTCCACACCCCGTAATCCACCGGATCGGCCTGCATGGAGAAGTAAATTGCCGTGCGCTGTCCGGCGCCAAGCGATAGCACCACCGCACCGGCAACCAGGCCCCAGCTGTTAACGCCTGCCGCCATCATCATGCCCATGCCGACCAGGTTGATCGCGCTGGCGACCAGATAAACGTGGCGCTTTTTCATCCGGCTGGCGAGCAGCGGCACGGTGAGGGTACCCAGCAGAGGCACGAAGGTAGAGATCCCGGCGACGATCGCCGTGAGATCGTTATTGCCGACGTAATAATGGAAAAAGTAGACCAGCGCCCCGGTCTGGAAGAAAAACGCGCCCCACATCAGGAAAATATTGATGGCGAAGACGAACCACGGCCGGTTGGCGCGCAGGCTGACCCAGGCGCGTTTTAAGGTCATGCGCTCCTGCGTAATGCTGATATTTTCCTTAACGTTCCGGAAGCTCACCAGCAGGAAGAAGGTGGCAATAACGCCGAAAACCACCGCCGTGTAGAAGAAGCCGTGCTGCTGATTGCCTTTCCCCAGCGCGCCAACCAGCGGCAGAGTGGCGACCGCGACGATGGTCGCGCCGAGCGAACCGAGCAGAATACGCACCGCCGACAGCGTGGTGCGTTCCCGCGAGTCGTTCGTCAGAAACGGCAGCATGGCGCAGAACGGAATGTTGACGATGGTATAGAGAAACGACAGGCACAGATAGGTGACAAAAGCGTAGATCAGCTTACCGGTGGTGCCGAAATCCGGCACGTAGAAGGCCAGAATACACAGCAATCCGAAGGGGATCGCGCCAATAAGCAGATACGGACGACAGCGTCCCCAGCGGGTGGCGGTATTGTCGATAACCAGCCCCATCAGCACGTCGGCAACGCCATCCACCAGACGCGTCACGAGAAACATCAGGCCAACGTAATAGGCGGGCAGGCCCATCACGTCGGTGTAAAAGAACATCAGATAAAGAGAGATCATCTGCCACACGAGATTGCAGGAGAGGTCGGCGATGCCATAGCCAAGGCGCTGCCGCCACAGGGTAAAGGTTGTTTCTGCCATAAAAATACACTCGCTTATCGTTGTTGTTAAAGTCCGTACTGGCGAATAAACCAGGCCGGGGTGCAGCTCCACGCATGGCAATAACTGTTTATCAGTTTGCTGCCATAAGGGGAAAAATCAGGATGCGCCGGGTCGAAGATTTCCCAGAAGGTATCGGCGCCGTAGTCGACCATGGCTCCCCAGTAGGCTTTGATCTGCGCAATTGCCTCGTCGCGCAGCCCGCACTGCAGAAGGGCGGCGATATAGTGATGACGCAGGTAGGGTGTGTTCATGGCGACCGCGGGGGGATTTTTCTCCAGGTTGCGCATGATCTCCCGGCGTTGCTGCGGCGTGCCGACTTCCGCCAGCACCAGCCAGATTTGCGATGCCCAGGAGACCTGCCGCCGGGCGCCGCTGACGTAAAAGCCCTGCTGCGGGTCCCATAACGCATCGAGGGCCGCCGCTTTGAGCTGCTGTAAACGCTGGCGATAGCTTGCGGCCTGTTCAGGTTCGAAACGCTCCGCCAGCCAGATAGCGCGCTGCAGGCAGTAAATCAGTACCCCCTGCGCCGCCGCCTGTTTATTCAGCGACGCCTGCCAGTCGATAAACACCCACCAGTCGTCGCTATCGCGCACAACGCCGGAGGCGTCGCAGCGGGTCAGCGCCAGTTCTACCTGACGACGCGCCGTGGGCCACAGCTCGCGGGCCGTGGCCATATCCTCCGCGCTTTGCAGATAGTTGTAGAGGACGTCGACAAAAAACAATGAATAATCAAAAAGAAAGGTATCGTCCGCAATGACATCCGGCTGCACGAACACGTTGGCCGATACCATGCCGTCCTCGCGAGTATGCCCGGCAAAAAGGTACAGGCAGCGGCGCACCAGATCGTGGCGTGCGAAGGTGACATCGTTGACCAGCGCCTGCAGACGTAAATCGCCGAGCCACAGGCGGCGGTCGCGTTTGGGGCCATCTTCAAACACTTCCTGCATGCAGTTTTGCAGGGTCAGCACGGCAACGTTATCGATGGTCCGGAGCTGCGGGTCGGAGGTTGTCGCCGCCGGGCATGCACCGCTGGCCGAGGTGACCGCGTTAACCTCAATCTGGGTGAACTGCAGGCGAAACTTGCGCGAAACGGCTTTGACCTCCACCTTCAGATAGCGGAAGCAGTAGCGGCGCGGCAGGTCAATTTCGGCGGGCAGGACATCAAGCCACAGATCCTGCTGCTGCAGCCAGCTACTGCTGAGCCAGCCCTGATAGTCGCTGAACGGTTCGCACACTTCGCTCAGCGTTTCGCCGAAGGTCAACTGCAGATGGGCCGGAGCGTCCGGCGGACTCCCGGCGCTCTGGCAGAGAAAATGCAGGTAGCCAACGTAGTGGCTGCCAAAATCAATAATGACGCTATCGCCGCTGCTCAACTCGCGCTGGTAAAACGCGGCCAGGGTGCTCACCGGCTCGGCTCGCCAGCCGAAGAGCGCCGCGGCGTCGGCGTGGGCTTCGACTACCGCGATCGGCGGGTGTGCCTGACGACTCAGCGCGGGCCGGAGCGCCTCGGCGGTACGTAAAAATTTCGGGTGGCGGGTCATCATGACCTGAGAATTATGCTGAATTGACTGTGACATACTGCGTCCTCTGTGTTGATTTGTCCGCAGCATAAGACGCCGCCGCCCGCGGCAACCACTCTGGCAATGCCAATGCATCTGGCAAAATGGCACTGATAATGAGATGAGCGGGTCGCCGATCACAATTCCATAAATCTTGCTCGTGGCGGCCGGTTAAATGCATTATCTTGCCCCTGCGCCGTATGCCGTTTTGGACCCGATCGATGATGCTAACCGTTGAGTATTATTTCACCCATCCGCAGGATAAGCTGGGAATGTACGCCAGCGATCCGGAAGATAATAGCCATGAACATAGTCACGAGTTTGCTGAACTGGTGATCGTTGAAGAAGGACACGGCTTACACGTTATTAATGGCCGGCCATTATATATACAGCAGGGCGACGTTTTTTACGTTCAGCCGGGCGATGTTCACTATTATGATGAGCTGGGAACGCTTAAGTTAATTAACGTATTAATTAACCCACTGGTAGAATTTCATTATTTACAGCCTCTCGACACCTTATTGCAGACGTTCTCCGCACGAAAGGCTTCCTGCTACGGCTGGCTGGCGCCGGATACCCGCCATATCTGCAAGGAACTGGTAGATAAAATATTTTCTGCCGAGCTGCGGCGGGGGCAAAATATTGCCCTGCGCGAAGCCGCCTTTTTCCAGCTGGTGACGACGATTCTGCATGCGGAAACCGAAGCCGAATATAGCACCACCAAATATAAGCTGCATAAATTGCTGACCTGGCTACAGGAGCACTGTTTTGAAGAACATAACTGGCCGCAGCTGGCGGAGAAATTCCACCTGACCACGCGGACCGCTTTTCGCCATATTAAAGAGGCGACGGGATTGACGCCGGATAATTATTTAAAGCGTCTGCGCTTAGTTTCGGCGCGCGTCAAATTACGCGAGACCGATATGACGATTACCGAAGTGGCTTATTTATGCGGTTTTGCCAACAGCAACCACTTTACCACCTTATATAAAAAGGTCTTTGGCCTGACGCCCAGCGAAGACCGGCGGCGTTTGCTGCGCTAGTTCACCTCCCGGAGGCGATGCTGCGCATCTGTCCGGGCTACGCGCCCTCAGCGGTCTGCGGTCCGGTAGCCCGGGCAAGGCGCTGTGCGCCGCCCCCGGGAGAGACGCGCAGGGTGGTGAAGAATTGCCCCGGAGGCGAGCGGGGGCTATTCTTCCGGGGTATTGGCGCGGACGTGGCGGCCGCTGGCAACAAAGTTGCCGGTGCCGAGATGATGGAGGGTATTGATCTTATCGTCGTCGAACTGCCAGCGTCCGCTGACGAACGCGCGCTCATCGGCGGCGGCGGAAACCACTTCGCCAAACAGCGTATCGTACTGCTCCTGAGCCGCCGTTGCCGGCAGCAGTCGGCACTCCATCCATGCAAGACACTTCTCTTCAATCAGCGGCAAGCCCAGCTCCGGACCTTGCACGACCGGGATGCCGTAAGCGTTAAATTTATCCTCATCGCGTCCGCTGATGCTGCCGACCGCGTAGGTCCAACTGGCGGCCTCGACGCCGGGAACGACGATGCCAAATGCGCCGTTGCGCTCAATAATTTCCCGCGTCCAGGCGCTTTTATCTACCACGATGGCCAGCCTCGGCGGAGCGAACTCCACTGGCATCGACCAAGCGGCGGCCATGACGTTACGGCGTTGAGAGTGGGCGTCATAGCTGGTTATCAAAATTGTTGGGCCATGGTTGAGCAGGCGACTGGCGTACTGAAGTTCCACGTGGCGAAAACGGCTCATATGCGTTCCTTGGTAAATGGGTCTGATGCCAGACAACACGTTAATCCGCAATGAAAATGTAATCAATACGTCATCGAGGGTCCCTATAGTCGGCGTCACTAAGTCCCAAAGAGGATAACAATATGTTAGCTCCCCTGAATTTGTCTCAGGTGAGCGCGCGCCGGCGGATGTTGACCGCGGGCAGAGCCTCGCTTTCCCGACGGGAGGGCGATAATGCGCGCGCTTACCAGCATTAAACTCGACGGCGTTTCTTTCGCCTTCGGCGCCCACACCGTGCTTAATCAGATTGATCTGCATATCGATGCGGGCAGCATTGTTGCGCTGCTGGGGCCTTCTGGCTGCGGTAAAAGCACGCTGCTGCGCCTGCTCGCCGGATTAACCGTACCCGCCAGCGGCAGCATTCACTTTGGCGATCGCCTGGTGGCGAAAACCGGCTGGGGCTTGCCGCCGGAGCAGCGCGATCTCGGCATGGTCTTTCAGGATTACGCCCTGTGGCCGCACATGACGGCGGCGCAGAACGTGGCTTTCCCGCTGCGTATGCGCGGCGTCGGGCGTCAGCAGCGACAGCAACGGGTCGAGGAGGCGCTGGCGATGGTCGGTCTCAGCGGCTTCGCCGACCGCAAACCGTCGGGCCTTTCCGGCGGTCAGCAGCAGCGCGTTGCGCTGGCCCGCGCCATCGTCGCAGAACCGCGCGTGCTGCTGTTCGATGAGCCGCTCTCCAATCTCGACAGCGAGCTGCGCGAGTCGCTGTGCCTCGAAATGAGCCGCCTGCTGCGCCAGCTGGGCATCACTGCCGTCTACGTCACCCACGACCGTCGCGAAGCCGAACTGCTGGCCGACAAAATTATTCATTTATCTGCGGGCTGCATTGCCGCCGTCCGCGACGTGACTTCAACCTCAGGGGAATCCGTATGAAAACCGTTATCACCGTTACCAAAGGAGCCGCGCTCGCGATGATGTTGTCCGCCACCACGATCTCCAGCGCCCAGGCGCTCACCGTCTACACCGCCGGGCCGGGCTCGCTGGCGAAAAGCCTTGCCAGCGGCTATGAGAAGAAAACCGGCGTTAAGGTAAATATTTTCCAGGCCACCACCGGTAAGGTGATGGCGCGTCTCGAGGCCGAGCAGGCTAACCCGCAGGCGGATGTGCTGATTTCCGCCTCGTGGGATACGGCGGAAGATTTGCATCACCGCGGCTGGCTGCTGCCGTATCAGAGTGCCAATGCCGATAAGGTCCCGGCGAACCTGAAATCCGCCGATTACGTTGCTCAGGGTATTTCGGCCCTGGGGATCGTCTGGAATACCAAAAGCGGCACCCCGGAGCCGAAAGAGTGGCGCGACCTGACCGAAGCGGCGTTCAAAGACAAAGTGACGACGCCGGACCCGGCACTTTCCGGCGCGTCGCTGGATTTGCTGATCGGGTTACAGAATGGCATGGGCGATAAAGCCTGGGCGCTGTTTGATGCGTTAAAGAAGAATGGCATGGTGGTCAGCGGGCCGAACGCCCAGGCGGTAACGCCGGTGATGCAGGGGGCGAAAGCGGCGGTATTCGGCGCGGTTGATTATGTCTCTTACGGCAATATCCATCAGGGCGAATCGCTAAAGGTGATTTTCCCGGCCAGCGGCACGGTCATTGCACCGCGGCCGATGATGATCCTCAAAACCAGCCAGCATGCTGACGACGCAAAAGCCTTCGTTGATTATGTGCTGTCGCCGGAAGGCCAGGCGCTGGTCGCCGACGCCTGGCTTATGCCCGCCCGCAGCGATGTTCCGGCGAAGCGCCCGCTGCTCAACGAGCTGAAAATATTGCCGACCGCAGGCGAGGGCACTAGCGAACGTAGCGCGGTACTTTCCCGCTTTAATACGCTTTTCGCCCAGTAAACCGACTTTTCCCCCAGGCTTCGAAAGTTGGCTCGGGCACATTCCCCGGAGGCGGCGCTGGCGCGCCTGTCCGGGCTACCGGACCGCAGACGGCTGTGACCCGTAGCCTGGCTAAGCGCAGCGCGAGCCGGGAAGACGCAACGCCTGGGCATCAGCTCGGGCACATTCCCCGGAGGCGGCGCTGGCGCGCCTGTCGGGGCTACCGGACCGCAGACGGCTGTGACCCCGTAGCCCGGCTAAGCGCAGCGCGAGCCGGGTAAGATCGTATCCAGGAAAATACCGTGAAACAGAGACTGATTTCAGCGGGCACGCTGGCGGCGCTACTGGTGCTGGTGGCATTGCCGCTGCTCTTTATTGTCCTCCAGGCAATTTTTCCCCACTTTAGCGCCGGTTCGCTGGGCGGCGCGTTTAGCGGCGTATCAACGCTGATTGCCGACCCGCAGCTGCCGACGATGCTCGGCGGTACCCTGTGGGTGGCCTGCGGCGTGGCGCTGATGAGCGTGGTCATCGGTCTACCGCTGGGCGTCTTGCGGGGATTGTTTACTATCCCGCTGCCGCGGCTGTGGGATCTGCTCTTTCTGATCCCGTTTCTGACGCCGCCCTATATTGCCGCGCTGTCGTGGATGCTGATGCTGCAAAGTCATGGCTATCTCCAGCAGCTGACCGGCTGGGATCTTAACGATCTGCTTTTTAGCCGCATCGGGATCGTGCTGGTGATGACCCTCAATATCTTTCCGGTGGTCTACTTCGCCGTCTCGCGCAGCCTGTTGGCCAGCGGTCAGCGGCTGGCGATTGTCGCCCGGGTGCACGGCGCCAGCGCCTGGCGAGCGTTCTGGCACATCACGCTGCCGATGCTTTCTCCGGCTCTGGCGGCGGGGATGCTGCTGGCGTTTACCCTGGCCATTGAAGAGTACGGCGTTCCGGCGGCCCTGGGGTCGCGGGCGGGGCTGGTCATGCTGACCGTAGGCATTGAGAAAAAGCTCGCCGACTGGCCTGTCGATCTGCCCGGCGCGTCGCTGCTTTCGCTGCTGCTGATCGCGGTGGCGCTGCTGGCCTGGTGGCTGCAAAAACGGCTGACCGGCGATAAAGAGGTCACCAGCGTCACCGGCAAGCCGGGAGAGAATAGCGGGGCGGAGTTGGGCTGGCTGACGCTTCCGGCGGTGCTAGCGATGGCGGGCGTCGGGGGGCTGGCGGTGGTGATGCCGGGCGCGTCTATGGTGCTGACCAGCCTGATGAGCACGCTGTCGGGCGGTATCCACGCTGACAACGTTACCCTTCGCCATTTTGCCGCGCTGTTTGCTCAGCAGGGCGACGCGCTGTCGGCACTGGCAACCAGCCTTTCGCTGGCGCTGGCTTCGGCAGGGGTTGTCGGCCTGGTGGGGCTGCTCGCCGCCTGGCTGGTTGTGGTGCAAAAAATGAAGGGGAGCGCCTTTGTTGATGCGCTATCGCTGCTGCCGGCGGCGCTGCCGGGCGTGGTGGTGGGCGTCGGGCTGATTCTGCTGTGGAACCAGCCGTTCTGGCCGGTGTCCCCCTACAATACCTGGTTTATGCTGCTGCTTTCCTACTGCTGTCTGCTGCTGCCCTGGCCGGTGCGCTACGTCAGCAGCGCGCTGCGTCAGCTTGGCAATAATCTCGAACCCGCGGCGCGGGTGTACGGCGCAACGGCACTGCAGGCGCTGCGACTGATCGTTCTGCCGCTGGTCTTTCCCGCGCTGCTGGCGGCGATGCTGATGGTGTTCGCCGTTGCCTCCCGCGAGCTGGTGACCTCGTTGCTGCTTGCGCCGGCCGGGACGCAAACCGTCTCGGTGTTTATCTGGCGCCAGTTTGAGCAGGGCTCGGCGGGAGAGGGAATGGCAATGGCATCGCTGACGCTCTTTACCGGTCTGGGGCTGATGCTCTGCGCGCTGGCGCTGATGCAGCGGGGCACGCGCGGATAAATACGATCGCACAAAATAGCTGGTCAGGCGAGAAAAACAGGCTATAAATGTCGGACACCGATTGCTGGAGGCATTGATGAGTCCCTTTTTAAGCGCCTATTTTTCTCGTCTGGGCTGGACGGGCACCCCGGACGTTTCACTTCACACCCTGCGCGAACTGCATATTCACCATAACGGCGCGATCCCCTTTGAAAATCTGGATGTGCTGCTGCCCAGAGAGATACATCTCGACGATCGCACCCTCGAAGAGAAGCTGATTCACGGTCGTCGCGGCGGCTACTGCTTCGAGCAAAACGGCCTGCTGGAGAGAGCGCTGCGCGAGATCGGCTTTACCGTGCGCAGCCTTCTGGGACGCGTGGTGCTGGCCAATCCGCCGCATATGCCGCCGCGTACCCATCGGCTGCTGCTGGTGGAGGTGGAGGGGGAACGCTGGATTGCCGACGTTGGTTTCGGCGGCCAGACGCTGACCGCGCCGATTAAGCTGCTGGCGGATATAGAACAATCCACCCCGCACGGCGAATATCGCCTGATTTACGAAGGAGAAGAGTGGGCGCTGCAGTTCAGCCATCACGGCCACTGGCAGTCGATGTACCATTTTGATTTAGGTCGCCAGTACGCTTCCGACTATGTGATGGGCAACTTCTGGTCGGCGCACTGGCCGCAGTCGCACTTCCGCCATCATCTGCTGATGTGCCGCCACTTACCGGACGGCGGCAAAATGACGCTGACCAATTTCCACTTTACCCATTGGGATAAAAACCACGTCGTCGAAAAGCTCGATTTAGCGGACGTTCCGGCGCTGTATGAGGCGCTGCAAACGCGTTTTGGCCTCGGCGTGGATGATGCCAAATACGGCTTTAGCGAAGCGGAGCTGGCGGCGGTGATGGCGGCGTTTGATACCCATCCCGAGGCCGGAAAATAAATATCGTACAGGAACCGTTGGCTGGATAAGGGGTGACTGTCAAACGGGGATGTTACCCGGCTTGCGCTACGCTTAGCCGGGCTACGGAGCGATCCTGTCGCCCGGGTTAGGCGTTTTTGCCGCGACCCGGGATGATTACGGATTTTGCTCAGCGTCTTGAACGTACCACCTGGTAGCGGCGGGTGAAATATTCAAACGGCGCGCTCCAGACGTGAACCAGCCGGGTGAACGGGAACAGCAGGAAAATCGTCATCCCCAGCACCAGATGCACGCGGAAAACAAAGGCCACGCCGCTGAGCATTTCTGACGAGCCGCCGCGGAAGGTGACGATGCCCTGCGCCCAGCCCACCAGCTTCATCATTTCACTGCCGTCCGGATACTGCGCCGAGAAAGGGATGGTGCTCAGCCCGAGCAGGCACTGAATCAGCAGAATGCTCATGATGATGATATCCGGCGCGGTCGAGGTGGCGCGAACGCGCTGGTTGGTCAGACGACGCCAGAGCAAACCGGCGCCGCCAATCAGCGTCAGGACGCCGCAGACGCCGCCGAGCACCATCGCCATCTGCTGCTTGACCGCAATGGGTAAAAACCAGGCATACATCCAGTGCGGCGTTAACATGCCGAACAGATGGCCAAAGAAAATGCCGAGTATGCCGATATGGAACAGATTCGACCAGATCACCATCCCGCGTTTATCCAGCATCTGGCTGGAGGAGGCGCGCCAGGTGTACTGGCCGTAGTCATAGCGCAGCCAGCTGCCGAGAAAAAAGACCGTCGCGCAGATGTAGGGGTAGATGTCGTAAAAAAAGACGTTCAGATACTGTATCATTTCGGGCCTCCCGCGCTGACGTCGACGTACTGCGGCGCCACGTCCTGGCTAAAGCGTCGTTGATATTGCTGTAACGGTGAGCTGTCACAGGCCGTGGCGTTGTCTTCGATAAATTTCACCTGTTCTTCTTCCCAGACCGCATCCAGCGCCTGCCGGGTGTCATCGCGGGACTCGTTGTTGACCTGTTGAGTGACACTGTCACTTGATAGCGGGATCCCGCCGAGGCTCAGCAGGGCGTCAAACAGCTGATACCAGGGGACACCGCGCTGCTTCAGCCGCCCGCCCAGCAGCGCCAGAATCGGCGCGACGTTTTGCAGACCTTCGCGCGCTTCGTTTTCCGGCAGGATGCTGAGGTATTCCAGATACAGCGGCAGGTGGTCGGGAAGCTCGCGACAGTTGAGCACCAGGCCCGCCTTTTCATACTGAGCGAGCAGGTCGACCATTGCCTGACCGCGGTCGCGAGACTCGGCGTGCACATGTTCAAACAGCAGCAGCGACGTAGCGCGGCCCCGGTCGAACACTTCGCACCATTCGGCCTGCTTGTCCAGCAGCGGGGCATTCAGCATCTCCGCGGCGAAGTCGTTGAGCACAGGGGCGTCGTGACGCACCATGCTCAGCACCTCGTCCTTGCACTGCCAAAGAAACTCATCCGGATACTCCATCAGCAGGCCGATCGCTTTGAGGATTTGCATTATTCCCCCTCCGCTTTATCGCGTACTTCGGTGATGTTGATGGCGTCAATGCGGCTACTGTTGAACAGGTTGAATTTGGTGTCGGAGCCGTGGCAGCCGTCGCCGAAGGTAAAGCCGCAGCCGTTGCGCTCGGGGAAGGCGTCGCGCGCCATTTCGCGGTGGCTGGTCGGGATCACGAAGCGGTCCTCGTAGTTGGCGATCGCCAGATAACGGTACATCTCCTCGACCTGCTCAACGCTCAGGCCCACCTCCTCGATGGCGCGAGTATCGGTGACGCCTTCCACCGTTTGCGAGCGCATGTAGTGACGCATCGCCATCATGCGCTTCAGCGCGCGCAGTACCGGGCCGGTATCGCCCGCGCTGAGCATATTGGCGAGATACTGCACCGGAATGCGCAGGCTTTCGATGGCCGGAAGCACGCCGTCGCTTTTCGGCAGACCGCCGGCGTCGGCGTAGGACTGAATCGGCGACAGCGGCGGCACGTACCAGACCATTGGCAGGGTGCGGTATTCCGGATGCAGCGGCAGCGCCAGCTTCCAGTCCATCGCCATTTTGTACACCGGCGAGCGCTGGGCGGCATCAATCACGTTTTGTGGAATCCCCTGTTTCAGCGCTTCTTCAATCACCGCCGGGTCGTGGGGGTTGAGGAACACCTCGCACTGCCGCTCGTAGAGGTCTGTTTCGCGCTCGGTGCTGGCGGCCTCTTCAATGCGGTCTGCGTCGTACAACAGCACGCCGAGGTAGCGGATACGTCCCACGCAGGTTTCTGAACAGACGGTGGGCTGTCCGGACTCGATACGCGGGTAGCAGAAGATGCACTTCTCCGATTTGCCGCTTTTCCAGTTGAAGTAGATTTTCTTGTACGGGCAGCCGCTGATGCACAGGCGCCAGCCGCGGCATTTGTCCTGGTCGATCAGCACGATGCCGTCTTCTTCACGCTTGTAGATGGCGCCGCTGGGGCAGGTGGCGACGCAGCTCGGGTTCAGGCAGTGCTCGCACAGGCGCGGCAGATACATCATGAAGGTATTTTCAAACTGGCCGTACATCTCCTTCTGAATCTTGTCGAAGTTTCGGTCGCGGGCGCGCTTTTCAAACTCGCCGCCGAGCAGCTCTTCCCAGTTGGGGCCCCAGATGATTTTATCCATCCGCTTGCCGTCGATAAGCGAACGCGGACGGGCGGTGGGCAGGTGTTTTCCCTCCGGCGCGTTGTGCAGATGCTGGTAATCAAAGGTAAAGGGTTCATAGTAGTCGTCGATCTGCGGTATCACCGGATTGGCGAAAATTTTGGTGATGACGCCCATTTTGCCGCCCAGACGCGGGCGTATTTTGCCATTAACATCGCGCACCCAGCCGCCTTCCCACACCTCCTGATCTTCCCAGTTTTTCGGATAGCCAATGCCCGGTTTGGTTTCGACGTTGTTAAACCAGGCGTATTCCATCCCTTCGCGTCCGGTCCAGACGTTTTTACAGGTGACGGAGCAGGTGTGGCAGCCGATGCATTTATCGAGATTGAGAACCATACCGACCTGTGAACGTATTTTCATTTTTTCGCCTCCTGTACCCCATCGCGACCTTCGTCATCCAGCCAGTCAATATTTTTCATTTTGCGGATCATGATGAACTCGTCGCGGTTGGAGCCGACGGTGCCGTAGTAGTTGAAACCGTAAGCCAGCTGGGCGTAGCCGCCAATCATATGGGTCGGTTTCGGGCACACGCGGGTGACCGAGTTATGGATCCCGCCGCGCCGTCCGGTGACTTCCGAGCCCGGAATATTCATCAGGCGCTCCTGCGCGTGGTACATCATGGTCATCCCCGGCGGTACGCGCTGGCTGACCACCGCGCGGGCGGTGAGCGCGCCGTTGGCGTTGAAGGCCTCGATCCAGTCGTTATCTTCAATACCCAGCTCGCGAGCGTCGGTTTCGCTGATCCACACGATCGGCCCGCCGCGCGACAGGGTCAGCATCAGCAGGTTTTCGCTGTAGGTGGAGTGGATGCCCCATTTCTGGTGCGGCGTCAGGAAATTGAGCGCTTTTTCCGGGAAGCCGTTAGGCGGAATCGCTTTCATCTGGCTGACGCTGCGGGTGTCAATGGGCGGACGATAAACCACCAGGCTTTCGCCAAAGGCGCGCATCCAGGGGTGATCCTGATATAGCTGCTGGCGGCCGGAAAGGGTGCGCCAGGGGATCAGCTCGTGGACGTTGGTATAGCCGGCGTTGTAGGAAACATGCTCGCTCTCGAGGCCGGACCAGGTCGGGCTGGAGATAATTTTACGCGGCTGGGCCTGGATATCGCGGAAGCGAATTTTTTCATCCTCTTTATTCAGCGCCAGGTGCGTATGCTCGCGGCCGGTAAACTCGCCGAGCGCTTGCCAGGCTTTGACCGCCACCTGGCCATTGGTTTCCGGGGCGAGGGCGAGGATCACTTCCGAGGCGTCAATGGCGCTGTCGATGCGCGGACGACCTTTGGCCGGGCCGTCCAGCTTGACGTAGTTAAGCTTGCCGAGGAAGTCGACCTCGTTCTGGGTGTTCCAGGTGATGCCTTTACCGCCGTTGCCCAGTTTGTCGAGCAGCGGCCCGAGGGAGGTAAAGCGCTCATACGTCGCCGGATAATCGCGCTCAACGACGGCAATCGACGGCGCGGTTTTACCCGGCGTCAGCTCGCATTCCCCTTTCCGCCAGTCCAGCACGTCGAAGGGCTGCGACAGCTCCGCCGGGGAGTCGTGCTGCAGCGGCACCAGCACAACGTCGGTCTCTTTATCGAGGTGGCCGACGCAGACCTCGGAGAAGGTTTTGGCGATATCTTTGTAAATTTCCCAGTCGCTTTTCGCCTCCCATGCCGGGTCAACGGCGGCGGAGAGCGGGTGGATAAACGGATGCATATCCGAGGTGTTCATATCGTCTTTTTCATACCAGGTGGCGGTCGGCAGAACGATATCGGAGAACAGGCAGGTACTGGACATGCGGAAATCGAGCGTCACCAGCAGGTCGAGCTTGCCTTCGATGGCCGCGGTCTGCCACTCCACCTCTTCGGGCTTCACGTCATCGCTGGCGCCCAGCTCATCGCCCTGAATACCGCTGTCGGTGCCCAGCAGATATTTGAGCATATACTCGTGGCCCTTGCCGGAAGAGCCCAGCAGGTTGGAGCGCCAGATAAACAGATTACGCGGATGATTTTTGCCGTTATCCGGCTGTTCGCAGGCGAAGCGGATCTCGCCGGACTTCAGCGCCCGGGCGGTGTAGTCGGCGGGAGTCAGTCCGACCGCGGCGGCCTGCGCCTTGATGGTCAGCGGGTTGACGCCCAGCTGCGGCGCGGAGGGCAGCCAGCCCATGCGCTCGGCGCGAACGTTAAAGTCGATCAGATGGCCGCTGAATTGGCTGGCATCGGCCAGCGGCGACAGCAGCTCCCGGGCGGTCAGCTTTTCATAGCGCCACTGGCTGGCGTGATTGTAAAAAAAGGAGGTGCTGTTCATCTGGCGCGGCGGACGATTCCAGTCAAGGGCGAACGCCAGCGGCAGCCAGCCGGTTTGCGGACGCAGCTTCTCCTGGCCGACATAGTGCGACCAGCCGCCGCCGCTCTGGCCGACGCAGCCGCAGAACACCAGCATATTGATCATCCCCCGGTAGTTCATATCCATGTGGTACCAGTGGTTGACGCCGGCGCCGAGGATAATCATCGACCGTCCGTGGGTTTTATGCGCGGTATCGGCAAATTCACGGGCGATCTGCTCGATGTGCTGGCGCGGGACGCCGGTAATCTGTTCGGCCCACGCCGGGGTATAGGCTTTCATCTCGCTGAAGTCCTGCGCGGCGTTGGGATCGTCTAAACCGCGATCGAGTCCGTAGTTGGCGAGAATCAGATCGTAGACGCTAACCACCAGGCCGGATTCACCGTTGGCCAGCGGGAGCTGCTTAACCGGCAGCTGATGCAGCGTCACCGGATCCTGCTTGATGCTGCGAAAGTGCGGGTTTTCGTTGCCGCCGAAGTAGGGAAAGCCCACCGTCACCACGTCGTCACGGCTATCCAGCAGCGATAGTTTGAGTTCAATGGCTTGCCCGGCGGCCTGCTGTTCAAGGTTCCATTTGCCTTTCTCTCCCCAGCGGAAGCCAATCGAACCGTTGGGCGCCACCAGTTCACCAGCGCTGTTATAGGCGACGGTTTTCCACTCCGGGTTATTGCTTTCGCCCAAATCGTCAACCAGATCGGCGGCGCGGACCATCCTGCCGGGAACGTAGAAACCCTCCTCGCGACGCTCAAGCATCACCAGCATCGGCATATCGGTGTAGGTGCGGCAGTAGTTGAGGAAATAATCGCTCGGGTTATCAAGGTGAAACGTTTTGAGGATCGCGTGGCCCATCGCCATGGCCAGCGCGCTATCGGTACCCTGTTTCGGCGCCAGCCACTGGTCGCTGAGCTTGGCTACCTCCGAAAAGTCCGGGGTAATCGCGATGGTTTTGGTGCCCTTGTAGCGCACTTCCGTAAAGAAGTGGGCGTCCGGGGTTCGGGTCTGCGGGACGTTGGAGCCCCAGGCGATAATATAGCTGGAGTTGTACCAGTCGGCGGACTCGGGAACGTCGGTCTGCTCGCCCCAGGTCATTGGCGAGGCGGGGGGAAGGTCGCAGTACCAGTCGTAGAAGCTCAGGCAGGTGCCGCCGAGCAGCGACAGATACCGGGTGCCGGCGGCGTAAGAGACCATCGACATCGCCGGGATCGGCGAAAAGCCCGCCACGCGGTCCGGGCCGTAGTTTTTGATGGTCCAGACGTTGGCGGCGGCAATCAGCTGGTTCAGCTCCTTCCAGCTTGAACGGATAAACCCGCCTTTGCCGCGTACCTGCTTGTAGCTGAGGGTTTTGACCGGGTCCTGCATGATGCTGTCCCACGCCTGCACCGGGTCCGGGTGCTGAGCCAGCGCTTCGCGCCATAGGGCAATCAGCCGCTTGCGCGCCAGCGGATACTTCAGGCGGTTAGCGCTGTAGAGGTACCAGGAGTAGCTTGCGCCGCGCGGGCAGCCGCGGGGTTCGTGGTTGGGCAGGTCCGGGCGGGTGCGGGGGTAGTCCGTTTGCTGAGTTTCCCAGGTGACCAGCCCGTTTTTGACGTAAATTTTCCAGCTGCAGGAGCCTGTGCAGTTCACGCCGTGCGTTGAGCGGACGATTTTGTCGAACTGCCAGCGCTGACGGTAGCTGTCTTCCCAGTCGCGGTTGGTGTTGTACACCTGACCGTGGCCGTTGGCAAAGCTCTCGCCTTTCTGCTTAAAGTAGCGAAAGCGATCCAGTAGTTTACTCATGACCTTCCTCCTGCTCCGATAATGTCCGGCCTGAAAAGACCGTACGATCCCCAGGCCGGATAGGGCGTCAGCCGCCACCCGATGAATATGCCGTTATTGCTTTGCCGGTTTACGACGGCCGTAGACCAGCCAGGTCACCAGCACGCAAACCACGTAGAAAACCAGGAAGACCTTCATCGCCCCGACCGGGGAGCCGGTCATCGCCAGCGAGGTACCGAAGGCTTTAGGGATAAAGAAGCCACCAATCGCGCCGATGGCGGAGATAAAGCCGAGCGCCGCCGCGGTGTCGGTCACCGCTTCGTGCTGGGCCTGTTCGTCGCTGCCGCCGCGTTTCTTCACGCTGTCGAGGGTGATTTGGCGAAAGATCACGGCGATCATCTGGAAGGTGGAACCGCTGCCGAGACCGGCGGTCAGGAACAGCCCCATAAACACCACGTAAAAGGCGAGAAAACTGCCTGAGCCGCTGCCGGGGAGGGTGAGAAACAGCAGGCCGGTGAACAGCGCCATCAGCACAAAGTTCACCAGCGTGACCCGTACGCCGCCGAGACGGTCGGATATAATCCCGCCGAAAGAACGCGCCAGCGCGCCAATAAACGGCCCGAAGAAGGCCAGCTTAAGGATGTTAACATCAGGGAACTGCGTTTTCGCCAGCATGGCGAAACCGGCGGAGAAGCCGATAAACGAGCCAAAGGTGGCCAGATAGAGCAGGCTCAGCAGCCACATATGCGGGCGTTTCAGCACCGGCAGCTGCTCGCGAATCGAAGCCTTTGAGCTGGCGATGTCGTTCATTCCTACCCAGGCGGCGAAGGTGGCTATCACCAGCAGCGGAACCCAGACGAGGGCGGCGTTGCTCAGCGCGAGAAGAGAGCCATCCTCCTGAGGCACGCCATGGATGCCAAGAAAAGCGAAGATGGGCAGAAAAATCGCCGCCGGCGCGATCATCTGCATCACGCTGACGCCGAGATTGCCGAGGCCGCCGTTGATACCCAGCGCGCTGCCCTGTTTCGCTTTGGGAAAGAAAAAACTGATATTTCCCATGCTGGAAGCAAAGTTCGCGCCGGCAAAACCGCACAGCAGGGCAATGGTGATAAATACCCAGAATGGAGTAGCGGGGTTTTGAATGGCGATACCCAGCCAGATACAGGGCACCACCAGAATAATCGTGCTTAATACCGTCCAGTAGCGCCCGCCAAATATAGGTACCATAAAGGAGTAGGGGACGCGTAATATTGCGCCGGAAAGCGAGGGCAGAGCGGTTAATAAAAAGAGCTGATCGGTGGTGAAATTAAATCCGACTTTATTGAGATTGACGGCGACGGCGCTGAATAGCATCCAGACGCAAAAGGCGAGTAGCAAACAACCTACGGAAATGCAAAGATTTCTGCGCGCTATTTGCTTTCCCTTATTCTCCCAAAACGCCGCATTTTCTGGTTTCCACTCCTTTAAAAGATAATGATTCTTTTTCTCATTTTTGCTCAGCATATTGCCCTCGAATGAACAGTAACCCGTCAAAAAAGAATAAACTGGTAAAACAGCAAATTAATAAAAGAAATAAAATCAGGGATGGGGATGTATCTGTTGTAATAAATGAAGAATAGATAAGAAAAGCGCGCCGAAAGAAGACGCGCGAATATTAGCTCAGGATTATTTGTTACTAAATGTAACTTAAAATTAAAAAAGTTCCATCGAGATAGAATAATTGATATGCCGATTGAAGGCGGCATCATCTATTTCCTGCATTCCCAGCGCATAAATACCGTCGAGGCCGCAGACGAGAGCAATGAGCCGCCAGGCAATGCTTTCCATATCGTCCCTTGGCTTAAACTCACCGGCAGCGGTTCCCTGGCGGATGATCTTCAGGGTCTCTTCATGCCACATGTTCATGGTGAGCAGATAGGCCCCCTTGATATCGCTGTCGCTATCGGCCAGCAGCTGCGCTTCGCGCCACAGGCGAATGTATGGCTCAAGCCTGCCGTCGTCGCTGCCCACCATAGAAAACAGGCGTTCACGCCATGTGGCGTCGTCGGCGACCAGCGGCATATCCATCATTTCGCGGATCAACCGTATGAAGGCATGGGCTTTTAGCTCGCCCGCGGAGGTGAAATGGTGGTGCAGCTGACCGGCGGAGACGCCGGCTTCGGCGGCAATCTGGCGGACGGTCATAGCGCTAAACCCGCCCCGAAGCGCTACGCGCATGGCTGCCAGCACAATAACTTCCCGACGCGCATCGCGATTTAAGTAGCCCATAACGTTAGTGACCCCGGTTTTTTTGGCGATAGTAACAAAAAGTTGGACACTCGTTCAACAATCCGGCAGGATCCGTTTCCTGGACGCTTGTCCAGTTTTAACGTTGAGGGAAAGTAGTATGTCTCGGCAATGGTTGACGCTGATGGCGATTTTGTTGGTTTATATTCCGGTGGCGATTGACGCCACTGTTCTCCACGTGGCTGCGCCAACGCTCAGCGTAGCGCTGGGGACCAGCGGTAACGAGCTGCTGTGGATTATTGATATTTATTCGCTGGTAATGGCCGGTATGGTGCTGCCTATGGGCGCATTGGGCGATAAAATCGGCTTTAAACGGCTGCTGCTGCTCGGCAGCGGTATTTTTGGCACCGCGTCGCTGGCGGCGGCGTTTTCGCCCACGGCAGAGACGCTGATTGCATCCCGCGCGCTGCTGGCGGTGGGGGCGGCAATGATCGTGCCTGCGACCCTGGCCGGGATCCGCAGCACCTTTTCGCAGGCGCACCAGCGTAATATGGCGCTTGGTCTGTGGGCAGCTGTCGGTTCCGGCGGCGCGGCGTTCGGTCCGCTGGTTGGCGGCATGCTGCTGGAGCATTTTTACTGGGGATCGGTTTTCCTGATCAACGTGCCGATCGTCCTGCTGGTGATAGCGATTAATGCCAAAGTGGTGCCGCGTCAGCCCGCGCGGCGCGAGCAGCCGCTGAATCTTTTCCAGGCGCTAATCCTGATCGCCGCCATTTTGATGCTGGTCTTTAGCGCCAAAACGGCGCTCAAAGGGCAAATGGCGCTGTGGTTAACCGGGCTGGTGGCACTATCTGGCGCCGCGATGCTGTTCTGGTTCGTGCGCAAACAGCTCTCGGCATCGCGTCCCATGGTCGATATGCGCCTGTTTACCCATCGCATTATTTTAAGCGGCGTGATGATGGCGATGACCGCGCTGATTACGCTGGTGGGTTTTGAACTGCTGATGGCCCAGGAGCTGCAGTTTGTGCACAGCAAAACGCCTTTTGAAGCCGGGCTGTTTATGCTGCCGGTGATGGTGGCGAGCGGTTTCAGCGGGCCCATTGCCGGCATGCTGGTATCGCGGCTGGGGCTGCGCGAGGTCGCCACCGGCGGAATGCTGCTCAGCGCCCTGAGCTTCCTCGGCCTGTCGATGACCGATTTCAGCACTCAGCAGTGGCAGGCATGGGGACTGATGACGCTGCTGGGCTTCAGCGTCGCCAGCGCGCTGTTAGCCTCCAGCTCGGCGATTATGGCCGCCGCGCCGAAGGAAAAAGCGGCGGCGGCAGGGGCCATCGAAACCATGGCCTATGAGCTGGGCGCGGGACTGGGGATTGCCCTGTTTGGCCTGATCCTGACCCGCAGCTACACCTCGTCAATTGTTCTGCCGGGTGGAATCGAGGGCGCGGCGGCGGAGCAGGCGTCATCCTCCATCAGCGAGGCGATTAAGCTGGCGCAGTCGCTGCCCGCCATACCGGCGCAAAGCCTGCTTGAAGCGGCGAAGGCGGCGTTTATTCATTCGCACAGCATCGTGCTGGCGACGGCTGGCGTCCTGCTTCTGCTGCTGGCGGCCGGCATCTGGCGTAGTCTGGCAAAAGCGCCTGAGCTGAATTAACCCTTTAGCCAGCTGGCTGCCAGATGATTGAAGAGGTGCCCATCCCGGGAATTGCCATCAGGGATGGGCTGAAGTCAGTCACGGAACTCGGCGTCCCGGTAAGGCGTCAGCCACTACCGGGCAAAGCGCCGCTCGGCGTTCTGACCGTTTTGCCAGCGTCAACTTCCGGCATTAGGTTATCCACTTTATCGATTCTGATTTTCTCCAGGAGAACGCGCTTTGCGCTGTCGTTTGCCGAGGGAATATGTTAATTAAGGCTGCAATTTGCGGGTTAAAAACTAGCGGCAAGGATATGCAAAGGGAGTCCAGAATGGAATTGACGCACTTCACCAACAACTCAAAAAAGATAATTTGTAGCCTTGGGCTATTTATCATTTCACTGCCAGTAGGCGCCGCAGGATTTGACTGCGCAGCCAAAAATCTCAATACGACGGAAGCCGCCATCTGCCAGGATTCGTATCTCTCAGGGATGGATAACGCATTAAATAAGTTTTTCAATTCGGCGCTGGAGAATAGCGTTAATCACGGCACCTTGTACAGGCAACAGCGCCAATGGGTAAAAGAGCGTAATCAGTGTGGAGATAACGTCGCGTGTATTAAACGAGCATACATTGACAGAAATAAAGCGCTGACGGAAGTTTTACCTTATTTAAGCGTTGATGAAGCGTTCGTTCGCGATGGAGATTTACTCGACCCTCCCATGGCGCAGGATTTGCAAAATAAAGATGGGTTTACCGTTACCGAGGACCGCTGGCGGGTTAAGTTAATCGTGCCTGAATGGGTTATTTCATCCGCGAAGTTTCACCTGGAAGGCGCCAACTGGCAGGTGCTGACGCACAGAGTGGTGAATGGCGACCTGGTTATCTATTTTCTTGTCTCCGGGCAATTGCGGGACCAACAGATTAACTACGTCGTTCGCGTTGAAAACGGTTTACATCTACAGATTGTTGCTCGTCACGCTTTTCCTTACTCTGACGATGTGTTCATTCAGTATCAGCCAGAGGGTAACGGAAGTATCGTCTACTCCGTATTCCACCGTCCCGATCCAGAGCTGGGCGATAGCGATGACGGCGCTGATTATGCCGTAGAGACCTATTCTGTTGATGCCTCCAGTAATACGGTTTCACTGACGGACAGTAAGACCCGCAGTGAAGCAGGCATCAATAAAGAAACGTGGGTTGGCTACTGTGGAACCCAAGAGTGCTTCAGCCGGGTGGCGTCCCCGGATAGAAAATGGCGTCTGGCATCGCGTGATGGCACTAAGGGCGAGAAAGATGAAGGCATGTTTTATTTTCCTGTCGATAAACCGGACCAGGGGATTAACGTATTCCTGACACAGGCCGATACATCCACAGATAATGGTTTTGGCTATATGCGTAACTATGTCTGGGGGGATGAGAATACGTTTTATTTTGATAACGAAGGTGCCTATGCCTGCATCTGGAAAGCTGATATTAAAAATAAAGTTACCCAGCGTATCTTACCGATTGAAGGGATGCAACAACCTTACTACCTGAATTATAATAATGAGGATATGGTCATTGCCTCATACCGCTATTATTCTGAAAAAAATAAAATGCACCATTACGAGATTTATATCGCTAAGAAATAATACCTCAACGACGGCGGCGAAAGATTTTCCGCCCGCCGCCGTTTTAGCGCCGGGTCGCCTGCCAGCAAAGCAGGGAGCCGGCGCACACCATTCCGGCGCCCTGCCAGAACGACCACGACAGCGCGGCGCTGAGCAGTGCCGCCGCCAGCGCCGAGGAGAGCACCGGCGTAAAGTAGGAGGCGGCGGCCAGCAGGCTGACGTTGCCGTGCAGGATCCCGACGTTCCACGCCGCGTAGCCTAATCCCAGGGCAACGGACAGCGCGATCAGTTTGGCTATCACCGGCCAGCTAAAGACCATGGGCGGCTGTTCGCTGAACAGGAACTTTAGCCACAGGGTCAGGGCGGTAAGCAGAACAAAAAGGGTAATCCCGTTTTTGCCCTTCGCGTATTTAGCGGTGACCGTGCAGTAGGCCGCCCAGATAAACGCGCCGACGAACGCCAGAATATAGCTCAGCGGGCTGGAAACCATGTTGCGGGTAATTTCATCTACATTCAGACCATGCTCACCGCCTAATACCCAGGTGACGCCGAATAAAGCGAGAAATAATCCCGGAATAACCAACCAGCTGCTTTTTTGGCCGTTAAACAGAATGGCGAATAAAATCGTCAGGCTGGGCCACAGATAATTAACCATGCCCACTTCAATAGCCTGCTGGCGGTTACCGGCTAATCCGACCGACAGCGCCAGGCAAATTTCATAGCTGACGAACAGCAGGCTCCCTGCCAGTAAATAGGGGCGAGGGATCTGACGTATTTGCGGGAAGCCGACGGTAAAGATCAGCAAAAGGCCGCTCAGGCTGTAGATCATCGCCGCGCCGCCCACCGGACCAAGCCCTTCGCTTACGCCACGAATCAGCCCGACCATGGTGCTCCACAAGACGATAGCGGCCAATCCAATGAGCGTGGCTCTCTTCTTCTCCATATTTAACCTGATGTTGGTTCAAACGCAGTCGGGTTTTATAACACTTTTTTTTCGCTTCCGGGGGATATTTTCCACCGTGCTTAATCCTAATGGAGTAACGAAATTCAACGCGGCTGACTATTAAGGGGTCATGGGTTCAGGACATTGATTTGACGCAAATAAAACAGGGTTATTGCTGTTAATTTCCACTCCCGCAATGAATAAACATCCCGCATGGAGGGGAACAATGGACGTCAGCCGCAGAAAGTTTTTTAAAATCTGCGCAGGCGGTATGGCCGGAACAACAGCCGCTGCATTGGGTTTTGCGCCCAAAATGGCCCTGGCTCAGGCGCGTAATTACAAATTGCTGCGCGCCAAAGAGATCCGCAACACCTGCACATACTGCTCCGTGGGCTGCGGGCTATTAATGTATAGCCTGGGCGACGGCGCGAAAAACGCGAAAGAAGCGATTTACCACATTGAAGGTGACCCGGATCATCCGGTGAGCCGCGGCGCGCTGTGCCCGAAAGGCGCGGGGCTGCTTGACTATGTTCATAGCGACAACCGCCTGCGCTATCCGCAGTACCGCGCGCCGGGTTCGGATACATGGCAGCGCATCTCCTGGGATGACGCGTTTACCCGCATCGCCAAACTGATGAAAGCCGACCGCGACGCCAATTTTATTGAAAAGAACGAACAGGGCGTGACGGTTAACCGCTGGCTGTCCACCGGGATGTTATGTGCCTCTGCGGCCAGTAATGAAACCGGCATGCTGACGCAAAAATTTGTGCGCTCCCTCGGCATGCTGGCGGTAGACAACCAGGCGCGCGTCTGACACGGACCAACGGTAGCAAGTCTTGCTCCAACATTTGGTCGCGGTGCGATGACCAACCACTGGGTTGATATCAAAAACGCTAACGTCGTGGTGGTGATGGGCGGTAACGCCGCCGAAGCCCATCCGGTGGGATTCCGCTGGGCGATGGAGGCGAAAAACAACAACGATGCGACGCTGATTGTCGTCGACCCGCGCTTTACGCGCACGGCGTCGGTGGCCGATATCTATGCGCCTATTCGCTCCGGCACGGACATTACCTTCCTGTCCGGCGTGCTGCTGTACCTGATCGAAAATAACAAAATCAATGCCGAGTACGTTAAACACTACACCAACGCCAACCTGCTGGTGCGCGACGATTTTGCCTTCGAAGATGGCCTGTTCAGCGGCTACGATGCCGAAAAGCGTCAGTACGATAAGTCTTCGTGGAACTATCAGTTCGACGAAAACGGCTACGCCATGCGCGACGAGACGCTGCAGCATCCGCGCTGCGTCTGGAACCTGCTGAAGCAGCACGTTTCGCGCTATACGCCGGAGGTGGTGGAGAATATCTGCGGTACGCCAAAGGCGGACTTCCTCAAAGTGTGCGAAGTGCTGGCGTCAACCAGCGCGGCGGACCGAACCACCACCTTCCTTTACGCGCTGGGCTGGACGCAGCATACCGTCGGGGCGCAGAACATCCGTACCATGGCGATGATTCAACTGCTGCTCGGCAATATGGGGATGGCGGGCGGCGGCGTCAACGCGCTGCGCGGGCACTCCAATATTCAGGGGCTAACCGATTTAGGCCTGCTCTCGACCAGCCTGCCGGGCTACCTGACGCTGCCGTCGGAACAGCAGACGGATCTGCAAAGCTATCTCGCCGCCAATACGCCGAAGGCGACGCTGGCCGAACAGGTGAACTACTGGAGCAACTATCCGAAGTTCTTCGTCAGCCTGATGAAATCGTTCTACGGCGACGCGGCGCAAAAAGAGAACGACTGGGGCTTCCACTGGCTGCCGAAATGGGACCAGGCTTACGACGTCATCAAATATTTCAATATGATGGATAACGGCAACGTCACGGGCTATATCTGCCAGGGCTTCAATCCGGTGGCTTCGTTCCCGGACAAAAACAAGGTGGTCCGCAGCCTGAGCAAGCTGAAGTACATGGTGGTTATCGACCCGCTGGTAACCGAAACGTCGACCTTCTGGCAAAACCACGGCGAGTCGAACGATGTTGACCCGGCGGCGATTCAGACCGAAGTGTTCCGCCTGCCGTCCACCTGCTTCGCCGAAGAGGATGGTTCAATCGCCAACTCCGGGCGCTGGCTGCAGTGGCACTGGAAAGGCCAGGACGCGCCGGGCGAAGCGCGCAACGACGGCGAAATTCTGGCCGGCATTTACCACCGTCTGCGCGAGCTGTATCGCACCGAGGGCGGCAAAGGCGTCGAGCCGCTGCTGAAGATGGGGTGGCACTACAAGCAGCCGGATCGTCCGGAATCAGAAGAGGTCGCGAAAGAGAACAACGGCTACGCGCTGGCGGATCTCTTCGACGCTAACGGCGCGCCGCTGGCGAAGAAGGGCCAGCTGTTGAACAGCTTCGCGCTGCTGCGCGATGACGGTACCACCGCGTCGTCCTGCTGGATCTATACCGGCAGCTGGACCGAGCAGGGCAACCAGATGGCCAACCGCGATAACGCCGATCCGTCAGGCCTCGGCAACACGCTCGGCTGGGCATGGGCGTGGCCGCTCAACCGGCGCGTGCTGTACAACCGCGCGTCGGCGGATATTAACGGCAAGCCGTGGGATGCGAAGCGGATGCTGATCCAGTGGAACGGCAGCAAGTGGGTTGGCAACGATATTCCGGACTTCAATACCGCGCCGCCGGGCAGCAAAACCGGGCCGTTTATTATGCAGCCGGAAGGACTGGGGCGCCTGTTTGCCCTGAATAAGCTGGCGGAAGGTCCGTTCCCGGAACACTACGAGCCGATGGAAACGCCGCTTGGCACCAACCCGCTGCACCCGAACGTGGTCTCCAGCCCGGTGGTGCGCCTGTATGAAGAGGATGCCCTTCGTTTAGGTAAGAAGGATAAATTCCCGTACGTCGGCACCACCTATCGCCTGACCGAGCATTTTCATACCTGGACCAAGCATGCGCTGCTCAATGCGATTGCGCAGCCGGAACAGTTTGTCGAAATCAGCGAAGGTCTGGCGAAAGCGAAGGGGATTGCCAACGGCGATCGGGTGACGGTCAGCAGCAAGCGCGGCTTTATTCGCGCGGTAGCGGTGGTGACGCGTCGTCTGCAAACGCTCAACGTTAACGGCCAGCAGGTAGAAACCGTCGGGATCCCGCTGCACTGGGGTTTTGAAGGGGTAGCCCGCAAAGGTTACATCGCCAATACCCTGACGCCAAACGTCGGGGATTCCAACTCGCAAACGCCGGAGTACAAGGCGTTTCTGGTCAACATCGAGAAAGCGTAAGGAGCGAATACATGGCGATGGAAACCCAGGACATTATCAAACGCTCCGCCACCAACCCGATCACGCCCGCGCCGCGCGCGCGGGATTTTAAAGCGGAAGTGGCGAAGCTGATCGATGTCTCCTCCTGCGTAGGCTGTAAAGCCTGCCAGGTGGCCTGTTCCGAGTGGAACGATATCCGCGATGAGGTTGGGCACTGCGTCGGGGTGTACGACAACCCCGCCGATCTGAGCGCCAAATCCTGGACGGTAATGCGCTTTAGCGAAACCGAACAGAACGGCAAGCTGGAGTGGCTGATACGCAAAGACGGCTGCATGCACTGCGAGGACCCGGGCTGCCTGAAGGCGTGCCCGTCCGCCGGGGCGATTATTCAGTACGCTAACGGCATCGTCGACTTTCAGCAGGAGAACTGCATCGGCTGCGGCTACTGCATCGCCGGGTGCCCCTTTAACGTCCCGCGCCTCAATAAAGAGGATAACCGGGTCTATAAGTGCACCCTGTGCGTTGACCGGGTCAGCGTCGGCCAGGAACCGGCCTGCGTGAAAACCTGCCCAACCGGCGCGATTCACTTCGGCAGCAAGAAAGAGATGCTGGAAGTGGCCAACGAGCGCGTGGAAAAGCTGAAGAAACGCGGCTATCCCCATGCCGGGGTGTATAACCCGCCGGGCGTCGGCGGCACCCACGTGATGTACGTGCTGCATCATGCGGACCAGCCGGAGCTGTACCACAACCTGCCGAAAGAGCCGCAGATCGATACGTCGATCAACCTGTGGAAAGGCGCGCTGAAGCCGCTCTCGGCGGTCGGGTTTATCGCCACCTTTGCCGGGCTGATTTATCACTACATCGGGATTGGGCCGAATAAAGAAGCGGATGACGATGAGGAGGAGCATGATGAGTAAATCGAAAATGATTGTGCGCACGAAGTTTATTGACCGCGCCTGTCACTGGACGGTGGTCATCTGCTTTTTCCTGGTGGCGCTATCGGGGATCTCGTTTTTCTTCCCGACGCTGCAGTGGCTGACCGAAACCTTCGGTACGCCGCAGATGGGGCGAATTCTGCATCCGTTCTTCGGGGTACTGATTTTCGTGGCTCTGATGTTTATGTTTGTGCGTTTTGTCCATCACAATATTCCCGACAAGCAGGATATCCCCTGGCTAAAGGGCATTATTGAGGTACTGAAAGGCAACGAGCATAAAGTGGCGCGGGTAGGGAAATATAACGCGGGGCAGAAAATGATGTTCTGGACCATCATGAGCATGATTTTTGTGCTGCTGGTGACCGGCGTGATTATCTGGCGGCCCTGGTTTGCCCACTATTTCCCGATTCAGGTTATTCGCTATAGCCTGCTGATTCACGCGACCTCGGCGATTATTCTTATTCATGCGATTCTGATCCACATGTATATGGCGTTTTGGGTGAAGGGATCGATTAAAGGCATGATCGAAGGGAAGGTGAGTCGCCGCTGGGCGAAGAAGCATCATCCGCGCTGGTATCGCGAGGTGGAGCGTCAGGAAGCGAAGAAAGAGAGCTGTGAAGGGCTGAAGTAAGCGTAACTGAGCAACCCGCTCTGGCTGAAGCCGGAGCGGATCGGCTATTGGTAACAAGGGCGTCAATGGCGGAAATAACTTCGCCTCTGGCGCTTTTTAAGTTACAGATAAAATCTTCGCGCTTGATCGGCTTATTATTAAGGTTTGTCATCATCGGCGAACAAAGCATAAACGTTTAAAATTCAATATTTACCTCAGGAACTGAATAATCAATCTGCCAGTGAGCCTATGAAATAATCACGCCGTTTTATGGATAAATATGCCACCCGGCGTTTTTATCTGGTCTGCCGTTTAATAATGCACAATAATGCCGGCGGTATGTTTTATAACAAGTGATTAGTTGTATGAAAAAGACTATTTTTTCGTTAGCGCTTGGCACTTTTGGTCTCGGAATGGCGGAATTTGGCATCATGGGCGTATTACCTGAAATTGCCCGTGACGTCGGAATATCTATTCCCGCCGCGGGCAATATGATCTCCTGGTATGCGCTTGGCGTCGTCATCGGCGCGCCGGTGATGGCGCTGTTCTCCAGCCGCTTTTCGTTAAAATCGGTGATGCTGTTCCTCGTGGCGCTGTGCGTTATCGGCAATGCCATCTTTACGCTATCTTCCAGCTATTCGATGCTGGCGCTGGGGCGCCTGATCTCCGGTTTCCCGCACGGCGCCTTCTTTGGCGTGGGGGCGATCGTTCTGTCGAAAATTGCGCCGCCGGGGAAGGTCACCGCCGCGGTGGCGGGAATGATTGCCGGAATGACGGTCGCAAATTTGCTGGGGGTTCCCGCCGGAACCTGGCTTGGCCATCAGTTTAGCTGGCGCTATACCTTTCTGGCGATTGCGGTGTTTGACATCGCCGTGCTGGTCGCCATCGCCTGGTGGGTGCCCACGCTGTTTGATAAACCGACGACGCGCCTGCGCTCGCAGTTTCATTTTTTAACATCGCCCGCACCGTGGTTAATTTTTGCCGCGACGATGTTCGGCAATGCCGGCGTATTCGCGTGGTTTAGCTATATTAAGCCGTTTATGATTAACGTCTCCGGTTTTGGTGAGAGCGCCATCATAGCCATTATGCTGCTGGCGGGGCTGGGGATGGTTCTGGGGAATTTATTTAGCGGTAAAGTCTCCGTCCGTTATAGCCCGTTACGTATTGCCGCCGTGACGAATGGCGTGATTGTCGTGACTTTATTACTTCTGTTCCTGCTGGGTGAGAATAAAGCCGCCGCATTAACCCTCGCGTTTATTTGCTGCGCGGCCCTGTTTGCCCTGTCGGCACCGCTGCAAATTCTGCTGCTGCAAAATGCGAAGGGCGGCGAGATGCTGGGCGCGGCGGGCGGCCAGATCGCCTTTAATCTCGGCAGCGCCATTGGGGCGCTATTCGGCGGGATGATGATTACGGCCGGTCCTGGCTGGCGTTTCGTTGCCTTACCGGCCGCGCTGCTTTCGTTTCTTGCGCTCAGTTCGCTGCTGATTTATGCCCGCCATCAGCGGCGTCTGGCCTGATTAAGCCCGCTGGCAGCTATTCCTGCCACGGCTCGCCGAGGGTCAGCATTAACCGGTTGGCCCAGGCAAAGAAAGCCGCCGATTGCAGTAAATCCAGTCGGGCGAGGGTATCCAGCCCCTGTTGCTCGACGGCGGCAAGGTGGTCAACGGACAGGGAGGGAGGGGTAACGGAAATCGCGGCGGCGAAATCGATCTGCGCCTGCCATCCCGGCGTCTGCCCGTCGCTTAACTGCTCTCCCGGCGTCACCGCCAGCAGCGTCTCTATCGCCGTTTCATCTTTAGCCAGCTGTGCCGCTTTGCGCGCATGCACCGAGGCGCAATAAATACAGCCGTTGATTTTGCTCGCCACCGTTGCCGCCAGCTCGCGCTCAGCGCGCGGCAGGCCGCCGGGAGTATAAAAGATCCCTTTGTCGGTTAACGTGCGCTGCTCGAGGAGCGGCAGGTTGCGCGCCAGCAGGCGGAAGTAGGGCGAATCGCTGTGGCCGAATTTCGCCAGCAGCGCCTGCTCGTCGGGGGTAAATTCCGCCAGCGGTTTAGCCGCCAGCCAGGGCTCCCAGTGCAGTTCATCGCGGGTGAAGTGCACCGGCGCCTTCTTACCGCTGATGGTTTGCGGCGAGGTATGCCAGAATCCCGCCACCGTCGGGGTTTGTGCGACGTGGATATTTTTGCCGTTAAGCAGGCGCAGCCCGACGACCAGCCGGCTCTGGAAGCTGACAAAAGCGATAAGCTGGGCGAGGGTGACGATGCCGCGCAGGCTCCATCCGGCGCGGATTAAGGCCTCAAGCGCCGACGGCGTGGCCTCCACGGGCGTAAAGGTCAACAGCCGGGCAAAGGCCAGCGCCGGCGCCAGCCGCGGCGATGTGGGGTCGGCAATGCCAAAGCCGGCGTAGTGGGCGGCCAGCGCATCGCTCTCATGCAGCTTCGCCACCCTCGCGGCCACGGCAAAACGCTCGTCGAGCGGAAAGTCGTTATCCTGCTGACCAAACAGCGTTTCATAACTTCCCTGAGCATGGCGGGTGGCCGCCTCGCGCACGGCTCGCGCCGCCGCTAAGGCGGAATCGGGGGCAATTTCTGCCAGTTCGGCCAATATATCCTGACTGAGCGTCATGGTGACTCCTTATCGTATCTGCGGGGCAATATGCTGAGCGATCAGCTCAATGGAACGAAGCGTGTCGCGGTGCGAGGGTTCAACGGAGTGCACCTGAAACGAAATATCGGTTACCCGCCGCAGGACGCTATCGCGGGCCAGCGAAGCGGCGACGTGCTGCGGGTCGCCAACGTGCGCGTCAAGCTGCGGCAAAAAATCAGTGACAGTGTCACCAATAATATCATGACCTGCGGCGCGATGCTGGGCAGCCTGCTGGCGCAGGCCGGGTTCAGCGACCTGCAGTGCATACTGCTGGTTATCGGCGACAAAGGCCGTCCGCGAGGCGAGGATCCTTGACTCGACGCCCGCCGGCAGCGCGGCGAGATAGGCGTCAATAATCGGATTCTGGATAGCGTCCAGCGGCAGCGTGGGCTGTCCAGCCGGACGCGGCTGCGTGCGCGAGAGCATCAGCCCGTGCCCGGCCTGAGCCGCGCGAACCGCCCCCTCAATGGAAAAGGTGGCAATCCAGATGCGCTCCGCCAGCTGCGGTGCCTGAGGGTACAGATGATTATCCGGGTGCGAGAGCGAATCCCCGCGCCAGGCGCTTTGAATCAGATGCAGGTGTTCGGCAAATACCGCGCTGCGCTGGTCCATCGTCAGCCCGAAGGGTAAAAACGAGGTGGGGGTGCCGCCGGAGCCGAAGCCCACCTCCAGCCGTCCATCGGCGAGCAGATCCAGCACCGCCGCATCCTCCGCCACCCGCAGCGGGTTTTCCATCGGCAGGGTGATAATGGCGGTGCCAAGACGAATGCGCTCGGTGTGCGCCGCGGCGTGGGCGAGAAAGACCAGCGGCGACGGCAGGCCGCCTTCGTGCTCATGAAAATGGTGCTGAGCGATCCACGCGCTGTCGAATCCCAGGCGTTCCGCGTGGCGAATTTGCTCGGTGGCCAGCCGGTAGCGCTCTTTAGGCGTGGCGTGGTCCAGCAGACGGGTGAAAAAGCCCAGTCGTTTACGCGTCATGCAACCTCCTTGCTCGGGGATGAAAAGTGGGGAATCGCGGCGATAAGCTCGCGGGTATAGTCATGCTGCGGGGCGCTGAACAGTCGGCTGACGTCGCCGTGTTCAACCACCTGGCCCGCCCGCAGCACCGTCACGCTGTGGGCGATACGGCGCACCGTCGCCAAATCGTGAGTGATAAACAGATAGCTCAGCCCCAGCTGCTGCTGAAGCTGCTGCAGCAGCGCGAGAATTTGCGTCTGCACCGTGACGTCCAGCGCCGAAGTCGCTTCATCGAGGACAAGGATCGTCGGTTCAAGGATTAAGGCGCGGGCGATGGCCACCCGCTGCCGCTGGCCGCCGGAAAGCTCACGGGCGGTTCGCGACAGCAGCTCCGGAGCGAGCGCCACGCGGGCGGCGACCGTTTCGACGCGCTGGCGCCGCACTTCGGCGTTGAGGCGGTCGAAGTTTTTTAACGGCTCTTCGATAATCTCAAACAGCGTTTGCCGCGGGTCCAGCGAGGCAAAAGGATTCTGGTAAACGAACTGAATTTTACGCCGCAGCTGGCGGAGCGCCTCGCGGCTGAGATGCCCGGCATCGATACCGTCGATAGCGATATGGCCGCTATCGGTCTTTTCAAATCCCAGCAGGATCCGCGCAAGGGTCGTTTTGCCGGAGCCGGACTCGCCGACCAGCGCGTGGGTGCTGCCGCGCTTCACCTCGAAGCTCACGGCGTCCAGCGCCTGCAAATGCGCGCGGCCTAATGAGAAGCGCTTGCTGATGCCCTCCACGCGGATCGCCGGGGTCGCCAGCACGCGCCCGCTGGCCGGGGCAATGGTTAGCGTCGAACCCTGGAGATCGCTCAGCAGCTGGCGGGTATAGGTATGCTGCGGCGTACGTATGACGTCGCCGGTCGCGCCCTGTTCCTGAATCTCGCCGTGGCGAAAGACCAGCAGGCGGTCGGCGCGTTCCGCCGCCAGCGCCAGATCGTGGGTGACGAACAGTACCGCCGTGCCGGACTCCCGGCGAAGCGTATCCAGCAGGTCGAGGATCCTTTTCTGTACCGTCACGTCGAGGGCGCTGGTGGGTTCATCGGCAATGATTAAGTCGGGTTTCAGGGCGATCGCGATAGCAATCAGCACCCGCTGCTTCATACCGCCTGAAAGCTGGTGGGGATATTGATCGAGGCGCTGTTCCGGGTGGCTCAGCCCAACTTTGGTCAGCAGCGCCAGCACCTGCGCTTTACGCGCCGCGGCGCTGCTTTTTTGATGCAGACGCAGGATTTCCCCCACCTGCGCGCCGATGGTTTTCACCGGATTCAGGGAGTTGCCCGGATCCTGAGGCACCAGGCTAATCCGCGCGCCGCGCAGGCCGTCGAGGCGTTTAGCGGACCAGCCGCTGATATCTTCGCCATTAATCAAGATACGCCCGCTGTCCCGGCGCGCGTTATCCGCCAGCAGGCCAATAATCGCCTGCGCGGTGGTGGTTTTACCTGAGCCGGATTCACCGACAAACGCCAGCATTTCGCCGCGTTTGACCTGAAAACTCACGTCGTGCACGACCTCGCGCCATTCACGCTGTGAACGATAGCTGATGCGCAGATGCTCTACGCTTAAAACATTCATCGGCGTTCTCCGCTAAATTGACGGCTAATACGGTTGGCGGCGAGCACGACCGCAATCACCGCAATACCGGGAAGGGTGGTCAGCCACCAGGCGGTGGAGAGATAGTTGCGGCCTTCGGCGATCAGCAGACCCCACTCCGGGACCGGCGGCGGCGTGCCGTAGCCGAGAAAACTCAGGGTCGAGAGCGCCAGAATGGCCTGGCCGAACTGGAGGGTGGCAAAGGCCAGCACCGCGGTGAGCGAGTTGGGCAGAATATGCCGCCAGAAAACGGCGAAAAAGGTGCCGCCGCTGCCGTAGGCCGCTTCGACGAAGTCGCTGTGGCGTACGCGGACCACCTCCGCTCGCGCCAGGCGGGCAAAGCTGGCGACGGCCGCCGCGCCGACCGCGACGGCGGCGTTGAGCGTGCCGAAACCGAGTAGAATGATGACCGTCAGCGACAGCAATAAAGAGGGGATCGCCAGCAGCACGTCGACCAGGCGCATGATTGCCGACTCCACGCGTCCCGCCAGCGCGCCGGCCAGCGTGCCCAGCGCGGTACCGATAAACAGGCCGATCGCCACCGCCGCCAGCGCGGCGGAAAGCGAATGAACGGCGCCGAAGACGATGCGGCTCCACAGATCGCGGCCCAGCTGGTCGGTTCCCAGCCAGTGGCCGGCCTGCGGGGCCAGCCGCTGGGCGCCGGGGAACCCTTCCAGCGGGCTATAGGCGGTAAACAGCTGCGGAGCGATAGCCATCAGCGCGGCAACGATCATCACCGCCCAGGCCAGCAGCAGACCGGGCTGGACGCGCCGCGTACGCCAGTTTGACGTGCGGCGGCGCGCGGCGGTTGCGTAATCCACCAGGCTCATACGGCACCTCCGATAACGGTTTTCAGGCGCGGGTCGAACAGCGGCATCAGCAGGTCGACCAGCAGATTAATCAGCACGAAACCGAGGGCAGAGATCATCACCACCGCCTGCAGTACCGCGATATCCTGATTATTGACGGCCTGCTGCGTCAGCAGCCCCAGACCGCCGCGGCCAAACACGGTTTCGGTAATCAGCGCGCCGGCGATCAGTTCCCCCAGCAGCAGACCGGCGATGTTGAGCACCGGCAGCAGGGCGTTGCCGGTAACGTGCCGCCACAGGGCGCCGGTTTCGCTCAGGCCTTTGGCGCGGGCAACGGCGACAAACGGCTGCGCGGCGACCTGATCCAGACTGCGCATCAGGATTTGCGCCAGCGGAGCGGAAATCGGCACCGCGACGGCAATAATGGGCAAAATCAGCCCCTCAATCGGCCCGGGATTGATCACCGGGATCCAGCGCAGCTGAAAGGAGAAAATCTGAATCAGGGCGATGCCGAGCCAGAACGTCGGCAGCGAGATAAACAGCGCCGGCAGGGATTGCAGCGCGTTGCTGAGCCAGCGCAGGCCCGGCAGCCGTGAGGCGAAGGCGAGGGCGAAGGCCAGCGCCACCGCCAGAGTAAAGGCGGGCAGCGCCAGGCTTAATGTTTCCGGCAGGTTGCTGGCGATAAGCGCGCTGACCGGCAGCCCGGCCTGCAGCGAATAGCCAAAATCGCCACGCAGCATGGCCATCAGCGTGTGGAAGTACTGTCTCCACAGCGGGCTATCGGCCCCGTAGGCGAGGCGCATTTCGGCGAACTGCTCAGGGCTGAGCCCCAGATCCGGATTCTGAAACTTGATCAGTACCGCATCGCCGGGTAGCACCTGTAACAGGACGAAGGAGAGGGTAAACGCGGCCCACAGCACCAGTAAACCCTGACCGGACCGCCGCAGAAGATAGTGACTCATCGCGGGCTCCTTAGTGCTTTTCCAGCCAGGCGCCGTAGAACGACGGGCGGCCTACCGCTTCAAAACTGACGCCTTTCACCCACGGCGCGCCGGCAAAGACCTGCGGCTCTTCAAATATCGGGATTACGTAGGCGTTGTCCAGCAGGTAGCGCTGGGCGTCGCCGGTGAGCTGGAGGCGTTTTTGCGGCTCGACTTCGGCTGAGATCGCGGTCAGCAGCGCGTTGAGCTTATCGTCGCGGAAGCGTTGGACTTTGTCGCTGGAGCCGCCTTTTTGCAGCAGCGCGTCGCGGTTAGCGGGGAAGAACATGCTTTTCACCACGTCAGGGTCGGCGCGGCCCACTTCCGACACGGTAAGCGGCGTTTTCAACGGGTCGAGGCTGTCCAGCGTACGGCTGCCGGCATCACCGGCTTTGACCGCCAGCGCAACGCCGACCTGGCGCCACTGCTGGGCGACAAGCTGGAGTACCTCTTTGTTTTGCGGCTGGGGCAGGGATTCATAGACGGTTAATGCCAGGCGCTGGCCATCTTTGACCCGTATACCGTCGGCGGCCGGTTTCCAGCCAGCCTCATCAAGCAGCTGTTTCGCTTTGGCCGGATCGAAAGCCAGCTTATCGCTGAGGTTAACGTATCCGGCCGCGGTGCTGGCGACGACGGAGGTCGCCTGCGGATAGTTGGCGGAGAACAGGGTTTCAACCACCTGTCTGGCGTCGGTGGCGTGCAGCAGCGCCTGACGAACGCGCAGGTCGGCAACCAGCGGATTATCCGGGCGGAAGCTCAGGCTGTCGTTAACGCCGCGCGTCGGGGCGGCATAGATTTTAAAGCCCCGATCGGTTGCCTGCTTTTCATCATAGGCCTGCACCTGGCGAATAAAATCGGCCTGGCCTGCCAGCAGCGCGCCAACGCGTACGCCATCTTCCGGGGTGACGATATAGGTTATGCCGTCGAGATTCGCTGGCCCCTGCTGGGCGAGACTTTTCGGCCCCCATTGATAATCCTGACGTGCGACCAGAGCGAGTTCACGTCCCGGCTTTTCATCTTTAACCGTAAAAGGCCCGGAGCCAATAATATGGCGGGCGTCGCCCAGCTCTTCAAAATTTCGCGCCAGGGTGCTCAGGGAAACCAGCCCGGAGCCGATGGTCGCGGTGCCCTGCAGAAATCCCGGCGAGGGCTTTTTAAAGTAGAACTTAACCGTCAGCGGATCGATGACTTCGCTGCGATCGTAGTTATTAATCACCTCGGACACCGGCAGGCGGTGCGCTTTATTACCGAGACCGTAGGTATCAAAGTTTTTGGCAACCGCATTGGCGTCAAGCGGGGTGCCATCAGAAAAGGTGACGCCAGGGCGAATCTTAAAGGTATATTCGGTTTTATCCGCGTTGGCGCTCCAGCTTTCGGCTATCCACGGTTCGACTTGTAAGGTTTTTGGATTTTGCCAGGTCAGCTTATCGGTTATTTGATTAAGAATACCGCCGTTAGGGTAAAAGCCTCCGGCCGGGGGATAAAGATTGGTATGCGGCTGCTGCTCCAGATAAATTAACGTGCCGCCTTTAACCGGCGCGTCGGCGGCCCACGCGGAAAACGCGCCGCTCAAAAAAAATGCCGCCAGCGCGGGCAGGCGAAAACGGGTGTGCATGGTGAATTCCTTTGTTATCTCTTGTTTGGCCATCATCGGGCGCGCGTTTTAACAAAGGAAGTAAGGATTTGCGCTAAGCATTTGCATAAAAAGCATTTATACCCGGCTCGATTTTTAGGGGCTGGTATTTACATGCCTTTCAGCTGAAACTCATACTGGATAATTTAATGACTGAGAGATAGTCAGCGTAATAAAGGGATAGCGACGATGCTGAAGTATTTACTGATGTTGGCGATGACGGTGCTGGCAGGCTGTACCAGCGCACCCAATTTGCCCTCTACCGATACCATTATTAAGGTTAAACCTATTGAGTCAGGCATCATTGCCAATTCAAACAAATACAGCTATCGATTCTTCCGTAAAGGGGTGCCGCAGGAGTACCAGCGTTATAATACTTTCTACGAACGCTTCAATAAGGTCGCATCCGGCGTACGGGTGAATTTTGTCGTGAAACAGCATGAGGTTGTTGCGGAATATCTGGTGGTGCTCGACAAGCGCAGACTGGATGCCAGTCAGCTAAGTCTGTTAACCAGCCAGTATCACGCGACCGCGCTGGACAACGACCATCTTGGCGTACTGTTTAAAGCGACCGGTTTCTGGTCAACCGTTGATCCCAATGAGCTGGATGGCGCTTATCGGCTTGCCAGACCCGTCGTCGTGTCAATTAACGATAAAACGCAGACCATTAGCCCTCTGGGAGAGATTGCCCTGATTCCGCTGGTGCCGCTATTTCCGCTGGTGATGATGTACGGTTGCGCAACGGGGCCGTGCGTGTAAAGGGACAATTAAACCTCTCCCGTAGCGGGAGAGGTCCGAAGATTAGCGGCGGAAATCAATGACCATACGGCCGCGAATCTGTCCCTGTTCCATCTCTTTGAAGATGGCGTTGATATCGCCCAGCGGACGCAGGGTCACTTTCGGTACGACTTTCCCTTCCGCGGCAAACTGGAAGGCTTCGGTCAGGTCCTGACGGGTACCGACCAGCGAACCCACCACTTCGATACCGTCGAGGACCAGACGCGGAATGTCCAGGCTCATCGCTTCCGGAGGCAGGCCTACCGCCACCACGCGTCCACCCGCGCGAACCGCATCCACCGCTGAGTTAAACGCCGCTTTGGCGACGGCGGTTACCACCGCGGCATGCGCGCCGCCGGTTTTCTCATGAATAATTTTGGCTGCGTCTTCGCTGCGGGAGTTGATGGTCAGGTCCGCGCCCATTTCCGCGGCCAGCTTCAGCTGTTCATCATTAACGTCAAGGGCGATGACTTTGGCGTTAAACACGTTTTTGGCATACTGCAGCGCCAGATTGCCGAGGCCGCCGAGGCCATAAATGGCAATCCACTGGCCGGGTTTGATATGTGAGACTTTGACCGCTTTATAGGTGGTGACGCCCGCGCAGGTGATGCTGCTGGCCGCCGCAGAATCGAGCCCGTCCGGCACTTTGACCGCATAATCGGCCATGACGATACACTCTTCCGCCATACCGCCATCCACGGTATAGCCGGCATTTTTCACCGAGCGACACAGCGTTTCGTTGCCGCTGTTACAATATTCACAATGCCCGCAGCCTTCGAAGAACCACGCCACGCTGGCGCGATCGCCCGGCTTCAGAGAATGAACGCCGGGGCCGACCTGTTGCACAACGCCCACGCCTTCATGGCCCAGAATGACCCCGGTTTTATCGCCAAAGTCGCCGTTCTTAACGTGCAGGTCGGTGTGACATACGCCGCAGCAATCCATTTTTAAAAGGGCTTCGCCATGTTGCAGGGGACGAAGCGTTTTTTCCGTAACATTGACCTGATGATCTTGCGTGACGACAGCAGCTTTCATTCTGTTCTCCTTATTGAACATAAGCGTATTAACACAATTTTGTTTTTTACGCATGCTAAGGTTTAGCTTAAATCTTCATTAAATCAAGGGAATAATAGATATTCCTTGCCGGGGTGAGCTTGGTGCGCCGATTTTTTAATCAGAATTATTAATGAAATTCGCGTCACATCACTGTCATCGTTACGTCATACACGCTTCATTTGCGGCCTCTATCGTTCTGTTTTTCAATTTCTTATAACGATAGAGCGACACGACAATGCATCTGGTAAAAACACTCCTTGCCTCAGGCCTTCTGCTTTCCGCTACCGTTCAGGCGCAGAACGTACTGGATTTCCCGCAGCCGAAAAACAACCCTGAAGAGTTTTATGCCGTGACCGAAATTCCCGCGGGCGGCATTATCAAATATGAAACCGACGCCAAAACCGGATTTCTGATCGCCGATCGTTTCCAGTCAATGCCGGTGGCCTATCCGGCTAACTACGGTTCGCTGACGCAATCCCTGGCAGGGGATGGCGATCCGCTGGACGTGGTGTTTTACACCCGCGCGCCGATGGCGCCGGGAACGCTGATTAAGCTGCGCGCGATTGGCGTGCTCAAGATGATTGATGGCGGCGAGAAGGACGACAAAATCATTGCCGTTCCGGCAAGCAAAATCGACCCAACCTACGATGACATCAACACCATCGGCGATCTGCCGAAAATTGAGCAGGAGCGTTTGCAGGCTTTCTTCCGCGTTTACAAACAGCTGCCGGAAGGGCGTAAAAAAGTGGAGCTGAACGGCTTTAACGATGCCGCCGCCGCGAAGCAAGAAATTAAAGCGGCATGGGATGCCTGGAAAGAGAAAAATCCGCAATAAGCGGAAAAACAGGCATCGCCCGGTGCCTGTCGCTTTTTCTTCGCCCTATTATCCGCAGAGTGAGGTAATACGGGGGACTACGCCGGAACCGCCGAAATTTCCGTTACCCTGCGTCCTTTTCTTCAGCCCCAGCGTGGCGACGATGCGCTCGAAATTGCTTTTTTCACGGGTAATAAGTCCAGGTCAATCTCACTGCTGACGTTGTCTCATATCACTGGTACGATATAAATCTCTTTCATGGCCCTTATACGTACATATTTATGACAGAAATACGCATTGGCTATGCCCGATGTTCAACTGACCGCCAGGATCTGGCTCAGGCTCTGGCGGCAGTTCGCCAGGGAGACACGCTGGTCGTACCGAAACTGGACAGGCTGGCCCGTTCAGTTCCGGATGCAGGAGATATTGCTGATGCCCTTCAGGCCCGTGGCGTGAAGCTGGCGCTGGGCAACAGGATGGTGAGATTGCAGACATCATCACCAGGATGATTCGATAATAATGATGAGTCTTATTAAAAGGTTTTTCAGACGGATATTCAGGTCATTGATATCGATGTACGGTCCTGCCTTATTGACACTTTTATTTGCAATTGTCCTTTTTCAAATTTTCCCTGATGGACCAATATGGCCTGTCCCCATATTCTGCATTTTTGTGATCGTTGTTTTTTATCGATACGTGAAATGGTAATCATCAAAACATCAAAATTTAGCATTGTTTGAAATTTATTTATAAGGAAATGCTATGTCTACACCCGCACATGGTACCAAGGGAGGCCATTGCCTCCCTTGGCTCTGACGAGGAGATAAAATGATCGACTTAACCGCCAGGATTGATATCGTTACCGGCTATCGTCCGGGAATGATTGGCCGCATTACGCAGATGCACGGCGAGTACTATGCGAAGCATTATGAATTTGGTCACTTTTTCGAGAGCAAAGTGGCCAGCGGGTTGGCGGAGTTTTCCGGTCGTCTTGAGAAACCGTGCAACCGGGTTTGGCTTGCCGTTCAGGGTGAGCAGATTGTCGGATCGGTGGCGATTGACGGCGAGGATCTTGGCAATAATGAAGCGCATCTGCGCTGGTTTATCCTCGACGATAGCTGCCGGGGAAGCGGTGTTGGCCGACGTCTGCTGAATGAAGCGATGGCCTTTTGCGATAGCCAGAACTTCGCCGCGGTGCGGCTGTGGACCTTCAGCGGGCTGAACGCCGCCCGCAGGCTGTATGAATCCTTCGGCTTTACGCTGGATAAAGCGTGGCAGGGGGATCAGTGGGGGCGGATGATGACCGAGCAGCAGTTTAGTCGGGTCAAACCCGTTGCGCCTGCCGGCGCGGAATAATCTCCCGGCGCGGATCGCCACGCCGGGAGAGCGCCTGTTAGCCTAATAACGTCGCAATCGTTGTTATCTCCTTACGCCACTGCGCCTGCAGCTGCGGTTTTTGATGTTTTGGCTTGCGCGCCAGATCGTCGGCCAGCAGCTGCTCAAGCGTGACTAACCGCTCCAGCAGCGCATCCTGGTCCTCCTCCGGTTCGCTACTGTTCACCGTCACGGCCTGCGTCGCCGGACGACGAACGGCGGTGCGCAAAATCTCATACACCTCTTCGCTGCTGTGCCATTCGCTCAGCCCGCGCTCGTCGATAAGCCAGAAGCGATTGCAGCTGCGGTTAATGAGCTCGCGATCGTGGCTCACCAGCAGCAGGCCGCCGGGATAGTCGCGCAGCGTAGCCGCCAGCGCCGTTTTGCCATCCATATCTAAATGGTTGGTGGGCTCATCCAGCAGCAGCAGGCTATAGCGGGCCAGAGAGAGGCCGACGAACAGCAGGCGCGAACGCTCGCCGCCGCTTAAGGTGGCGACCTTTTGCCCGTGACGCGGCCAGCTGAATCCGGCGGAAATTAGCGCCCGCCTGCGCGCATCCGGGCCTGGTTCAAAGGGCTCCAGCGCGTCGAGAAGGGTATCGTCATCCGCCAGCTGATGCAGGGTCTGGTCGTAATAACCCGGCTTCAGCCGCGGATGCAGGCGCAAACCGCTTTCCGTCGTTTCCTGCTGCATTTGCCGCCACAGCAGACGCAGCAGCGAAGACTTGCCGCCGCCGTTACGGCCCATCACCGCCACCCGATCGCCGCTTTTCAGGCGAGCCAGGCCCGCGGTAAACAGGGCCGGTAGACCGGGCGCGGGGGGAACCGGGAGCTGTTCCATCTCCAGCAGTCGGTCAGCCCGCAGCATGTCGCCGTGGAGCGCCAGCCGCCAGGGGGTGCCCATGGTCAGCTCAGTTTGGCTCTCCTTCAGGCGTTGAACCTGCTTCTCCATCTGCTTGGCTTTGCGGGAGAGATCTTCGTTGTCATAGGTCCGACCCCAGATAGCCAGCCGTTTGGCGCTGGCGGCGACCCGGTCGATCTCTTTTTGCTCGGCTTTATGGCGCTGCGCATCGCTGGCGTCCTGCTCTTCCAGCGCCCGGCGGGCGGCGCTGCAGGGCAGGGAGAAGGCGTGCAGCGTTCTGTCGCGCAGGATCCAACTGGAATTAGTTACAGCATCCAATAAGGTGTTATCATGCGACACCAGAACGAAGCTCCCCTGCCAGGTTTGCAGGAAGCTTTCCAGCCACAGGAGGGTCGGCAGGTCGAGGTGGTTTCCCGGCTCATCCAGCAGCAGGAGATCCGGTTGCTGAATCAGCGCCCTGGCAAGCAGCAGCCGGGTATGCTGACCGCCGCTCAGGGTTGACGCCCGCTGCGCGGCCTCATCTGGCGTAAAGCCCATCTCTGCCAATAGCCTCTCCGCTTGCCAGCGCTGACTCTCCCGCTCAGGGGCGGGAAGTTTCGCCAGTACTACCTGCAGCAAGGGCTGCGCTAACAGCGCATCGGGTAGATGCTGTTCCACACGCGCCATCAGACAGTGACTGGCCAGCGCCACGCAGCCCGAACTGGGCACGATCGTGCCGTCCTGCACCTGTAGCAGGGTACTTTTTCCGCAGCCGTTATAGCCAATCAGGCCAATACGGTCGCCTTTTTTCAGGGTAAAGGAGAGGTTTGTGAACAGCGGGCCAAACGCCGTATCAACATGAAGAGATTGTGCAGTTAGTAATGTGCTCATTGTGAACTTACTCAAGAGTTACAGGCATGTGAATGCCTCGTCAAACATCGCTGACGATAACCCGGTAAGCCCGAGGGAAGGGAGTTAGTCTATGGTTTCTTCGCTCAAGCTGAAGTTATCGCAGCACGATACCGATAACGCTTGAGCAGGTGCGATCGCCAAATGCACGTGAAAAAAACATTTCACAGTACGACATGGGATCCTCCTTTTTTATTCAGTGAGTTGATGGGTGCTGGCAGTGTAGAGGGAGAAAGTGGTTTTGACCAGATGAGAATAAAAAAAGGCCTGCAAAGCAGGCCCCTGTATGACTCATCTTCCGGTTAAATCGACGTGCGGCGGTAGTTCCGGTACTCCGGCTGCCAGAAGTTATCGGCGATCGCCTGCAGCAACGCTTCGGCGGAGGTTTTCACCGCCACGCCCTGTTCCTGGGCGATTTTGCCCACCGCAAACGCGATAGCGCGTGAAACGCTCTGAATATCCTTCAGCTCCGGCAGAACCGGGCCTTCACCGTTATTCACCAGCGGCGAATGTTTCGCCAGGGTTTCGCTGGCGGCCATCAGCATCTCATCGGTCACGCGCGATGCGCCCGAAGCGATAACGCCGAGGCCAATTCCCGGGAAGATATAGGAGTTATTGCACTGGGCGATAACGTACTGTTTGCCTTTGAGGGTGACCGGGGCAAACGGGCTGCCGGTGGCGACCAGCGCCGCGCCGTCGGTCCAGCTGAGGATATTCTGCGGCGTGGCTTCCACCCGGGAGGTCGGGTTGGAGAGCGGCATCACGATTGGCCGCGGGCAGTGCTTGTGCATCTCGCGGATAATCTCTTCGGTGAACAGCCCCGGCTGCCCGGAAACGCCGATCAGGATATCCGGTTTGACGTTGCGCACCACGTCGAGCAGCGACAGCACATCATTCGTGGTGTCCCACGCTTGCAGATGCTCACGCTTTTGCACCAGTTTGCTCTGGAACGGCAGCAGGTTCGGCATGGCGTCGGTCAGCAGACCGAAACGGTCAACCATAAAGACGCGTTTACGGGCTTCCTCTTCGCTTAACCCTTCGCGCTGGATTTGCGCGACGATCTGCTCTGCGATACCGCAGCCCGCGGAGCCGGCGCCGAGGAAGACAATTTTCTGCTCGCTCAGCTGGCTGCCCGCGCCGCGGCTGGCGGCGATCAGCGTACCGACGGTGACCGAAGCGGTTCCCTGGATATCATCGTTAAAGGAGCACACTTCGTGGCGATAGCGGTTGAGCAGGGGCATGGCGTTTTTCTGCGCGAAGTCTTCGAACTGCAGCAGTACGTCCGGCCAGCGGGCTTTAATCGCCTGGATAACGTCGTCGACAAACTGATAGTACTCGTCGTCGGTGATGCGCGGGTGGCGCCAGCCCATATACAGCGGATCGTCCAGCAGCTGCTGGTTGTTAGTACCGACGTCCAGCACCACCGGCAGCGTGTAGGCCGGGCTGATACCGCCGCAGGTGGTATACAGCGACAGTTTGCCGATAGGAATGCCCATCCCGCCGATACCCTGGTCACCGAGGCCGAGAATACGTTCGCCGTCGGTCATCACGATAACCTTGACGTTGTGGTTCGGTACGTTTTGCAGAATATCGTCGAGGTTATTGCGGTTCTGATAAGAGATAAACACGCCGCGGGCGCGACGATAGATCTCAGAGAAGCGTTCACAGGCGGCGCCGACGGTCGGGGTGTAGATAACCGGCATCATTTCGTCGAGGTGGTTGCCGACCAGGCGGTAGAACAGCGTTTCGTTGGTATCCTGGATATTGCGCAGGTAGATGTGCTTGTCGATCTCGGTTTTAAATCCCTGGTACTGGATCCACGCGCGTTCGGCCTGTTCTTCGATGGTTTCGACCACTTCCGGCAGCAGGCCCAGCAGGTTGAAGCTGCTGCGCTCTTCCATGCTGAAGGCGCTGCCTTTATTGAGCAGCGGAAATTCAAGCAGCACGGGGCCGGCGTAAGGGATGTATAGAGAGCGGTTTTTCTTATGAGTGAATTGCATCGCACTAACTCCTTGATAATCGCTTCAGCCCGGGCGCGGCGACAGGCGGGGGGCTGGCAGGGAATGGCAGCGGGCAGAGTATAAAGCAGAAGACATCAAAGGAGGGTAAACATGAGGCCGATAGTCTTAAAAAAACACCATCCCGGGGAGAGGACGGTGTTTTTATCATCATTCAGCTGAAAAGTTAGCCACCGCGGCGCTTGCGGCCGGTGGCGCGAACATGGTTAACCGTGGTTTCCGCATCGCCTTCCAGCAGCACTTTTTTCTGCTGAGAAAGCTTGTAGTTCAGACCAAGAAGATGACGTGCCTGTTGGTTCGATTTCATTCTTACTCCTTTATCCTGTGTCGGTTTCAAGGACAAGCCCGACGGGTGTCGGACGAAATTTAACCCTTAAGTACGCCGCGCATTTTTAGCGCGGCGATAATCATCGTGGCCCATTTTGCCGGGTTTAGCAACGTTGAGTCGGCAGATTAAGAACAGTCTTTTTAGCGAACCCCGGTTCGTCGGCCGGACAGGAGGTCACCCGCCATCCGGCAGAAAGACCCGCACGTTAGCCAGTCTTACCACTTCATTTCGCCGGTATTCACTTTGGCGCTCAGATCCAGCGAACTCTCTTCCGCGAGTCCCGGCCAGCGCTGTTTCATCGCCTTGATAACGCCGGCGGAATCTTTGTGCGCGTTGAGCGCCTGCTCGAACTGGGTCAGATAATCGCGGGTAAAGGTAATCGCGCGGTCGCCTGCGGGCGGAGTCCCCAGGTAATGGCCGGGGATCACCTGCTGCGGATGCAACGCGGCCATCTCGTCGAGCGTACTTATCCACTGCTGGCGGCTTTCAACGCTCTGGGTGTCCGCCGTCCAGACGTGCATGCCCCACGCCACGCCGGTCCCGCCAAGAATGGCTTTATTCGCCGGGATCCAGACATAGGCGGCATAATTTTGCGGCTGGCGGATCTCAACCTTTTCGCCGTCGATGGTGAAGGTGTTTGCCGTCAGCGCTTGCGGGACGTAAACCTGCTTCGGCGCGCCGTCCTTCATCTGCGGGCCCCAGTAGGCCAGTTTGGCCGCTTTGGTGGCGTTAATGTGTTTAACCACTTCCGCGGTCGCCACCACGTTGACATCCGGGAAAGCCTTCACCAGCGGCTCGAGGCCGAAATAGAAGTCCGGATCGCCGGAGGTAATCACGATGCGGGTCAGTTTTTTACCGCTTTTCTTAATCATTTCAACCAGCTTCTCGCCATCTTTGACGCTGAATTGAGCGTCAAACAGCACCGCTTCATGCGGGCCGGAGGCGAGGGTGGAGTTAACCGCGAAAATGCCGTTCTCCTGCGGGTTGTAGGTTTGCAGCGTTAGGGGCGCGGCCAGAACCGACGTGCTGAACAGCGTGGTTGCGATAGCAAGGGCAGATAATTTCATATTCGTTTTCTCTTGGTCAGGTGAATGAGCGCTATTGTACGGATTTCATGATTTGCGAAAATTCCTGAAAAAAGAGATGCTGAGTTTCATAAAACGTGCAGATGGAAATCAGTTATGGATCGGGTAATTGCCGCGCAGGTGTATATGCGCATTTGTGAACTGGGGAGCTTAAGCGCCGCCGCCCGCGCGCTGGGGATGTCGCGTCCGATGGTCAGCCGCTATCTGGAACAGATGGAGCAGTGGGCGGGAACCCGGCTGGTCCATCGCTCAACCCGCAAACTGACGCTCACGGCTGCGGGGGAAAAGGTGCTGCAAAAAACGCGCACCCTGACGCAGCTGTCGGATGAGATCGCCGGGCAAAGCGAGCGTGCGATCCCCAGCGGGACGCTGCGCGTCGCCTGCGCTCACTTTACGGCGATGCAGCTGATTTCGCCGCTGCTACCCGATTTTCTCGCCCGTTATCCGCAGCTGCGCCTTGAGCTGGATATCAATAATCACCCGGTCAGCCTGATCGGCGAACGGATCGACGTGGCGATTCGGATCACCGACAATCCGGAGCCCGGGGCTATCGCCCGCCGCCTTGGCGTGTGTCGTTCGGTGCTGTGCGCGTCGCCGCGCTGGCTTCAGCAGAACGGTCCGCTGCAAACGCCGGAAGATCTCGCTCGTCACAACTGCCTGCATTACAGCCATTTTGCCAGCCAGACCTGGCAGTTTAGCGACGCCAGCGGCGAAAGCGTGGCGGTGGCGGTTTCCGGCAACCTTAGCGCCGGGATCTCCTCGCTGCTGATGGAGGCGGCGGTCGCCGGCTGCGGCATCGCGATGCTGCCGGAGCTGGAGGCGCAGCGGGCGCTCAACAGCGGGGCGCTGAAACAGGTTTTACCGGCCTGGCGGCCAAAAGCGCTAAGCGTATATGGTATTTACCTTTCTCGGGACTATCAGCCAACCGCGCTGCCGCTGTTTCTCGGTGAGATTCAGCAGAAACTGGCGCAAACTCACGATATAAAAGGAACCCTTTAATGATAGTGCTTCGCCCAATGCGTGATACGGAATACCCCGCGTATCTCGACTACTTTATCCCCGACTACGCGGCGGAAATCTCCGCCAATTACGCGCTCTCGCCGGCGGCCGCGTTAGCCCAGGCGCAGCGCGAAATCGCCGCGGATCTGCCCGACGGCGTCAATACTCGCGGCCAGGTTTTATGCTGCTTATTCGATGACAGTGACGGCGCAGAAAAGCGGGTCGGCTATCTCTGGTACAAGCCTGACGAAGAAATGCGCTCCGCCTTTATCTGCGATTTTTATATTTATCCGGCGTTTCAGGGACAGGGCCTGGGTAAACAAGCGATGGCGGCTTTTGAGCATGCGCTGAAAAGCCAGGGGATCGGCCAAATTAAACTGCGCGTCGCCGGGGATAATCAGCGCGCGCGCCATCTCTACGACGCCGCGGGTTTCCGCGTTACCGGCGTTAATATGAGTAAAAATATCCCGACGGATTGATCTGAAAAACGCCGCGCGCCGCCCAAATGCCTTAGGGGGTTCTATACTTAACCCTTTCATATCAAAAAAGGAGCGATATTATGGCAATCCATAAGAAAGGTCAGGCGCATTGGGAAGGGGATCTGAAAAGCGGAAAAGGAACCGTCTCGACCGAGAGCGGCGCGCTGAACCAGCAGCCTTATGGTTTTAACACTCGTTTCGAAGGCGTCAAGGGCACCAACCCGGAAGAGCTTATCGGGGCCGCCCATGCCGCCTGTTTCTCCATGGCGCTCTCGCTGATGCTGAGCGAAGAGGGCTACACCGCCACCTCCATTGATACCGTGGCGGTGGTGACGCTGGATAAGTCCGGCGGCGGCTTCGCCATCACCCAAATCGCGCTGCAGAGTAAAATTGTGCTGCCAGGCATTGAGGCCGATGCGTTTGACGGCATCATTCAAAAAGCCAAAGCCGGTTGCCCGGTGTCGCAGGTGCTGAACGCGGAGATAAGCCTCGACTACCAGCTCAATCCATAAGCTCACTGGCGCCCGCTATCGGCGGGCGCTCCTGCCCTAAAAGCCATCGTTGGTAAATGCCCCCGGCGTTAATAAATGCTATCTTTCTCGCTCACGGATCAGAGCAGGTGGGTAATGACCAGCATACGCGGAATGATTGAAGCTCAGGTTCTGGGCTTAACCGGCATGGCGCTAAAAGAGATCGATTTTGAACACCCCAAAGGCGAACCGGGGCTATTTGGTCCGCAGTCGGCCATCTGGCAGGTTCATGGCGATTTTACCTCCATGCTCTGCGGCGGCGTCAGCGCGCTGCTGTTACAGATGCTGCATCCTCTGGCGCTGGCGGGCGTCTGGGATCACTCAAACTTCCGCGAAGATATCTTTGGCCGCCTGCGCCGTACCAGCCAGTTTATTTCCGCCACCACCTTTGGTACCACCGCCGACGCCGAACGGCTGATCGCAAAAGTGCAGGGGATCCACCTGCGGGTGAGCGGCAAGGATAAAGACGGCACGCCCTATCAGGCCAGCGACCCGGCGCTGCTCACCTGGGTTCATGTCGCCGAATGCAGCAGCTTTATGGCCTCGCACCTGCGCTACAAGCGGACCGTGGTCAGCGCCGCCCGCCAGGAGCAGTATTATCAGGAGGCCGCCGAAATTGCCCGCCGCCTTGGCGCTCGGGATATCCCGGTAACGCCGCGTCAGGTTGCCGACTACCTGCAGGATATGCGCCCAACGCTGCGCTGCGATGAGCGAACGCAGGAAGTTGCCGACGTCCTGCTATCGACCCGCCTGCCGGGGCGCCTGAGTCAGCCCGTCGGGCGAATGATGATGCGCGCCGGGATTGACCTTCTGCCGCCGTGGGCGCAGGCGATGCTCAATTTGCCGATGAGCGCGCTGCAGCGGCACAGCGCACGAATTGCGGTACACGGCGTCGCCCGCGTACTGCGCGCGTCGGTGCGTAACGGCGCGTATCATTGCGCAATGCGCCGGATGAATCAGTTTTAATTATTCAGGCTGCGTTTTTACGCCAAAAATATAGCCATGGCTATTATTGTCATGGCTATATTTTTTAAAAACAAACTATTCTCATTTATATATTTGACAGCAATAAAAATAAGTAAATGTTCTCTTAACGGTGGCGGATTATTCAGGAAAAATTAAGCCAAATCGCGTACGTTATTTCTTTTTTTTGCGGGGAAGTCATCATGGCGAAAATGACTGACGATGGTCAGCGCGCCCAGGTTGCGCGTAAAACGACGCTGGTCAGCGTGGTTGTCAATCTTTTTTTATCCAGCGCCCAGGTTCTGGCGGGCGTTTTTTCCGGTTCGCAGGGATTAATTGCCGATGGTATTCATTCTCTTTCCGATTTAGTCGCTGATTTCGTCGTGCTGTTGGCCAATAAAAAAAGCGGCAAACCCTCGGATAGCGATCATCACTACGGACACCGGCGCTATGAAAACGGCGCTTCACTGGTGATTGGCGCGCTGCTGTTACTGGTTGGCGCGGGTATGCTGTGGTCCGCCTGCGGCAAACTGCTGCATCCGGCGTCTATCCCGAGCGTGCATATTACCGCTCTGTGGGTGGCGCTCGCCGCGCTGACCGCCAAAGAGATGTTATTCCGCTATATGCTCAGGGCGGCTAAACAAATTCAGTCGTCCATGCTGATTGCCAACGCCTGGCACGCCCGCTCGGATGCCGCGTCGTCGGTGGTGGTCGCGGTCGGCATCATCGGTAACCTGGCCGGCTTCGCCTGGCTCGATCCGGTGGCCGCGCTGGCCGTCGGCGCGCTGGTCACCCGCATGGGCTATACCTTTTCGTATGACGCCCTCCATGACTTGATGGATCGGTCAGTGGATAGCGACAGCGAGCAGCAGATAATCACCACTATTCTGGCAACGCCCGGCGTCGTGGCGCTGCATGACCTGAAAACCCGACGCGCCGGCGATGGGATCCTGGTCGATGTACATATCGAGGTGCCGGGAGATTTATCGGTGGCGGAAGGGCACGATATTGCGCTGTTGGCCCGCGCGCGGGTGCTAAACAGCCAAAACGTGCTGCATATGATGATTCATATTGACCCTTGCCGCGCGGATAGCGACGCGATTATCGCTTAGGTTATTCCCCTGAACGCTTGAGGGCTTTGTCAGCCTGCGGATAATATTGCCTGTGAAATAAAAAAGGACCATAATCCAGCGGCTATTCTTTCATCGCTGATAAATAGCCGGCTGACGCCGTGTCGTGTTTTTAAACAATATAAAAAGGCAATCGCATAATAGAAAGTATCTATTATTCGTTCGAAACTTCAGGAAGTAAAACAATGATTATCCGGCCAGAACAACACTGGTTCCTTCGCTTGTTTGACTGGCACGGCTCCGTGCTGTCAAAAATCGTCTTTCGCCTGCTGCTTAACCTGATGATGTCGATTATCGCGATCATCAGCTATCAATGGTACGAGCAGCTGGGTATCCATCTTACCGTCGCGCCGTTTAGCCTGCTGGGGATCGCCATTGCCATTTTTCTTGGCTTTCGCAATAGCGCCGGATACAACCGCTTTGTTGAAGCGCGCAATTTGTGGGGAACGGTGCTGATTGCCCAGAGAACGCTGGTGCGCCAGCTGAAGAATCTCCTGCCGGCCGAAAGCGCAGCCCATCAACGCCTGGTGAGCTACCTGGTGGCGTTTAGCTGGAGCCTGAAGCATCAGCTGCGCAAGACGGATCCGAGCGCCGATTTAGCGCGTCTGCTGCCGGCGCAAAGCGTGGCGGAAATCCTCGCCAGCTCGATGCCAACCAACCGCATTCTGCTGCTGGCAGGCGATGAGCTTGGGCACCTGCGCGCAGAAGGGAAGATCGGCGATGTCACCTTCAGCCTGATGGACAATAAGCTTGATGAGCTGGGGCACGCGCTGGGCGGCTGTGAGCGCCTCGCCAGCACCCCGGTGCCCTTTGCCTACACGCTCATTTTGCAGCGCACCGTGTATCTGTTCTGTACGCTGCTGCCGTTTGCGCTGGTCGGCGATCTTCACTATATGACGCCGTTCGTGTCGGTGTTTATCTCCTACACCTTTCTGTCGTGGGATTCGCTGGCGGAAGAGCTGGAGGACCCGTTCGGTACCGCAGCCAACGATTTGCCGCTGAACGCGATGTGTAACACCATTGAGCGCAACCTGCTGGATATGACCGGCCAGCATCCCTTACCGGAGAAACTGGCGCCGGACCGCCACTACAATCTGACCTGATTTTTGTATGTTTATTATTCGTTAAATAAGTTAAATCTAACGTGTGATAGATAACATTGATTATACAGCCACCGCCCTGATTGTTATGCTTTCGTTAACAAAAACGCCCGTTATCCTGGCTGGTAACGGGTGATAAGAGATCGTGCGGCGTTTCACCTGCCATACGCCGCCGAAAGCGCATCAGGAGTGAACATGAGTAACAGAAGACGCGTCGTTCCCGGCGTCCATCCCTATGATGGTCCGGCGGGCGGCTGGGGTGCCTTAAAAGCCACCGCTATCGCCGTTCGTACGCAAATGGATGCGCTCGATGCCCCCGCCACGCTGCTGCGGACCAATCAGCCGGATGGCTTTGATTGTCCCGGCTGCGCCTGGCCCGACAAAGAGCATAAATCGACGTTTCAGTTCTGCGAAAACGGCGCCAAAGCGGTGACCTGGGAAGCCACCAGTAAACGGGTCACGGCTGAGTTTCTCGCGGCTAACACCGTGACGTCGCTGCTGGCGCGCAGCGATTTTGAGCTGGAAGGCTACGGGCGCTTAACCCAGCCCCTGGCCTACGATAAGGCCAGCGATACCCTGCGTCCGGTCTCATGGGACGCGGCGTTTACCCGCATCGGCGCCATTCTTCGTACGCTGCAGCCCAATGAAGTCGAGTTTTATACCTCCGGGCGCGCCTCTAACGAAGTGGCCTTCCTGTTCCAGCTGTTTGCCCGCGAATATGGCACCAACAACTTTCCGGACTGCTCCAATATGTGCCACGAGTCGACCAGCGTCGGCCTGCCGCAGTCCATCGGCATCGGTAAAGGGACGGTCTCCCTCGATGACTTTGATAAGACCGAGCTGGTTATCTCTATCGGCCACAATCCCGGAACCAACCATCCGCGCATGATGGGCACGCTGCACGAACTGGCGCGCCGGGGGGTGCCGATTATCGTCTTCAACCCGCTAAAAGAGCGGGCGCTGGAGCGTTTCGCCGATCCGCAGAACGTCATTGAGATGGCGACCTACGGCTCAACCAACATCGCGTCGACCTATTTCCAGGTCAAAGCGGGCGGCGACGCGGCGGCGCTTAAGGGTATCGCGAAGGCGCTGCTCCGGCTGGAAGCAGAGCAGGGCGATGTGCTGGATCGGGCGTTTATCGATGAGCATACGCTGGGCTTTACCGAATTTGCGCAGGATGTGGACGCGACGCCGTGGCCGGATATTGAACGCGAGTCCGGCCTGACGCGCGGCGATCTTGAACGGGTAGCGGCGGCTTACGCTAAATCTAACGCCACGATTATCACCTACGGTATGGGCATCACCCAGCACAATAAGGGCACCTCTAATGTACGCCTGATAGCCGACCTGCTGCTGATGCGCGGGAATATCGGCAAGCCGGGGGCCGGGATCTGCCCGCTGCGCGGACACTCCAACGTACAGGGCAACCGTACCGTCGGCATCACTGAAAAGCCGAGCCCCCAGTTTCTCGCCAACCTGCAGCGGGTGTTTGGTTTTACGCCGCCGCAGGAGCATGGTCACGATGCGGTAAAAGCGCTACAGGCGATGATCGACGGCGAATCGAAAGCGCTGCTCTGCCTTGGCGGGAACTTCGCGGTGGCTATGCCGGATAGCGAACGGGCTTTTCCGGCGATGCGGGGGCTGGATCTGAGCGTGCATATTGGCACCAAGCTCAATCGCTCGCATCTTCTGGTGGCCAATGAGACCTTTATCCTGCCGTGCCTTGGCCGAACCGAACTCGATATTCAGGAGACGGGACGCCAGTCAATCACCGTGGAAGATTCGATGTCGATGGTGCACGCGTCGTCGGGCAAGCTGAAACCCGGTTCGCCAGAGCTGCGATCGGAGCCGGCGATTGTCGCGGGGATGGCCATGGCGACGCTGCCGGAAAGCAGCGTTGACTGGCTGTCGCTGGTTGCCGACTACGATCGCATTCGCGATCTGATCGAGCAGACCATTCCCGGCTTTGACCAGTACAACCAGCGTATTCGCCATCCCGGCGGTTTTCGCATGCCGCTGCCGCCGACGGAGCGTATCTGGCCGACGCCGACCGGCAAAGCGATGTTTTCCGTTTTTCACGGGGTGCACGAAAACCAGCAGGTAGCAGGGCATGACGTGATGCGCCTGGTGACGCTGCGCAGCCACGATCAGTACAACACCACCATTTACGCCATGGACGACCGCTACCGCGGCGTGTTTGGCCGTCGCGACGTGTTGTTTATGAACGAGCAGGATATGGCTGAGCAGGGATTCGAACACGGCGATCGGGTGGATATCAGCTCCGCGCTGCCGGGCCACCATCAGCGGTTGGAAGATATCACGCTGGTCGCCTACAGCATCGCGCCGGGCACCGTTGCCGCCTATTACCCCGAAGCCAACGTGCTGGTCCCTCTGGATTATCTCGATAAAGAGAGCGGCACGCCGTCGTATAAATCGGCGCCCGTCCGTTTAACGCTGCGCTCGAAAGAGATCCGCGCGCTGGCGGGGCTTCGCTAAAGCGCCGTTTGCCCGCGGCGATCGTCGCGTCGTGGGCAAAATCGCTACCTCTGCGCCAGAATCAGCTTAATCCCCAGCCCGACAAAACCGGCGGCAAAGCAGGCTCTCAGCCCCTGTAACACCCGCGGACGCGACAGAACGTATCCGCGCATCGCCGCCGAAAAGGCGCCATAGAGCATAAAAACCAGCAGCGTCATCAGCATAAAAACGGCGCTCAGGATCAGCATTTCCCCGATCGGCGAAGCCGAGCCGCGCTGGATAAACTGCGGCAGAAAGGCGAGAAAGAAGAGCGGCAGCTTGGGGTTAAGCAAATTAATCAGAATCGCGTGGCTGATGACCTGGCGCGGGTTGCGTTGCTCGACGCCCTCCACGTTCAGGCTGCCGCGCTGGTTTAGGGTGACCCATGCGAGGTACAGCAGCCAGGCGACGCCGGCGTACTTCACCAGCTCGAAGGCGCCGGGGGTGCTGTGGAGGATGGCCGCCAGCCCGGTTATCGCCGCCAGCATATGCGGAATAATGCCCAGCGTGCAGCCGAAGGCCGCGGCAAAACTCATGCCTCTGCCCGCCGCCAGGCCGGTGGCAATGGTGTAAAGCGTCCCGGTGCCGGGGGCGATGACCACAATCAGCGAAGTCAAAAGAAACTCAGGGGTGATGAACGCCATGATGTCATTCCTGTTGCAGAGAATCGAGGCCCTGAGTATTTCGCAAAGCCGCGCGCCGGTATTGAACAAAATTGCACAGCGTCGGCTAGCGGCTCGCCTGATAGCTGCCTGGGGTTATGGCGAACTGCCTTTGAAACGCGCGGGTCAGATGGCTTTGATCGGCAAAGCCGGCCATGAAGGCGGTATCGGCGGGGGAGTGACCTTCGGCGAGCAGGCGGCGCGCCAGGCGCAGGCGGGCCTGTACCAGATAAGCGTGCGGCGTGATGCCGGTTTCGCGAGCGAAGCCGCGGATCAGCTGAAAGCGGCTGAGACCGCAGAGGGTAGCAAGCTCCTCGAGAGAGATTTTCTCTTCGGGGGCATCATCGAGATATTGCCTTGCCAGCGCGATGGAGGGGGTACCGCTTTTATCAGGCCGCCGTGCGCAGAGATGGTATCGGCTCACCCGCATCAGGCAGAGCAGTAGCGCCTCTTCCACGGCGGTATCCTCGGGGGCGCTGGCGACAATCTCGCTAAACAGCCGCAGCATCAGTCCGCGCAGCTGCGGGTCCTCGACCACCGGGCGCAGGAGAATATCTTCGGCCTTTATCGCCCCCTGAAATTCAGCGGCAACCCGCTCGGGATCGAGATAGATCATCTGCCAGCTGCGCGGGCCATTCAGCGGGATACCGTCGTGCATCTCCCCCGGATTAACCATAATGATATTTCCGGCGGCGGCCTCAATTTTGCCCAGATGGCTCCACGAACTCTGCGCGCCCTGAGTGAAAATCCCGATGCCGAACTGGTCGTGGGAATGGCGCGGAAAACTCTGTTCCGTGACTAACGACATGGCTTCCAGTCCCGGCATGGCGAGCCGGTGTTGCTGAACGTGATGAAGGCGAGTTTTCAACGGTTTCTCCTGCCGGGGCATAGCATGAGTGTAGCCTCAGGCACGCGGGACGAGCAACGGTCCACCGGCGCTTGAATTTCATCAACGCAGAACATAACATTTAGCTAACATTTTGCCTGCTGCGCTGCCAGCAGATTGCGCAAACAGTGGATGATAATGGATATTAAACAGCTTAAGTACCTGATTGCGCTCGACAGAACACGACATTTCGGCCAGGCCGCGGCGGCCTGCCATATCACCCAGCCCACGCTATCGATGCGTATCCGCAATCTTGAAGAAGAACTTAATCTGACGCTGATTCAGCGCGGGCAGCGGTTTGAAGGGTTTACCCCAGAGGGCGAGCGTATTCTGGCCTGGGCGCGAGCGCTGCTGGCGGCGCACGACGGGCTGGAGGCGGAGGCGGCTATCTGTCGCGGGCAGATGGTCGGCCAGCTAAGAGTCGGGATGGTGCCTTTAGCCAGCCTGAATCCGATGCAGCTGATCAAGCCGCTGGCGGATAAATACCCGGAGCTGCAGTTCAGTCTGCTGTCCATGACCTCGGAACAGATTATCGACGGCGTTAGCCGCAACCAGCTGGATCTGGGGATCTGCTATCTGCACCACGTCGATAGCCAACTGTTCAACGTGGTCTGGCTGCCGAATACCCGCATGGGGCTGCTGCACGATAGGCGTCATTATCAGTTTGCCGACGCGACGCCTGAGTGGGATACCCTGGCCGCGCTGCCGCTGGGCTTTCTGACCAAGGGCATGTACTACCGTGAATCGATTGAGATGAGCTTTAAGGCCAAGGGGCTGGCGCCAAAATACGTTTTTGAAAGCGACTCCACGTTTCAGATCATCCAGGCGGTGCAGGCCGGGATCTGCTGTGCGATTATGCCGCTGAACAACGGCCTCGAAGCGCTAAGCGATAATCTGGAAATCAGGCCGATCGCCGAGACGGAGGTCGACTCGATGCTGGCGCTGATCATGCGCAACAAAGAGCCGGTGTCGTCGCTGGCGGAAAAATGCTTCGCCGATGCGCAGGTGATTTTTAGCGAACGCCAGTCGGCTGACGGCGCTTAGCTGGCCATCTGCGACTGGATAAATTCAAGCCAGACGCGCGTTCTGGCGGGCATAAAGTGGCGCTCCCGATAGAGGGCGGAGAGCTGTAACGGCGCCGGCGGCAGCTCCAGCGTGACTTCCTGGAGTTCACCGCGATCGATAAACGGGCGGCAGGGTTTCTCCCCCAGAATAGCGAAGCCAACGCCGGCAAGCGCGGCATGCAGCGCCATTTCGCCGCTGTTGACGCGATAGTGCCCGTTGACGTTAACCTTTTTAAAGCTACCGTCCGCCGCGGCAAATTGCCAGGCTTGCCCCGCGAGGGCGCTGACGGTGGTAATGCAGGGTAGCGCGGTTAATTGCTCGCTGTGTGTCGGCATACCCGTTCTGGCAATCAGCTGCGGAGAAGCGACCACGCAGCAGGGAAACGAAAAGAGCGGGCGCGCAATGACGCTGGCGTCTTCCATTTTGCCGCGGGTGATAATCACCGCAATATCCACATCCTCTTTTAACACCTCCATTCCCGCCAGATTCGTGGTACAGCTGACGATTATTTTTGGATAGCGCATGGCAAATTGCGCCATCAGCGGCGCAAACAGCGAGGGGCCAATTTCGTTCGGAAGACACAGGCGTAGCGGCCCTTCGGGTTCGGCCTGCTGCTGCGTCAGTTCAGCTTCCGTAGCGGCAAGTTGCTCCAGCACCGGTCGCATACTGGCGAGCAGCGTCTGACCGGCAGGGGTCAGCTTCATGTGCCGGGTACTGCGCTGTATCAGGCGTAGCTGAAGGCTCTCCTCAAGCTGCGAAATCTGTCGGCTCACGTTCGATGAGGGCATCTGCAGCGCTTTTGCTCCGCCGCGAAAGGAGCCATTTTCCGCCACGGTGACGAAGACCCGCAGGGCGTTGAGATCCAATTTTTTCACTCTCGATTATCCCGATTTTGATAATTAACAACGTCATTTTTACCGTCTTATGCCCGGTTTTGCCAGACGCTAGACTCTCCGCATTACATAGTCAGGAGTCTTACATGCCCGGATATCTGGTACGAATAACGTTGATCGTGGCCTTTGTTCAATTCATCAACGCCCTTGAATATATGATTTTTAATCCCTTATTTACCTGGATGGCGCCGACGTTTCAGGTGCCGGTAAGCCAGGCGGGTTACGTCACCGGCGTTTATACGCTGGCTTCCGTCATTGCTGGGGTAAGCGTCTGGCGATGGGTCGGTAACGTTAAACCGCGGCGCTTTTTGCTCTGCAATATGGTCCTGTTGGGGGGATTAACGATGATGACGCTGACTACCACCCGGTTTGACGTATTATTGTTCTGGCGTTTTCTTGCCGGTCTGGTTGGCGGGACCACAATGGGCGTGGGCAGCAGTCTGTTAATCAACATTATGCCGCCGCACCTGCGCCCGCGGGCATTGGCCTCCACGATTGCCGCATTCTCGCTGGTCAGTATTGTCGGTATGCCGACGATGCTATTTCTCAGTGCAAAAATCGGCTGGCAGATAGCCCCCGCGACGATCGGCGGACTCTGCTTAATCGCGTTACCGCTGATACAACTGGCGCTGCCGGAGCAACCCATCGAGGCGAGCCGTCAGGCGGGTTTGCGCTGGTCGTCATCGGTGCTGTTTTACGCCTCCGGCAACGCGCTCGCGCAGTTCAGTCCGATGTTAATCATTCCGCTGCTGGTACCGTTACTGACGGTGAAAATGGGGGCCAGCGGCGATGAATTGCCGTGGCTCTTTTTCGGCGGAGGCGTGGCCGGACTATGCGCAACTAAACTCACCGGCAAGCTATGCCAGCATTACAGCGGCTACCGCATCAGCCTGCTGGCCAGTCTGCTGTTTATACTGAGCCTGAGCATCGCTTTTACCTGCAACCGCGGCGGCGCACTGTTTATGGTGCTGTTTCTGGCCGCCGCCTACTGTCGTCTGGTGGCCTCATCGGCTGTGGCAATGCGTTTTCCAGCGGATAGCGCCAGGTCCGGGTTTACGCTTTTACAGAATACCCTGATGTCATTAAGTACGGCGGCGGCCTTTCTGCTTTCGTCGTGGGTGCTCTCGGTTGACGGCAACGGCGAGCGGGCGATGCAGGGGATATTGCTGCTCTGCGCCCTGAGCGCATTGCCGCTGCCGTGGCTACTGCGGGTTCAGGAGAAAAGATTAGCCACGCGCGCCGCCGGCTAACCCGGCGGCGGCTACCGTCAAATATTCTCCAGGCTGATCCCGCGAGTTTTCGGACCAAAGATGCCCACCGACAGCATCACCATCAGCATGCTGGCGACGATAAAGCTAATCACGCCTGGGGTACCGGCGTATTGCAAAATAATGCCGATCAAAATGCTGGTGATCGCCGTCGACAGCCGGCTAAAGGAGTAGCAGAAGCCGACCGCCCGCGCGCGAATGTGGGTCGGGAAAACTTCGGCCTGGTAGGCGTGATAGCTAATGGTCAGCCAGGCGTTTGACCAGGTGATCATAAACCCGCAAATCACCAGCAGCACCGGGCTGTTCTGCAGGGCAAACAGGGTGCCAAACACCACCGTCATCAGCGCGGAAAGCACAATTTGCCATTTGTTTTCAAAACGATGAACGAAGCGGGTGCAGAACAGACAGCCAATCGGATAGGCGAGGGTAATAAAGAACGCATACAGCAGGCTGTGGGTGATGCTCGCCCCTTGGCCGGAAAGCAGGGCCGGTAGCCAGTTGCCGAAGCCAAAGAAGCCGATGGCCTGGAAGAAGTTCATTACCATCAGCATGATCGTACGTTTGCGGTACTGCGGCGCCCAGATCGCTTTAAAGCTTCCCAGCCTGCGCGGGTTATCCTGCCTCTCAACCTGGTGGCGTGGCGAGGGAGAAACGCCGCAGCGCTGTTCCATTTCGCACATCACCTTATGGGCTTCCTCGTGGCGGCCTTTTTCATCCAGCCAGCGCGCCGACTCCGGCAGCTTCTTGCGGATAACCCAGATAATCAGCGAACAGAGCGCGCCGAAGATAATCACCCAGCGCCAGCCGGTCAGGCCGAAAAGGGTAATCGGCACCAGCAGCCACGACATCAGCGCCACGGCGGGAACCGATAAAAACTGAATAAAGAAGGCGAAAGCGAAGGCTTTATTGCGCAGATGCGTCGGCACCCATTCGCTTAAATAGGTGTCGATGGTCACCAGCTCAATGCCGAGACCGACGCCGACCAGAAAGCGGCAGAAGATAACCCCTTCAGCGCTGCTTTGCAGGGCCATCATCAGCGAAAATACGCCGTACCAGGCGAGGGCAAACATAAACGTCAGGCGGCGGCCCAGCTTATCCGCCAGCGGCGCAAGCAGGCTGGCGCCAATAAACAGCCCCATAAAGGTGGACGACGCGAAGGCGGCCTGGTCGGAGATACCGAAGATACCCTGCTCGCCGGTATGGAAAATATCCTCTGCCAGCAGCCCGGTGCTGATATAGCCGGTCTGAAAAAGATCGTACAGCTCGAAGAAGCCGCCCAGCGCCAGGAGGGTGATAAAAGACCACAGGCCAACGGAGGCGGGGAGCGCATCGATGCGAGCGGTCAGGCTGGAGTGGGGATGTCCTGGGGAGGCGAACGCGGCGTCGCCCAGAACCTGGGTGGTAGACATATTATTATTTTCCTCAGATAAAATGTTTGCCTGCTAATGTTATTTGATTGTTAATGGTTTTAAATTTTTAATCGCATCGGGGGAGAGAGATTTGCAGAATAAAATAATGCCAATGTGGTTTGGCTGGCGTTGTGTGCTGGTTTTCGCCTGTGGCCCGGCCGCGGGGTGAAGGAATTCACCATCGGGCCGCTAAGTTTGACCTGAAATAAATTTAAGATAACGAGAGATTGTTGCGCTCAGGTTATTCACCTACATTCAAAGCGAGTACTCCCACTCAGGAAAATAATCATGTCTAGTAAGAAAATTTTACAAGCAGCGCTGGCGGCGGCGCTTTCGCTGTCAATGATGGCTACGCCGGTCTTCGCTAATCCCGGTAACGGCGGTGGCAACGGCGGTGGAAATAGCGGTAACCATGGCAACAGTGGTGGGAATAGCGGTAACCATGGCAATAACGGTAACAACGGCAATAGCGGTAAAAACAACGTTGATAAGGGCAACCAGGGTCAGAAAGAAGGAAATCCGGGGCAGAGAAAAAACTACGGCAAACCCGATCATGTCTCCGCTGATATCAGCTTCTCCAGAGCGCGTTCGCTGGCGGTAAACTACGGTTTAACCGGCTATCAGTCGCTGCCGCCGGGAATCGCCAAAAATCTGGCTCGCGGTAAACCCTTACCTCCGGGGATTGCAAAAAAAGCGGTTCCGGCATCGATGCTCAACGAACTGCCTTACTATCCTGGCTATGAATGGCGCGTGGTGGGCCAGGATTTAGTGCTGATCGCGCTGAGTACGGCGATCGTGACGTCGATAATTAATGGCGTCTTTGACTAGTGAATTAACCCCGGTTCACGCCGGGGTTAATCCTGACGGGCAGGCTTAGCGCATTAAGGTCATTTTAAACAAATCGTCACTAAAGCGAGATTTTAACTTTACTCAAATAATTGAATGACTATAATGAGCACAAATTCACACAGGAGAAATATGTTGGACAGTCACCCTTACTTAAACATCAAGGCAAGCTGACGCTATTTTTTCTGCGCTGCTTGCCAACCGGCGGGCAGCAATCTCCTCATCCAGACGATTGCATCCCATAAAAAATAACGCAGCATGGCTGCGAGGATAATCGTCATGTTCATGTTTAAAAATACATTATTCCCTCCACCGTCAACGCGACGTTAATCGCCTCTCTGGCGACAATTTGTCGTGTGCTTAATAAAGCACGTAGTTAATTCTTCCAGCAAAAATGGAGGAAGCTATGTTGATGTTTCCTTATATCGCAAATTTACTCGCCGCGATGCTGTTGGGCGCGCTGATTGGCGCCGAAAGACAGTGGCGTCAGCGGATGGCTGGCCTGCGCACCAATGCACTGGTCGCCACCGGCGCGGCGGTTTTTATTCTGAGCTCTATCTCCACATCGCCGGATAGTCCGGGACGTATTGCCGCGCAGGTGGTTTCCGGAATTGGTTTTCTCGGCGCCGGGGTCATCATGCGGGAAGGCATGAACGTGCGCGGCCTGAATACCGCGGCAACCCTGTGGTGCTCTGCGGCGATTGGCGTACTGTGTGGCTTAGGCCAGTTCTGGCAAGCGGCGGCGGCAACGCTGATCATCCTGTGCGCCAATATTCTACTGCGCGAAGCGGCGCAGAGAATTAATCAGATCCCCGGCGCGACAGAAGAAGAAAAATGCTACGTCCTGAATATTATCTGTCATAGCGAACATGAAAACGCGATTCGTCAGCTATTGCTTAATATCAGTAAAGAGATGACGCTCAGCCTGCAGGGGCTGGTGTCGATAGCAGCAAAAGAACAAGGACATAAAGAAATCCGCATCGAACTGGTTGGTAATACCGACTCCCGCAAAGCGCGAGATCTTATTATGTCAAGAATTGGCGGTGACGAAAACATTACGTCAGTGCGCTGGTGCGTCGAGGGGAGTTAGCCTCCCTGATATTCTACTCTGGCAATGATTTGTCTAAGGAGGGAATGATGGATATTCCCAGGCAATTAAAGTAATAAGCGTTTAATAACGTAAAAATGAATTATGCATAAGTCAATTATGCAGGGATAACGACGTCTTAAATTTGAGGAATAATCATGACTGACATGAAAATAGAAAACCGGAAAATAAACCGGTCTGCGTCAGAAAATGATAAGCAGCATAAAAAAAGCTTCGCCATTGAAACCGAGGCATTTAACAGCCCGGATCATACGCTGGCGCGGCTCAACAGCAGCCGTCAGGGGCTCACCACCGAAGATGCCCTTGAACGGCTGAATGAATATGGCCGCAATGAAGTCGCGCACGAGCAGGCGCCGCCGGCGCTAATCCAGCTTTTGCGGGCATTCAATAACCCGTTTATCTATGTCCTGATGGCGCTGGCCGCCGTCAGCTTCGTGACCGATTACTGGCTACCGCTGCGTAACGGCGAAGAGACCGATCTGACCGGGATTATCATTATCGTCACGATGGTCAGCCTGAGCGGGTTATTGCGTTTCTGGCAGGAGTTTCGCACCAACAAAGCGGCGCAGGCGCTGAAATCCATGGTTCGCACCACGGCGACGGTACTGCGTCGCGGTCCTGGTAACATGGGGCCGGCGCAGGAGGAGATTGCCATTGAGGAACTGGTGCCCGGTGACATCATCTTCCTGGCTGCGGGGGATCTGGTTCCGGCGGATGTCCGCCTGCTGGAGTCCCGGGACCTGTTCGTCAGCCAGTCGATACTTAGCGGCGAATCGCTGCCGGTGGAAAAGTATGACGTTCTGGCCAGCGTGTCCGGCAAAGGGTGCGACAGGCTTCCCGAGCCGAACAAAGATAAAAGCCTGCTGGAGATGGGCAATATCTGTCTGATGGGCACCAACGTGACCAGCGGCAGGGCGCAGGCGGTGGTGGTGGCCACCGGAAACCGCACCTGGTTTGGTTCGCTGGCGAAGTCCATTGTCGGTACGCGCACCCAGACGGCGTTCGACCGTGGGGTAAACAGCGTCAGCTGGCTGCTGATCCGTTTTATGCTGGTGATGGTGCCGATTGTGCTGCTGATTAACGGCTTCAGCAAAGGAGACTGGGTTGAGGCATCGTTGTTTGCCCTGGCGGTCGCGGTGGGCCTGACGCCGGAAATGCTGCCGATGATCGTCAGCTCAAACCTGGCGAAAGGCGCTATCGCCATGTCGCGGCGCAAAGTGATCGTCAAGCGGCTGAACGCCATTCAGAACTTTGGCGCCATGGACGTGCTGTGCACCGATAAAACCGGCACGCTGACGCAGGACAATATCATTCTTGAGCATCATCTTGACGTCAGCGGCAGCGAGAGCGACCGGGTGCTGACGCTGGCGTGGCTCAACAGCAGCAGCCAGAGCGGGGCGCGCAACCTGATGGACCGGGCGGTGCTGCGCTTTGGCGAGGGGCGGATTGCGCCAGCGACCAAAGAGCGCTTCGTGAAGCTTGATGAACTGCCGTTTGATTTTGTCCGCCGTCGGGTCTCGGTGTCGGTGGAAGATGTCCGCCACGGCGATAAAAGCCTGATCTGCAAAGGCGCGGTCGAAGAGATGCTGATGGTGGCCACGCATCTGCGCGAAGGCGACCGCGTGGTTGCGCTGGATGAAACCCGCCGCGATCTGCTGTTAGCCAAAACGCAGGATTACAACGCCCAGGGTTTCCGCGTGCTGCTGGTCGCGACCCGCAAGCTGGATGACTCCGCCCTGACAACCCCGCTGTGCGCCGCGGATGAGCAGGGGCTGACGGTCGAAGGGATGCTGACCTTCCTCGATCCGCCGAAGGAGAGCGCGGGAAAAGCGATTACCGCGCTGCGCGATAACGGCGTGGCGGTCAAAGTGTTGACCGGCGATAACCCGGTGGTCACGGCGCGTATTTGCCTGGAAGTGGGGATTGATGCCCACGGTATCCTGACCGGCACGCAGATTGAAGCGATGACGGATAACGAACTGGAGCGCGAAGTGGAAACGCGTTCGGTATTCGCCAAACTGACGCCGCTGCAGAAGTCGCGCATCCTGAAAACGCTGCAGAAAAACGGCCACACCGTCGGCTTCCTCGGCGATGGCATCAACGATGCGCCGGCGCTGCGCGATGCGGACGTTGGTATTTCCGTCGACAGCGCGGCGGATATCGCCAAAGAGGCATCCGATATCATCCTGCTGGAAAAGGATTTGATGGTGCTGGAAGAAGGGGTGATCAAAGGGCGTGAGACCTTTGGCAATATCATTAAGTACCTGAATATGACCGCCAGCTCTAACTTCGGCAACGTCTTCTCGGTACTGGTGGCCAGCGCGTTTATTCCGTTTCTGCCGATGCTGGCGATTCATCTGCTGATCCAGAACCTGATGTACGATCTCTCTCAGCTCTCGCTGCCGTGGGACAAGATGGATAAGGAATTCCTGCGTAAGCCGCGCAAGTGGGATGCGAAAAATATCGGCCGCTTTATGCTGTGGATTGGCCCGACGTCGTCCATTTTTGATATCACCACCTTCGCGCTGATGTGGTACGTGTTTGCGGCGAATCACGTCGAAGCCCAGGCGCTGTTCCAGTCCGGGTGGTTTATTGAAGGGCTGCTGTCGCAAACGCTGGTGGTGCATATGCTGAGAACGCAGAAAATTCCGTTTATCCAGAGTCGAGCGACGTTGCCGGTGCTGCTCACCACCGCGGTCATTATGGCGATGGGCATCTACATTCCATTCTCGCCGCTGGGGGCGATGGTCGGGCTGGAGCCGCTGCCGCTGAGCTACTTCCCGTGGCTGATCGCGACGCTGCTCAGCTACTGCCTGGTTGCGCAGGGCATGAAGCGTTTCTATATCAAACGCTTTGGTCAGTGGTTCTGATGATAAGGAGGCGCAGAGATGAATCGTTCTCCGGACACCCTCATCGCGCTGATATTTTTCCTGGTGGGTCTGCTGGTGCTGTTGCTGGCTATCTGGCAAATCCTGTTCTGAAAAAGGGGGCGCGATGCGCAGAGGATCGCTGGATAAAGTCTTTATTCAGGTGGCGATTATTGCGGCCATCATTATTCTGCTGACAATCTGGATTAGATAAGAGGAGCCCGGGCCATTGGCCCGGGTTTAGCATTTCTGCCGGGGAAAGGATTACAGATCGAAGCGGTCGAGGTTCATCACCTTGGTCCATGCGGCAACGAAGTCATTCACGAACTTCTGCCGCGCATCGCTGCAGGCATACACTTCAGCCAGGGCGCGCAGGACGGAGTTGGAGCCAAACACCAGGTCAACGCGGGTCGCGGTATATTTCTCTTCGCCGCTCTTACGGTCGCGGCCGATAAACAGCTCAGCGTGCTCGTCAGCGGCTTTCCAGACGGTCCCCATATCGAGCAGGTTAGCGAAGAAATCATTGCTCAACACCCCCACGCGGTCGGTAAACACGCCGTGTCGGCTGCCGTCGAAGTTCGCGCCCAGCACGCGCAGACCGCCCACCAGTACCGTCATTTCCGGCGCCGTCAGCGTTAACTGCTGCGCTTTATCAATCAGCAGCGTTTCGGTGGAGATGCCGCCGCCAACGCGACGATAGTTGCGGAAACCATCGGCCAGCGGCTGCAGCAGATCCATCGCTTCCACATCGGTCTGATCCTGACGCGCATCGACGCGGCCAGGGGCGAAGGGAACGCTAACCTGAACGCCCGCCGCCGCGGCAGCCTGCTCAATGCCCACCACGCCGGCCAGAACGATAATATCGGCCAGCGACGCTTTACCGGATGCCTGCTGAATCCCCTGCAGGGTCGGCAGCACGCGGGACGCGATGGCGTTTACCGGCCAGGATTTCTGCGGTTCCAGCGCCAGACGCGCGCCGTTGGCGCCGCCGCGTTTATCGCCGCCGCGGAAGGTGGAGGCCGATGCCCAGGCCACGGAAACCAGCTCGCTGACCGAAAGGCCGGCGTCGGCAATGGCGGTTTTCAGCGTCGCGATATCCTCTGCGGTTGGGGTGTGGACCGCCGCCGGTAGCGGATCTTGCCAGATCAGATCTTCTTTCGGCACTTCCGGGCCCATGTAGCGGGACTTCGGCCCCATATCGCGGTGGATAAGTTTAAACCACGCGCGGGCAAAGGCTTCGTTAAAGGCCTGCGGGTCGTTAAGGAAGCGGCGGGAAATCTTGTCGAACTCCGGGTCGAAGCGCAGCGTCAGGTCGGTGACCAGCATGGTCGGCTTGCGTTTTTTCTCCGGATTAAACGGGTCAGGAATGATCTCCGGCGCATCTTTCGCTTCGAACTGAATCGCGCCTGCCGGGCTGCGGGTTTGCACCCACTCATATTTGTACAGGTTTTCGAAGAAGTAGTTGCTCCACTGGGTCGGCGTTTGCGTCCAGACCACTTCCAGACCGGAGGTGATCGCGTCGGCGCCCGCGCCGCTGCCGTAGCTGTTCGCCCAGCCGAGTCCCTGCGCTTCAATCGGCGCCGCTTCCGGCTCTGCGCCAACGTGGCTGGTCACCGCGGAACCGTGGGTTTTGCCCAGCGTATGACCGCCGGCGATCAGCGCGACGATCTCTTCATCATTCATTGCCATATTGCCGAAGGTCGCGCGAATCGCGGAGGCGGCGGAGAGCGGATCGCCGCTGGCGTTGGGGCCTTCAGGGTTGACGTAAATCAGCCCCATTTCGGTCGCGCCGATGGCCTGCTGATTCAGGCTTTCCGGATGACGATGGGCCAGCCATTCGGTTTCGTTACCCCAGTCGACGTCCAGATCCGGTTCCCAAACGTCTTCACGACCGGCACCGAAGCCAAACGTACGGAAACCGGCATTTTCCAGCGCCACGTTGCCTGCCAGCATATAGAGGTCGGCCCAGGAGATTTTTTGCCCGTATTTTTGTTTTACCGGCCACAGCAGGCGACGGGCTTTGTCGAGGCTGACGTTATCCGGCCAGGAGTTGAGCGGTGCGAAACGCTGCTGGCCGCGGCCCGCGCCGCCGCGTCCGTCAACGGTACGATAGGTACCGGCGCCGTGCCACGCCATACGAATAAACAGCCCGATATAGCTACCCCAGTCCGCTGGCCACCACTCCTGAGAATCGGTGAGCAGGGCGCGCAGATCGGCCTTCAGGGCCGAGTAGTCGAGCTTCTTAAACTCTTCGCGGTAGTTAAAGTGTTCGCCCAGCGGGTTTGAACGATTGGAGTGCTGATTCAGCAGATCCACCCGTAGTTGATTTGGCCACCAGTCGCGGTTGCCGGTGCCACCGCCCGCGCTCTGGGTGGGCGTCGCCGTCTCGGCGTGGAAAGGGCATTTCCCTGCCGACGGGGTATTCGAAGGATCGTTTGACGTGCTCATATCAGGCTCCGTTTGCTTTTGTGAATGCCATTACGATATACACTGCTACCAGTAAGCGATATTTGAATGAGTCTACGGATTTAATAGTTATTTCCGTTCAATGCCTTTGTAAAAACCGAACATATATCATTGTTCAATGATTGATTGTTCAGTATTGACTCAACCACAATAGTCGTAACATACGCGTAAAGGAATCGTTAAGACATCATCCCCGCCAGCGAAGACCGATTGTTTGAGTTACGACAATTTTAGTGCGTAAAACGGCTTAGCGCTGCCAGTATAAAGGCGTACCAAAAGCGTCGATAAAATAGTCTATTACCGCACGTACGTTTAACGAAGGATGACGGGCGTGAGGGTAGATCGCCGACATCGGCGAGGGGCTGCTGCCGATCGCCGCGCTGTAGTGAGGCATCAGCTGAACCAGCCTTCCAGCCCCCATGGCTTCATTGACCATCCAATCGGGAAAGAGCACCACCCCCATGCCTCCCAGCGCAGCGGTCAGCAGCGCATCGGCGTTATTTGATGCCAGCCGCGGCGTTTGCGGATAGTGAACCCATTCTCCCTCCGCGAGGCGGAACAGCCAGCGGTTAGGTCCATTTGAACCGCTGTAGACCAGCGTGCTGTGATGGCGAAGATCTTCCGGTTTCTCCGGCGTGCCGCAGCGCTGCAGATAGTCCGGAGCCGCAACCAGATAGTGATGCTGCATACCCAGTACTCTGGCATGAACGCTGGAGTCCGGCAGGCTGCCGATGCGGAAAATCAGGTCGGTCGCTTCGCGGTGCGGATCGATAAAATCATCGGTCAGCGCCAGCGCAATTTGCATCTGTGGATAGCGCTGCGTCAGCCCCGGCAGCCACGGCGCGATATGGCGCTGGCCAAAATAGACCGGGGCGTTGATCCGCACCAGTCCACCCGGCTCAAGACGACGGTCCTGCAGGTCGCGCCTGGCAACGCTGAACCGTTCGCCGAGCCCTCTGGCATGTTCGGCAAACAGGCGTCCCGCTTCGGTGGGAACCACCGCCCGGGTATTACGATAAAAGAGCTGCTGGCCGAGCGCATCCTCAAGCTGGTGAATGACGCGCGACACCATCGAGGGCGAAACGCCTTCCCGCCTCGCCACCACGGAGAAACTCTGGCTGTCATAGACGGCGATAAACAGCTGTAGCGCCCGAAAATTTACATTACCCGCATCGCTCATTAATGCAATATCCGCAAAAGTGTTTCCCTGATTGTATCGTTTTTCACATTACTTCGCTGCTTTATGCTCTGCCACCCAATCAATAATCGGATATCAACGATGCAGTTATTACTTATTTTTCTTGTGATTGCCGGCGGCATGGGGTTATCCGTGGAAGCCGGACTACTCGGGCCGCTTGCCGGTCAGGTAGGGGACCTGTGGGCCACCTTCAGCATTTTTAGCGTCGGCAGCGCGCTAACCTTTCTGCTGATGCTGCTGTTTGGCCCCAGGCAGGGTCCCTCGTTCTTCTCCTTACCGGGCTGGCAGCTTACCGGGGGCGTACTGGGGCCCATTTACGTCGTCATCTTAACCATTGCCGTACCGGTTATCGGTATCGCCATGACGATGATCGGCATTCTGGCCGGTCAGGTATGCAAAAGCCTGCTGATTGACCATTACGGTCTGTTTGGTTCGGCAAAACGTAAAATCGATGGACGGCGGGTTATCGCGCTGCTGTTTATCATCGTCGCCCTGATTCTGATCGCCACAAGCTGAGGAGTTAACATGAGTAGCATAATGATTTTGCTGGCGCTGGTCGGCGGCGCGATGTTGAGTATGCAGGCGGCGATTAACGGCCGTTTGGGCAGCCAGGTGGGCGTATTTCGCAGCGCGTTTCTCACGTTTGCGGTGGGCGCCTTGATCACGGCGCTGCTGATTTTTTATTTTGCCCCCCATCAGTCGACAACGCTGCTGGATGTGCCGAAATGGCAGCTGCTGGGCGCATTTTGCGGGGTTCCCTATATCGTAATTATGGTGGTGGCGGTGCAGCGTATCGGTACCGCGACGGCCACGGTGGCGGTGATTTTTGGCCAACTGGCCATGAGTCTGCTGATCGATAATTTTGGCTGGCTGGGTAACGAAGCCATTGCCTTTTCAGCGGGGCGGCTGGGGGCCATCGTCTGTCTGGGGCTGGCGCTGTTCTTTATTTACCGCTCCAGCGCGGCGGCAAAAGCTGAAGATAAGGAGAGTTAGCCCACCTGTTCAGGTGAGTTGTCGCGCATCGCCAACCGCGGTCATACTGTTCGTCACCCTGTGACTGGCGCTTTAGACAGGTACTGTCGGGGAGCATGGGGATCGCCGCCGCGCGCCTGGGCATCACATCACTTTACCGGAGATACGCTATGCCTGAGATACCGTCGCTGCTGACCTTCGCGCTTGTTGCCCTTGGCCTGGTATTGACCCCGGGGCCGAATATGATCTATCTGATTTCGCGCTCGATTTGTCAGGGAAGAAGGGCCGGACTGGTCTCCCTCGGCGGGGTGGCGCTGGGGTTTGTGTTTTATATGCTGTGCGCCGCGTTCGGTATTACCGCACTGATCTTCGCCGTTCCCTACGCTTACGACGCGTTGCGCATCAGCGGCGTGGTCTATCTGCTTTATCTGGCCTGGCAGGCGGTGAAGCCCGGCGGGCGCTCGGTCTTTGCGGTGCGCGACCTGCCTGCCGATAGCGGCCGTAAGCTGTTTATGATGGGCTTTATTACTAACCTGGCGAACCCTAAAATCGCCATCATGTATCTCTCACTGCTGCCGCAGTTTATCTCTCCCGGACACGGCAGCATCCTTGCGCAGTCGCTGGTGCTGGGAGGGACGCAGGCGCTCATTAGCGTAGCGGTTAATGCGCTGATTGTGGTGATGGCCGGGCAGGTGTCGCTGTTTCTCGCGGGGCGCCCGTTATGGCAGCAGTTTCAGCGCTGGCTGATGGCGACGGTGCTGGCGGGGATGGCGGTGAAAATTGCCTTCGAGGCGCGGAAGTAATCGCTGCGCCCGGCGATGCTACGCTGCCGGGCGCAGGGGAATGGCTTTAGGCCCCTGGCCCTATCAGCTGTGAGCGGATCGTCGCCTCCGGCATCATCTCCAGCAGGCCGTTGCTCAGCATCTCTCCCGCCTCCTGCAGCGCGCTAAGCGGCATTTCCGGCAGGCTTTCAAGAATAAACCACATCCGCGGACTCTCCACGCTCAGACGAGTACGTACTCCCTGTCGCCAGTTCCAGCGTCGGCAGGTCACGCCGCGATCGTCGCCCCAGATCACTTCTCCCGCGTCGGGATATTCGTGAACGATCTGCCCCTCTTTGACGGTATCGAACGGTTCGCTGCCGTCCGCGAGCTTGAGGTGCGGGGCGCCAACGTAAGCCGCCAGGTTTTCGCCGCCGACCGGCACGGCGTAGCGCAGGCTCACCGCATTATAGAGATCGACGATGGGATCGATCGCAGCCATCTCGCCATCGCGCAGCACCCGCCTGCGCAAGGCTTCCGCCGAGCAGGGCGTCCGCTTGGGTTTTGCGCCAAAGGCGCGGAATACCTCGTTCCAGGCCTGCAGGTGCGCCTCCGCCCACTGCGGCTCGCCGGCGATAACCGCCTGGCAGGCGGAGCGGAGCGCATCGGACCCGACCAGGGGGGCGCGTACGGCGGCGGAAACGACATCAATGCTCAGGGCGCGAAAGCCGGGGGCCAGCGCGGAGACCTGCGGGCTCATTGACGGTAATACGCTATTCATTGGATAATCCTGTAACGACCATTTTAAAGCATAATATCGACCGATGACCAATAAAGTCAATATAACGACCGACGCGGGCGCCGATGCCGCCATGATTAATGAAGCCGTTGCGGCGCGCATTAAGCGCTACCGGGCGGAAAAGAAGATCTCCCTGGATGAGCTGTCGCGACGCGCGGGCGTCAGCAAAGGTATGCTGGTAGACATTGAAGCCTGTAGGGCCAATCCCAGCATTGCGCTGTTGTGCCGTCTGGCCTCGGCGCTGGGCGTTTCCGTGGCCGATTTTGTCAATGTCGCCACCGCGCCGCCGGTAAAGGTGATTGCAGAAGGCGAGATTCCCACGCTGTGGCAGGGCGAGCAGGGCGGCAAGGCGCGGCTCCTTGCCGGTACCAGCGGTCCGGATATGGTTGAGCTCTGGCAGTGGAGCCTCAATCCGGGAGAAATGTTCACATCGCCGGGGCACGGGGAGGGGACGACTGAGCTGCTTTTCGTGACCGAGGGCGCCTTAACCCTGACGGTTAACGACGGGGTCTATCTGATTCGAGAGGGGGATTCCGCCGTCGCGCGTACCGACGCCCCGCATAGCTACGCTAACGCCGGGGATAAGATCGCGCGATTCACCATGACGGTGAGCGAAAAAGCGCGCTAGCAAGCGTTTCCCGGCGAGCGGCTATCGTCCCGACCGCTCGCCGCCTTCACGCCATACGCACCAAATCCATGCAATGCCCCATCATCACTCCCCATTTTTGGGAGCCGCGGCGGCGCCTGCCGTCGTAGGGCTGATTTTACGCGCGCTGCGCGCCTGGCATAGACCTTGCACACTCCTGTTCAGAAGGCAGCGCAACAGACAATTGAGATAACACAATAGCTGGCTAGGGTTCCGGTTCACTCAGGTGAACGTCTGGTCCGAGAGCTGGCGACCTCTGCGAGGTTACACGGCGGGACAAAAGCCCGGGAGACAGCAGCACCGTTGGGTGTCGCGCTGCCCCCGTTTCTCGTGCTAACCAGAGGTCCACCATGAAGACACCGCCGATCCTCCGCTCTCTTATCCTGTCGCTGGCGCTGCTGGCCAGCGTCCCCTCGTTTGCCGCCGTCAAAAAAGAGTTCAACATCTGCTGGACTATCTATGCCGGATGGATGCCCTGGGGCACCATCAGCAACGAAAAGATCATCGATAAATGGGCCAGCAAATACGGCATCAAAATCAATATCGTTCAGCTGAACGACTACATCGAATCCATTAACCAGTACACCGCGGGCCAGTTTGACGGCTGCACCATGACCAACATGGATGCCCTGACCATTCCGGCGGCGGGGGGCGTGGATACCACGGCGCTCATTACCGGCAGCTACTCCGACGGCAACGACGGCGTGGTGCTGAAGGGGGCGGATAAAAAGCTCAGCGATCTGAAAGGCATGGCGGTGTATCTCCCGGAGCTTTCGGTATCGCACTACCTGCTGGTTCGCGGTCTGGAAAAAGCCGGGCTGCAGGAAAAAGACGTCAAAGTGGTCAATACCTCGGATGCGGATATCGTCTCGGCTTTTGGCACCAGCGGCGTACGCGCGGCGGTGGCCTGGAATCCACAGCTTTCGGTTATCAAAAAGACGCCGCAAACCACGGAGGTCTTTAGCTCTTCGCAGGTTCCCGGCGAGCTGATCGACATGATGGTGGTGAATACTCAGACTCTGAAAGATAACCCGGAGCTGGGTAAAGCCCTGACCGGCGCCTGGTTCGAGATGATGGCCAAAATGCAGGCCGGAGATACGCAGGCGCTAAGCGCAATGGCCGCCGATTCCGGCACCGACCTCGCCGGCTACCGGGCGCAGCTAAAAACAACCCATCTCTTCTGGACGCCTGCCGATACCCTGACGTTTATCTCCTCGCCGGCGCTGGCAAAAACCATGCAGCGGGTAGCGCAGTTCTCTTTTGACAAAGGGCTGCTGGGAGAGGGAGCGCAGAGCGCTGACTTTATCGGCATGACCTTCCCCGGCGGCGTCACCGTCGGCGATACCGCCAACAGCAAACTGCGCTTTGACGACAGCTATCTGAAGCTGGCCGCGGCGGGGCAGCTGTAATGATTGACCTTGGGAGTCCACGCCATGCGCCACATTAACCGCTATCCCCGGCAGGGTATGCGCCTGACGCTGATGCTATTGCCCTTCGTCCTGATGATCGCCGCCTGGTTTATCGGTTCGGCGGTGCGGCTGGAAGCCAACCCGCAGGATAAGCTGCTGCCCGGCCTGTCGCAGATGATCGCGGCCATCGATCGGATGGCCTTCACCCCGGATAAACGCAGCGGCGAGTATCTGCTGTGGGCCGACACGCTGATTAGTATGAGCCGCCTGCTGATTGGTCTGGCGCTCTCGTCGCTGATTGGCCTGGGCATCGGCATCGCCGCCGGCGTGTTCCCGATGTACCGCGCGGCGCTGTCGCCGCTGATGACCGTGGTGTCGATGATCCCGCCGCTGGCGATCCTGCCGGTGCTGTTTATCGTCTTCGGCCTGGATGAGCTATCAAAAGTGATGCTTATCGTCATTGGCATTACGCCGATGCTGGCGCGCGACCTTGAACAGCGGGCGCGGGAGATCCCGGCGGAGCTGTTTCTCAAAGCGCAAACCCTCGGCGCCAATAGCTGGACGGTGGTGCTGCGGGTAGTGCTGCCGCAGCTGCTGTCGCGGCTGATAACCTCCCTGCGCCTGCTGCTGGGCTCCGCATGGCTGTTTTTGATCTCCGCCGAGGCCATTTCCGCCACCGCCGGTCTCGGCTATCGCATATTCCTCGTCCGCCGCTATATGGCGATGGACGTGATTATTCCTTACGTCATCTGGATAACCCTGCTGGCGTGGCTGATGGATCTGGCTCTGCGCCAGCTGCACAAAGCCTGTTTCCCGTGGGCGGAAGGAGGCCGGGCATGAGCTTTATCGACATCAAAAATATCTGGCAGGAGTACGGCGACCACGTGGTGCTGGAGCGCATCAATTTGCAGGTGAAAGAGGGCGAGTTCTGTTCGATGGTCGGCGCGTCCGGCTGCGGGAAGTCGACGTTTTTACGCCTGCTGCTCGGCCAGGAAAAGCCGACTCGCGGGGAAATCACCCTCGACGGCCAGCCGCTGGCGGCGGAGCCGGACCGCAGCCGCGGCGTGGTGTTTCAGCGTTATTCGGTTTTCCCGCACCTCAACGTGCTGGATAACGTCGCCATTGGCCTCGAACTCCCGGCGTCACCGCTGTTTGGCCGGCTGTTTGCCGGCAGGAAACGCGACGCGCGCGAACGGGCGCAGCGGATGCTGGAGAAAGTCGGGCTGGGGCACGCGCTGAATAAATATCCGGCGCAGCTCTCCGGCGGGATGCAGCAGCGGCTGGCGATCGCCCAGGCTTTCGTCATGCAGCCGCGCGTACTGCTGCTTGATGAACCCTTCGGCGCGCTGGATCCCGGTATTCGCAAGGATATGCACGGGCTGCTGCTCCAGCTGTGGAGCGAAACGCGGATGACGGTTTTTATGGTCACCCACGACCTCGCGGAGGGCTTCAACCTTGGCACCCGGCTGCTGGTTTTCGACAAAGTGCGCATCGATCCGCAGGCGCCCAACGCCTGGGGTGCGCGCGTTACCTACGATATTCCGCTCAATGAAGCGCGGATGTCGCAGATGACCACCGGCAGCGACAATAACGTTTACGCATTAAGGAGATAGTTTGATGACCGCACTTTTTCACTCATCCCCCAGCCTGCGCGAAGAGCGGCTACCCGGCGGGGCGCACACCTCGCTGATTTTGCGCAAAGGGCAGATCCTGCGCCTGACCGATATCGACGGCGGAGCCAACGTCAGCATGATGATGCTGAATCCCCATGAGAAGAGTGAGCGCCTGAATCTGCCGGATACCCTCAAGGGGCAGCACACCGCGCGCCTGACCGCCGGGCACTGTTTCTACTCCGATATGGGGCGCGTTCTGGCCGGGATTGTTGCCGACAGCTGCGGCTGGCACGACCCGTTCGGCGGGATACTCAACGCCGACGAGACGCGTGAAAAATATGGCGCAGGACGCTACCAGGAGCTGCGAAACGGCTTCTACCGCAACGGCGTCGATAACCTGCTGGTTGAAATGGGTAAATGGGATCTGGGCCTGGAGGACCTGCTGATGGTGGTTAACTTCTTCAGCAAAGTCACCGTCGATGAGGATGGCCGTTTTCAGTTTATTTCCGCCAACAGCCGCGCCGGAGATTACGTTGAGCTGTTTGCGCCGATGGATGTCCTCATGGTGCTGACCGCGCTGCCGCATCCTCAGGACCCTGCCGCTGAGTACGCCCCGCGGCCGATCCAGCTGAGCTGGTACCAGGCTGACGATGCGCAGGCGGCCGCGGAAGCGCTCTTTACCCGCGATGAAAACCAGCGCGCGTTCCTCAACACCCAACTTTTTGCCCTGTAAGGAGGCTGCGATGACCCTGATCGCCAGTAACCGTCGTCCCGAAGATGCCGTCTATCGCCATGTGATCCCGGCAGGGGAACCCTGGCTGTTTGAGGTACAAAAAGGGCAAACCCTGCGCCTGCTTGACCTCGAAGGCAACCAGGCCATTGATACCCTGTTTTACAACGCCGATAACCCCCGAGAACGCTACGATCCGCAGCGCACGCTGCGCCGCCAGGGCAATGCCTATCTGACCACCGGCAGCGTACTCTATTCCAATCTGGGCAATCCACTGCTGACCATCGTTGCCGACACCTGCGGTCGCCACGATACCCTCGGCGGCGCCTGTGCCCAGGAGAGCAACACCGTGCGCTACGCCCAGGATAAACGCTATATGCACAGCTGTCGGGATAATTTCCTCTGCGCCTGCCTGCACGATGGCCGCCTGCATAAACGCGATATCGGCGCCAACATTAACTTTTTCATGAACGTCCCGGTAACGCCGGAAGGCGGTCTGACCTTTGAGGACGGGATATCGGCGGCGGGGAAATACGTTGAGCTGCGCGCCGAGTGCAACGCCGTGGTGCTGATTTCCAACTGTCCGCAGTTAAATAATCCCTGCAACGGCTGGAACCCCACGCCCGCCGAGGTGCTGGTATGGAACTGACCCGCTGGCAGCGCTGGCGTCTGCTGGCCTTTCGGCTCTTCGCCGTCCGCGCAGACCGCCTGAACAGTACGCCGACGCGCAAACCTTAAGCGCCGGTTCACCCCGGGGACGACCTCAGGGGAACATCGAATTATTGCGGGACGACCCGCGACCCTGTGAGTTCCGCTTATGTTTGATACCTTACTGATTGCCAACCGCGGCGCCATCGCCTGCCGCATTCTGCGCACCCTGCGCGCGATGCAGGTGAAGGGCGTCGCCGTCTATTCCGAAGCCGACCTGAGTAGTCTGCATATCCGCGACGCGGATGAAGCGTTAAGCCTCGGCGACGGCCCGGCGGCGCAAACCTATCTGGTGACGGAGAAGATCCTGGCCGCCGCGCAGCAGAGCGGCGCCAAAGCGATCCACCCCGGCTACGGCTTTCTGTCTGAAAACGCGGCCTTCGCTGAGGCCTGCGAGGCGGCGGGGGTGGCGTTTGTCGGCCCCACTCCGCAACAGCTGCGCACCTTCGGCCTGAAGCATACCGCTCGCGCCTTAGCCAAAGCCGAGGGCGTGCCGCTGCTGGAAGGCAGCGAGCTGCTGGCCGATAGCGGCGAAGCCTGCCGGGCGGCTGAGGCGGTGGGCTATCCGGTCATGCTCAAAAGCACCGCCGGCGGCGGCGGGATTGGCATGCGCGTCTGTCGCGACGCCCGTGAGCTGATTGAGGCGTTTGCCGCGGTGCAGCGGCTGGGACAAAACAACTTCAGCGACGGCGGGGTATTTCTCGAAAAATATATCGAACGCGCCCGCCATCTGGAGGTACAAATCTTCGGCGACGGGCGGGGAGAGGTCATCGCGCTCGGCGTGCGCGACTGTTCAGTCCAGCGGCGTAACCAGAAAGTGATTGAAGAGACGCCCGCGCCGAATCTGCCTGACGGGATGGCGCAGGCGCTATGCGCGGCGGCTATCGCGTTGGGCAAAGCGGTGAGCTACCGCAGCGCCGGGACGGTGGAGTTTGTCTATGACAGCGCGGCGCGGCAGTTTTATTTCCTCGAGGTAAATACCCGGCTTCAGGTCGAACACGGCGTCACGGAGCAGGTGTGGGGCGTTGACCTGGTGCGCTGGATGATTGAACTGGCGGCGGGGGAACTGCCTCCGCTACCTGAGCTGGCCGCCGGGTTACGGCCCCAGGGCCACGCTATCCAGGCGCGAATTTACGCCGAAGATCCGGGGCGGCAATTCCAGCCTTCTCCCGGACTGTTAACGGACGTCTTCTTTCCGCCGGCGGACGGCGCAGCCCTGCGTATTGACCGCTGGGTGGAAGCCGGGTGCGAAGTCCCGCCGTTCTTCGACCCGATGCTGGCGAAAGCGATCGCCTGGCGCCCCAGCCGCGATGAGGCTATCGCCGGCCTGGCGCAGGCGCTGGCGGAGACCCGCCTGTACGGCGTAGAAACTAACCGCGTGTACCTGCAACAAATTCTTGGCTTTGCGCCCTTTACCGAAGGCGAGCCCTGGACCCGCTGCCTTGAGCAGCTGCGCTACCGCGCGGCGACCGTGGAGGTGCTGAGCGCCGGAACCCAGACCAGCGTGCAGGACTATCCGGGACGTTTGGGGTACTGGGCGGTGGGCGTACCGCCGTCGGGGCCGATGGACGATCGCGCCCTGCGTCTCGGCAACCGCCTGCTGGGCAATGCCGAGGGAGCGGCCGCGCTGGAAATCACCCTCAACGGGCCGACCCTGAAATTTAATACCGACGTTCAGGCGGTGGTGTGCGGCGCGCCATTGGCGGTGACGCTCGATGGCGTAGACCAGCCGCTGGACTGCGTATTGACTATTCCGGCGGGGGCGACCCTGAAGCTGGGCGCGATAAGCGGCGCGGGAGTCAGAAGCTATCTCTGCCTGAGCGGCGGCATTCAGGTACCGGACTATCTGGGGAGTAAAAGCACCTTTACCCTCGGCCAGTTTGGCGGCCACGGCGGACGGGCGCTGCGCGGAGGCGACGTGCTGCATCTGGCGCCGCACGCCGCCGCCAGAAGCGGGGATCAACTACCCGCCACGCTACGCACGGCGCTGGCTGAGGTGCGGACGCTGCGGGTGATTTACGGCCCCCACGGCGCGCCGGAATTCTTTGCGCCGGAATATATCGCGACGTTTTTCGCCACGGAGTGGGCGGTCCACTTTAACTCCAGCCGCACCGGCGTGCGCCTGATTGGCCCCAAGCCGCTGTGGGCCCGCGACAGCGGCGGCGAAGCGGGGCTTCATCCGTCGAATATTCACGATAACCCTTACGCGGTGGGCGCGGTCGATTTTACCGGCGATATGCCGGTGATCCTTGGACCGGACGGGCCGAGCCTCGGCGGTTTTGTCTGCCCGGTCACGGTGATTGAAGCCGACCTCTGGCAGTTAGGCCAGCTCAAGGCCGGGGATAAGGTACGTTTCGTGGCGGTGGATTTACCCACCGCCCGGCGGCTGGCGGAAGGGCGGCGCGCCGAGCTGGCGACCCTAAGTCACCAGGCGATAGCCTGGCAGCCCGCTCCGCTGACGTCGCCTGTCGTGATGACCTGCGGCGAGGCGGACAAACGCCTGGTGGCGCGACTCTCCGGCGATACGCATCTGCTGCTGGAAGCCGGGGAGCCGGAGCTGGATCTGGTTCTGCGTTTCCGCATTCACGCTCTGATGCAGGCCCTGGAAGCGCAATCAAGAGACGGCGCGATCGATATCACCCCGGGGATTCGTTCGCTGCAAATCCATTTTCAGCCGGAAACGTTGCCCCTTGAGACGCTGCTGGCGTGGGTGCGCGGCGAGTGGTCCACGGTCTGCCTGAGCGACGATCTGCAGGTGCCGACGCGCGTGGTGCATCTGCCGCTCTCCTGGGACGATCCGGCCTGCCGCAAGGCAATCGATAAATATATGACCACCGTGCGCCAGGACGCGCCCTGGTGTCCGAGTAATCTGGAGTTTATCCGTCGCATCAACGATCTGCCCGATGAACAGGCGGTATGGAATACGGTATTTGACGCCAGCTATCTGGTGATGGGGCTGGGCGATGTTTATCTCGGCGCGCCGGTGGCGACGCCGCTTGACCCGCGCCATCGCCTGGTTACCACCAAGTACAACCCGGCGCGCACCTGGACGGCGGAAAACTCGGTCGGCATCGGCGGGGCCTATCTGTGCGTCTACGGCATGGAGGGGCCCGGCGGCTATCAGTTCGTTGGCCGGACCCTGCAGATGTGGAATCGCTATCGCGAGGTGGCGGATTTTGCCGGCAAACCCTGGCTGCTGCGTTTCTTCGACCAATTGAGTTTCTATCCGGTGTCGGCCGAAGAGCTGCTGCAAATTCGCCGCGATTTCCCGCTCGGTCGCTACCCGCTGCGCATTGAGCACAGCACGCTGCGGCTGGCGGAATACCAGCAGTTTCTCCGCCGTGAAGCGCGCAGCATCGGCGCGTTTCGCGAGCATCAGCAGCGGGCGTTTAACGCCGAACGCGATCGCTGGATAGCCAGCGGACAGGCCCATTTTGACAGCCAGGAGAGCGCCGTGGATGAGGGCGGAGACGCGCCGCTGCGGCAGGGCGAACAGGGGGTGGAAAGCCCGATTTCCGGAAACCTGTGGCAAGTACAAACGGCGGCAGGCAGCCGGGTCCGCGCGGGGGATGTGCTGGTCGTGCTGGAGTCGATGAAGATGGAGATCCCGCTGCTGGCCCCCTGCGATGGCGTTATTCAACAGGTTCACGTGCAGCCGGGCAGCGCGGTACGCGCCGGGCAGCGGGTGGCGGTGATTATTGAGGAGAAGGCATGATGCAGCAGACGTTTGATTTACGCCTGGCAACCCTGGCGGAGCGTTATCGCACCGGTAAAACCACACCGCGCAGCGTGCTGGCGGACATCCGCCAGCGGGCGCAGGCGCTGAACCCCGAGTTCCGGTTGTTTATCCATATTCTGAGCGAAGAGGAGCAGGAGCCGTTTCTGGCGGCGCTGGATGGCCTTTCGCCGGCCGCGCTGCCGCTGTACGGCGTGCCGTTCGCCATCAAAGACAATATCGATCTGGCGGAGATTGTCACCACCGCGGCCTGTCCGGCGTTTGCGTATCGGGCGGAGCAGAGCGCGACGATTGTCGCTCAGCTGATTGCGCTGGGCGCCGTGCCGGTCGGTAAAACCAATCTCGATCAGTTCGCTACCGGCCTGAACGGTACCCGATCGCCGTACGGTCGCTGCCGCAATAGCTATCATGCGGAGTATCCCTCCGGCGGTTCCAGCGCCGGTTCCGCGCTGGCGGTGGCGCTGGGCGTTGCCAGCTTCTCGTTGGGCACGGATACCGCCGGTAGCGGCCGCGTCCCGGCAGGGCTGAATAACCTGGTGGGTCTGAAGGCCAGTAAAGGGCTGATATCCACCGCAGGGGTGGTCCCCGCCTGTCGTACGTTAGACTGCGTGACCTTTTTCAGCCCCACCGCCGACGAGGCCAGCCAGCTGCTGGCGCTCGTCGCACAGTGCGATCCGCAGGACGCCTGGAGCCGCCGTAATCCTCAGTGGAATAGCCGTCAGGCGTTCGGCAGGCCGTCCGCGGGGTTTCGTTTTGGCGTTCCGCGCGAGCTCAATTTCCTCGGCTGCCGCGCAAGCGAACGCCTGTTTTCCCAGGCCCGGCAACGGCTGACGGCGCTGGGCGGGGTGGCAGTTGAGATTGATTTCACGCCGTTTCTGGCGGCAGCCCGGCTGCTGTATGACGGGCCGTGGGTCGCCGAACGCTACGCGGTGGTCGGTCCGCTGATGGCGCGGCAGCCGGAGGCGGTACTGCCGGTTATTCGCGACGTGCTGGCAAAAGCGCCGGGCACCGATGCCACGGCGACCTTTACGGCGATCTATCAGCTACAGCAGTACAAAGCCCGGTGCGACGCGATACTCGAGACCCTGGACTGCGTGCTGACGCCCACCTATCCGCGCCCGGTGACGCTTGACGAGCTGGAGGCGGAGCCGATCGCGCGCAACGCCGATCTCGGATACTACACCAACTTTATGAACCTGCTGGACTATGCCGCGGTGAGCGTGCCATGCGGATTTATGCCGGACGGATTGCCTTCGGGCGTCACGCTGTTTGGCAGGGCCTTTACCGACCAGTATTTACTGGGCCTGGCCGATGCGTTTCAGCGCGCTGAGCGGCTGCCGCTGGCGGGCGGAGCGCGGCTGGAGACCCCGCCGCCTGAACGCGTCGCCGGCCATGACCGAATGGCGCTGGTTGTTTGCGGCGCTCATCTTTCTGGCCTGCCGCTTAACGGCCAGCTGCTGGCGCGGGGCGGTCGGCTGCTGCAGGCGACCCGCAGCGCGCCGCACTATCGTTTATACGCTCTCGCGGACGGCAAACGCCCGGCGATGGTTCGCGCCGATAGCGGCGGGGCGTCGATCGCGGTTGAAGTGTGGGAGCTACCCAGCGCGGAGGTCGGTTCGCTGCTGGCGGCCATCCCCGCGCCGCTGGGCCTGGGAAAAGTTGAGCTTGCCGACGGACGCCGGTTAGCGGGCTTTATCTGCGAAGCCAACGGATTAGGCGAAGCCACGGAGATTACCGCCTACGGCGGCTGGCGCGCCTGGCTGGCACGTTAAACTACAACCCCTCCATCGCTTTTTGATGGAGGGGATTGGTGACAGTGTCACCTTAAATTTCTAACATGCTGAAACATTTCTGCCAGATCATTAGCAACCTTTCGGTAGGGCTCCCGCTGCGATAACGCTATTCTTCCCCGCTTTTCCCTTTTCAGGCACTTTGTAACCCAGGTAAATGACCGCTAATGTCCCTATTGAGAGATGAAATTCGCGACCATTCAGCGGAAAAGATGCTATTTATCCGCCGTGCCGTCATTGCGTTTCTACTGGTGGTGATTTGCTTCGCCATCCTGATCCTTAATCTTTACCGCCTGCAGGTGGATCAGCACGACTTTTATCAGACGCGTTCAAACCAGAACGACATTAAAATGCTGCCCATCGCGCCGAGCCGGGGGCTGATTTTCGACCGCAACGGCATCCCGCTGGTACAAAATATTACCCTCTACCGTTTGCAGGTGATCCCGAGCAAAATCGCCGATATGACGGCGCTGCTGCAGCAGCTGACGCCGATCGTTGATTTAACCCCGCAGGATATCGCCGACTTCCGCGACGATATGCACCACAACAGCCGCTACAAAGAGGTGACGTTAAAATCGGACCTGAGCGATGTTGAAGTGGCGCGTTTTGCGGTCAATGAGTTTCATTTCCCCGGCGTCACGGTGGAGAGCTATCAGCAGCGCGCTTATCCCTACGGCGCCGAACTGGCGCACGTGGTTGGCTATGTCTCGAAGATCAACGACAGCGATCTGCAAAAGCTGGCCAAAGCCGGGGAAGAAGAGAACTACGCCGCCGACCACAATATCGGCAAGCAGGGCATTGAAGGCTACTACGAGAAAGCGCTGCACGGCACCACCGGCTATCAGGAAGTGGAAGTGGATAACCACGGGCGGGTCGTGCGTCTGCTAAAAGAGGTCCCGCCGGTGGCCGGGAAGAACATCTACCTGACGCTGGATCTGCACCTGCAGCAGTATATCGAGTCGGTGCTGAAGGGGCAGCGCGCGGCGGTAGTGGCCGTCGATCCGCGCGATGGCGGCGTGCTGGCCATGGTGTCGAGCCCCAGCTACGATCCCAATCCCTTTGTCAGGGGCATCGGCTATCAGGCCTACCGTTCGCTGCTCGATAACCCGGACCGGCCGCTGATTAACCGGGTCACCCAGGGCCTCTATCCGCCCGCGTCGACGGTGAAGCCTTACATGGCGCTGTCGGCGCTGTCGGCGGGCGTGATCACGCCAACCACCTCCTTCTTCGGCGCGCCGACCTGGACGCTGCCGGGGACCCAGCGCCGCTACCGCGACTGGCTGAAGAGCGGCCACGGCATGCTTAACGTCACCAAAGCGATAGAAGAATCGGCGGATACTTTCTTCTATCAGGTGGCGTTTGAGATGGGTATCGACCGCATTCACGAGTGGCTAAGCAAGTTTGGCTACGGTCAGTCTACCGGCATCGATCTTAACGAGGAGTATGCCGGGGTGCTGCCGAGCCGGGAGTGGAAACAGCGGGTGCATAAAAAACCGTGGTATCAGGGGGATACCATTTCCGTCGGTATCGGTCAGGGCTACTGGATTGCCACGCCGATCCAGATGGTCAAGGCGCTGACGACCCTGATTAACAACGGCAAAGTGCAAAATCCGCATCTGCTTTACTCCATGAAGCAGGGTAATAAGGTCGAGCGCTATCAGCCGCCGCAGGATCTGCCGCAGGTTGGCGATCCGCATTCGCCGTACTGGGGCGTGGTGCGCAACGGCATGTACGGCATGGCGAACCTGCCAAACGGCACCGGCTATAAGCTGTTCCATACCGCGCCGTACCAGATCGCCGCAAAATCCGGGACGTCCCAGGTCTTCAGCCTGAAGGAGAACCAGACCTATAACGCGAAGATGATCCCGGTACGCCTGCGCGACCATATCTTCTATACCCTGTTTGCCCCCTATCAGCATCCGAAGGTGGCGATGGCGCTGATTCTGGAGAACGGCGGCGGCGATGGCGTGGTTGCGGGACCGACGGCGCGCGCCATCCTCGACCATATCTTCGACCCGGCCAACGCGCCGGCGGAACAGGGCGCGACGTCGACGGTGCCGCAGGTGGAGAGCGCCGACGCGCAGTAAACGTTATTCACTCTGAGCATAAGCGTTAGCGGATTGGTTATTTGCCGCCGCCGGCGCTTTTGCTCATAGTAGCGTTCTGTATTGCTGTGAAAAAAGGCGCTCTGATGTCGTTAAGCCGAAATACGCTTCTTCTTGTACAAACCGGGACTCCGCCGGATGAAATCGTCTCCGACCACGGCGATCTTCCCCTCTGGTTTGGCAATTTACTGGCGCCGTGGCGCAAAAAAATCAGCGTGGCGCGCGTCTATGCCGGAGAGCCGCTTCCCGTGCCGGATAACGCGACCATCGCGGTGATTACCGGCTCCTGGGATATGGTGACCGAACGCCTGCCGTGGAGTGAAATGACCGCGGCCTGGATCCGCGAGGCGATGGCGATAGAGATGCCGCTGTTTGGCGTTTGCTACGGGCATCAGCTGATGGCGCACGCCCTGGGGGGTGAGGTGGACTACCATCCAGCCGGACGCGAAGCCGGAAGTAAAACCATTTCGCTGTCCGCACACGGCCTGGCGGATCGTCTGCTGGCTGACCACCCGGCGCCGTTCAGCGCGCACCTCACGCATATGCAAACGGTCACCCGATTACCGCCAGGGGCGAAGGTGCTGGCTTCGTCGCAGCACGATCCTCATCAGATTGTACGCTACGGCGCGCATGCCGTTTCTACGCAGTTTCATCCGGAGATCACCCCGGCGATTGCCCGCTCGCTGATCGCGTTCCGCCAGGCGGCGCTGCGCAACGAGGGGGTTGACCCGGACAGGCTGAGTCGTGACGTTGTGGAGAGCCCGGTGGCCTCGGCGATTCTGACCCGCTTTGTCGCAGGCTACCTGCAGCCAGACCTGAACCCGGCTTAACCTCAGCGCTGTTTTTCCGCGAGCCAGGCCGCCGTTTCACCGAGGATTTCGTCGGAAAACGTTGAATCCGCGGTCATCCGCGCCAGAATTAACGCGCCGACCATGGCCGACCAGCTGCCAATCGCCGCGCGGCGGCTGGCTTCAGCGTCCCGATCATCCATCGCTTCACTGAGCTGCGCTATCTGCTGCTGCAGCCGCGCGCTCATTTCGTCACGCGCGGGTTCGGACTGGCGGATGGTCTCCGCCGCCAGCGCCGCCAGCGGGCAGCCGCTGGCAAAATTATCCCGATGTTCGGGGGAAAGATAACGCTCGATTTGCGCGACGACGTCGTTTTTCGCCGCGTCGTTCTCTATCTTCAGTTCCGCGAGGGTTTGGGCGATCAGGTCATCCTTCGATTTGAAGTAGCCGTAGAATCCGCCGTGGGTCAGACCGGCTGATTTCATAATATCGGTGACCGTGACCGCGTCAAAACCCCGCTCGCGAAACAACCGCCCGGCGGCGGTCAGGATTGTCTGCTTATTCTCTTCAACCTGTTTTCTGCTCACTCTCATGGCGTCGTCCTGCTGCGAAATTATTTATGATGACCATCATATAACATTATTTACAGCATACCCAGCCCGTGCCATTATACATGACGACCATCATGTATAAATTGAGGAGTACACCTATGAGCAGTGAATCAGCGGTGCTGGTAACCGGCGCATCGACCGGAATTGGCGCAGCCTATGCCGAACGTTTTGCCCGCCGCGGCCATGACCTGGTGCTGGTCGCGCGTAATCACGAGCGGCTGACGGCGCTGGCCGAGCGGCTGCGCGACGAAACCGGCGTTCAGGTCGACATCCTGCAGGCCGACTTAACCCAGGATAGCGACATCGCCGCCGTGGAGCAGCGGCTGCGGGAAGACGCGCGTATCAGGATTCTGGTCAACAATGCCGGCACCTCGATTCCCGGTGATTTCCTCCATCAGAGCAGTGACGATATCACTCGCCTGATTACCCTCAACGTGACCTCAGTGGCTCGCCTGGCGAACGCGATTGCGCCGCGTCTGGCCGAGGCCGGAGAGGGGGCGATTGTCAACATTGCGTCGGTCGTTGGGCTGGGTCCGGAAATGGGGTTGACCGTCTACGGCGCCACGAAAGCCTTTGTGCTGTTTCTCTCGCAGGGACTCGACGTTGAGCTGAGCGCGAAAGGCGTATACGTTCAGGCGGTACTGCCGGCGGCAACGCGCACCGAGATTTGGCAGCACAGCGGCAAAGATGTGGATACCATTCCCGGCGTCATGGAGGTGGATAAACTGGTGGATGCCGCCCTGGTGGGGTTCGACCGCCGCGAATCGGTGACCATACCGCCGCTGCATGATGAAACGCAGTGGCAGACGCTGAACGCGACGCGTCAGGCCATGCTCCCCGGCTTTGCGCAATCTGAACCCGCGGCCCGTTACCTGTTGCGATCGTGAGTTTGTCGCACCGTGTATCGGAAAGGAGAGTCGATACACGGTGCGACAACATCCCGCCATGTCACGCCCGGCAGGGATACAATGCCCCCGGGAGAAGAGCGCTGAGTGGCAGAATACCCGGAGGCGGTGCTGCGCACCTGTCCGGGCTACAGGTTCACAGCCATCTTCAGGCCGGTAGCCTCAATATCGTGACAACGTCACAAATTCAGGGCGAAAAACCAATAAAAAAGCCGATAAGGTGAGTTATCGGCTTTCAAGGTTAATGCGAAAACAAATTTACTGCGCCAGCAGCTCCTGGGCGGTACGTTCTACCAGACTCAGCAGCACCTTCACGTCCTCTAACGTCACGATCGGGTTCAGCAGCGTCAGCTTCAGACAGGTGACGCCGTTGTGCTCGGTCACGCCGACGTTAGCGCGACCGGAAGCCAGCAGCGCATCGCCAACCCGCTGGTTGAGCAGGGCGATCGCGGCATTGTCGCTGCCCGCCATCTGCTGCGGACGGGAACGGAACAGCACGCTTGCCAGCTGCGGCTGCATGACCAGCTCCAGCGTCGGCTGCGTTTTGACGTAATCCGCCACGTTCAGCGCCATCGTCACGCCGTGATCGATGATTTCCGCGTACTGCTTCTGGCCCAGCGCCTCCAGGCCCATCCACAGCTTCAGCGCGTCGAAGCGGCGGGTGGTCTGCAGCGATTTGGATACCAGGTTCGGTACGCCGTGCTCTTCATCGAACTCAGAGTTCAGATAGGCCGCCTGATAGCGCATCAGCTCATAGTGACGGGCTTCTTTTAACAGAAACGCGCCGCAGCTGATGGTCTGGAAGAACTGCTTGTGGAAATCCAGGGTGATGGAGTCCACTAAGTCAATGCCGTCCAGACGATCGCGATACTTCTCGGACATCAGCAGGGCGCCGCCCCAGGCCGCGTCAACGTGCAGCCAGATCTGGTGCTCAGCCGCGACGGCCGCAATCTCGCGCAGCGGGTCGATTGCCCCCGCGTCGGTGGTGCCGGCGGTGGCGACGATGGCCATAATCTGTTCACCGTTAGCCTGCGCCTCGGCGATTTTCGCTTTCAGATCCGCCACGTCCATCCGCGCGAATTCGTCGGTTTTCACCAGCGTCACGGAACGGTAGCCGAGGCCCATCAGCGCCATGTTCTTCTGCACCGAGAAGTGGGCGTTTTCTGAACACAGCACTTTGTACTGACGAATATCGCCCGGCAGACCATCCTGCTGGATGGAATGACCCCGGCGGGCAAAGAAGGCATCGCGCGCCAGCATCAGGCCCATCATGTTGCTCTGGGTGCCGCCGCTGGTGAAAACGCCCGCATCGCCGGCGCCGTAGCCGACCTGATCGCGCAGCCATTCAATCAGCTTGATCTCGATGATGGTGGCTGACGGGCTTTGGTCCCAGGAGTCCATGCTCTGGTTGGTGGCGTTAATCAGCACTTCCGCCGCCTGGCTAATCACCAGGCTCGGGCAGTGCAGATGCGCCACGCACTGCGGGTGATGTACCGACAGGCTGTCTTTCAGGAAGTACTCGATCGCACGTTCAATCGCCGCCTGGTTGCCCAGACCCTGTTCGTTGAAATCAAGGGTGATACGCTCACGCAGTTCGTCAACGCTTTTCCCCTGATACATTTCAGGCTGCTGCAGCCACTGCGCTACCGCCTGGCTGGTCTGGGCGATCGCTTGCTGGTAGGCATCAATACTTTGCGCGGAACCAGCAAGAATCGGATTCAACTTGGACATTGCGGTCACTTACTCCACTCAGACCGGTTTTACGCCGGCGGCCAGCAGGGCCTGTTCAAATTTGTCGAAGAAAATTTCCAGCTCAGCGTTGCTGATCAGCAGGGACGGCAGCAGACGCAGCACGCAGCCGTGGCGGCCGCCGCGCTCGAGGATCAGACCCGCTTCGAAGCATTTCTTCTGCAGCAGCGCGGAGAGTTCGCCATCCGCCGGGTAGCAGCCCATGTGGTCCGGCGCTTCGTTCGGTTTAACGATCTCGATGCCGATCATCAGGCCCAGACCGCGAACGTGGCCGATAACCGGATAGCGTTTCTGCATCTCGGCCAGCTTGCCTTTCAGCCATTCGCCCTGAGCGGCGGTTTTATCCGCAATGTTATTGTCTTTCAGGTGGCGCAGGGTGGTCAGGCCGGTGGCCATCGCCAGCTGGTTGCCGCGGAAGGTGCCGGTATGGTGACCCGGTTCCCAGGCGTCGAACTGCTTTTTGATACCGAGAACGGCCAGCGGCAGACCGCCGCCAACGGCTTTCGACATCACGATAATGTCCGGCTCGATGCCCGCGTGTTCGAAGGCGAAGAATTTACCGGTACGCGCAAAGCCAGCCTGAACTTCATCGATGATCAGCAGAATGCCGTGTTCCTGAGTCACTTTACGGATGCGCTGCAGCCACTCGACCGGAGCCGGGTTCACGCCGCCTTCACCCTGAACGGCTTCCAGGATCACCGCCGCCGGTTTACGCACGCCGCTTTCGACGTCATTGATCAGGTTTTCGAAGTAGTAAGTCAGCGCTTTCACGCCGGCTTCACCGCCGATACCCAGCGGGCAGCGGTACTGGTGCGGGTAAGGCATAAACTGCACTTCCGGCATCATGCCGTTAACCGCCGCTTTTGGCGACAGGTTGCCGGTGACGGACAGCGCGCCGTGGGTCATCCCATGGTAGCCGCCGGAGAAGCTGATCACGGAAGAACGGCCGGTGTATTTTTTCGCCAGCTTCAGCGCCGCTTCCACGGCGTCAGCGCCGGACGGACCGGTGAACTGCAGGCAGTATTCTTTGCCTTCGCCCGGCAGCAGGGAAAGCAGGTATTCAGAGAAGCGATCTTTTAACGGAGTGGTCAGATCGAGAGTATGTAACGGCAAGCCGCTGGTAATGACACTTTGGATGCTCTGCAGCACATCAGGGTGGTTGTGGCCGAGTGCCAGAGTACCTGCGCCGGCAAGGCAGTCCAGATACTGTTTATTATCCGCATCGGTCAGCCAGACGCCTTCCGCTTTGGTAATCGCAAGGGGCAGCTTGCGCGGGTAGCTCCTGACATTCGATTCGAATTCAGCCTGACGGGCCAAAAAGGTATCGTTGTTTGCATCTAATAAATCTGCGCCTAAAGTATCAATACGGACTTTATCCGTCATCATATCACTCCCACAACCAGCGTTACGGTTGAGCGCTGGTTGAATAAATTGGTGTAAGAAATTGAATCGCCATGCATTAAAGCGGGCACAATATATGGCTTTTTAGATACGCATTCAACGTTTTATTGATTAAGGTATATTTACGTTATTTTTACACAGGCAAAAACCAACGTAACCATTTGATTTAAATCAGGTGTTTTAAAGGATAAAAGACCTTTAAAATTGTAATTATTAGTGAGGAAATTTCTCGTTTTTTAATACTGCCGGGCGGGCATTGCTGGCGAAAAGTTTCCGCCAGCAATGGCATGACTCAATGCAGCTCAACCGCATAATTCGTTAAAGGTGTAACTTTTTTCACCAACTTATTGTTATATAAAAACTGTTCATAAGCTTCATACCGTGGTTTATCCAGCGCCGCCGGATCGCTGGCAAACAGAGGAAGGGTTTTCAGCCATGCCTGCTTGTTCAGTTCGGTGTTGAGCTCGGGATGCGCGGCGGCAAACGCCTGCCAGGTCTCCTGCGGGTGAGCGCGCAGGTAAGCGACGCCTTTTTGCAGCGCCTTGAGGAAGGCCCTGATTTTCGCCGCGTGGACTTCATCCCGGTTGGCGACAATCACCAGCTCGTCGTAGGCCGGTACGCCGTAATCCTCAACGCTCATCACCTGCGGATCTTTCCCCTGCAGCTTCAGCTCCAGCGCTTCGATATTACGATAGCCGCCAATGACCGCGTCGACCTGTCCGGCCAGCAGGGCGCTGGTCAGCTGGAAGTTAACATTGATGAGCTTGATGCTTTTGGGATCGATTTTCGCATGCTGCGCCATGGTGGCCAGCGTCGCCTGTTCGATGCCGCTCACCGAATACCCCACTTTTTTGCCCTGCAGATCGGCGGGAGATTTTATGCTTTTATCCAGCGCGATCACCGTATTCAGCGGCGAATTAATCAGCGTGCCGACGCGGACCAGCGGCAGCCCTTCATCAGCAAAAAAATGCACCTGCGGCTGGTAGGTAATCGCCAGGTCCGCCTGGCGGGCGGCGACCAGCCGCGGCGGCAGCGCCGGGTCGGACGGCGGCACAATGTTGACGTCCAGCCCCGCGTCTTTAAAGGCGCCAATCTGTTCGGCCACCAGGATCGGCGCGTGGTCGGGATTGATATACCAGTCCAGCACCAGGGTGAGTTTCTCGTTGGCCAGCGCCTGACCGCTGAACAGCGCGGCAAGCGTCATACCGGCATAAACACGTTTACGCATGATTAGTCCTTTTTTTAAGAGCGTTATTCCGGCGTCCAGTTAATCAGCCGGTGTAAGAAAGCATCCACCGCCAGCCAGAGCAGGACGGTCAGTAGCACCAGAATAAACAGGGCCGCAAAGCAGATATCGGTTTGCAGACGGGCGTTGGCGTTAAGCATCACGTAGCCCAATCCTTCGGCTGAACCGACCCATTCGCCGATGATCGCCCCGATGGGGGCGACGGCGGCCGCCATCCGCAGGCCGGAACCGAGGGCCGGAAGGGCAGCCATCAGGCGAACGTGGCGCAGCTGCGCGCCATAAGAGGCCCCCATCGTGCGTGCCAGATCGAGATAGTCGTGGTTAACCCGGCGCAGACCGTCGAAAAACGCCGAGGTGACGGGAAAGAAAATCACCAGCACCGCCATCATGACCTTGGCGCTCATGCCGAAACCGAACCACAGCACCAGCAGCGGGGCAAGGGCGAAAACCGGGATCGCCTGACTGGTCAGCACCAGCGGCATCAGCCAGCGCTGAAGGCGAGGCGAGACAATCATGCACAGCGCCAGGATCACGCCGAGCAGAACGCCGAGCGTGAGGCCGCTGAGGATCTCGCTTAATGTGATCAGCGTGTGTTCGCCGAGGTACGCGCGGTTGACCCACAGAGCGCTTGCTACCGCCGCGGGGGAAGGCAGCAGGAAAGCGGGAATGCCGCTGCGGGTCGCCAGCCACCAGAGCAGCAGCAGGCCGCAGAACACCACGGCGGCGCGAAACAGTTTTGCGCTCATCCGTTAGCCCTTATGAGCTGTTGCAGCAGCTCCGCCTGGCTGGCCAACAGCGCCGGGTCGTCCGGCGCTCGCGGCGGCATGCCGGAGAGGTGATGCCCGTCGTCAATCCCGCCGGGAGCGGGGGAAAGGACCAGCAGACGGTGGCTCAGGCGGCAGGCTTCCATCGGGTCGTGGGTGATCAGCACGACGGTGCGGTTTACCAGCAGCCCGGCGGCAAGGGTCTGAATGCGCGTGCGGGTAATCGTGTCGAGCGCGGAAAAGGGCTCGTCCATCAGCACGATGGGCCGGTCTTCGTAGAGCGTACGCGCCAGCGCCGCACGCTGGCGCATGCCGCCTGAGAGGGCGGCCGGGCGGTCGCCGGCGCAGTGTTCAAGGCCAACCTGCTGTAACAGCGCGGCAACCCGCCGATGGTCCACGCGCTCCCCGCGCAGACGCGCGCCAAGCGAGACGTTGTCGCGCACGCTTAACCACGGATACAGCAGATCTTTTTGCCCCATCCACGCCAGCCGCTTGTCTATTGGCTGCCCGTCGCTGGCGCGAACCTCACCGGCGGTGGCTTTTGCCAGCCCGGCGATAATACGCAGCAGGCTGGTCTTTCCGGCGCCGCTGGCCCCCAGCAGCGATACCCACTGGCCGCCGGGGATAGTGAACGTCAGATTGTCGAAGATCTGCCGCGAGCCAAAGCGCAGGCCCAGGCCGCGCACCTCAATTCCGGGAGCCGTCACGCCGGGCGCTCCGCGACGGCGTTAAGGCCCATCTGCCAGAAGTTAGCCTCCAGACGCGTGGCGGTGGTGAAAATAGCGCTGAGTTCAGCGAAACGCGCCTCGCCGCCGCGCTGCTGCCAGAGGGTTTCCAGCAGGCCGATGGCGTTATTGACGCCGTTCAGGTAACCCTCATCGCCGTAGTTGCGGATCCACGAGTCATAAGGATTGGCGGTCAGCCGGGTCGCCGGATCGTGCAGCAGGCTGAGGCCGATTTCCGCGTAGCCGGCAACGCAGGGCATCAGCGCCGCCAGCAGATCCAGGGCGTCGCCGGAGTGGCCAATGTCCAGTACGTAGCGGGTGTAGTTGACGGTTTCCGCGGCTTCCGTTTCGGCGGCCATCGTCGCTTCATCCAGCCCCCATTCCCGGCAGTAGCCAACGTGGAGCGGCAGTTCGTCGAGAATGGCGTTCATCGACGCGGCGGCAGCGCGCATTTCCGCCAGGGTGCGCAGCTTGCTGACCAGCAGGGCGTAGCTGCGGGCGAAGTGGATCAGAAACAGATAGTCCTGCGTCAGATAGCGGCGAAAAGCGGGCTCGGGGAGGGTACCGTTGGCGAGCTGGCGCAGGAAGGGGTGGGCGACGTAGTGCTGCCAGTCGGCGCCGGCCTGCTGACGCAGACGACCATAAATACCCTGGGTAAACGCGGGAAGAATCACAGGACCTCCTGAAAAAAGGGAGATCCGGGCGTGCTGAAAGAAGTGTGAACAGGCAATGGCGCAAAACTGGCGGAAATGCCGACCCGTCCCTTCGCTGGCATGACCCAGATCAGGTTCAAAGGGTTCGGCTTACGCCATCTCAGCCCTCACGGGACACCCCTCGGTTTGGCCCCTGTTATACGACATTCCCTTTTTGATTACAATGCTGTGAATTTTATGAGGAAAGGTGACGTTGTCACGTGTGAGTGTCGCGAGAAAGGGCTTTTTTGCATCGTGGCAGCCCGGCGGCGGCTGATGCCTTGCCGGGCGCGTATTATCAAAGGATCAGTGAAATTCTACCCAGCTGGCACCGCTGTCTGCTGAACGTACGCACTTCTCGACCCAGTGCACGCCGAGCGCCCCGGCTCTGGCATCCGGATACCAGAAGTTTTCCAGCAAAGCCGCGTCGCGACGGTCGGTCGCATCCATGGTGATGGCAAAGCGGCGATACAGATTCGACCAGGCCTCAAACAGCCCTTCGGGATGGCCGCCGCCGATCCGGTCGTCCTGCAGGGCCAGCGGATCGAGATAGGACATTCCGCGTTCGAGGATGCGCACCGGCTCGCCCTGAATTTCGTAGCGCAGCTGGTTCGGCTGTTCATCCCACCACTCCAGGCTGGCTTTCTCCCCGACGATGCGGACTTTCTGTCCGTGCATTGAGCCGCTGTTGACCGCCGAGCACCACATCGACCCTACGGCGCCGTTGTCGTACTCCATCAGCACATGCGCGTTATCCTCCAGCGGCGCGCGGCTTTTGACAAAGCTCTGGCGGGAGCACATCAGGCGAGTGATATTGAGCTTCGGCGCCATGGTCTCCGCCAGGAACAGCGGGTGGGTGGCCAGATCGCCCAGCACGTAGCTGGGACCGACAAATTTCGGGTCCACCCGCCAGCGGGTGCTGGGGTTATCCTGCTCTACCGGCTGGTTATGAAAACCGTGGGCGAACTGCATATTGATGATGCGGATCTCGCCCAGCAGCCCCTGTTCAATCATCTGCCGCGCCTGCAGAATCAGCTGATGCCCGGCATAGCCGTAGGTGACGCCGATGATTTTGTGCTGTTTTTCGCTCAGGGCCACCAGCGCGTCGGCCTCTTCGCCGGTAAAACAGAGCGGTTTTTCGCAGACCACATGCAGTCCGGCCTCCAGCGCCGCGCGGCAAATGGCGTAGTGGGTGTTGTTTGGCGTGGCGATGGAGACCGCTTCAATGCCGTCTTCCCGCGCCGCCTCTTCGCGAAACAACGTTTCGTAGTCGGGGTAACAGCGCCCGGCCTCCACGCCCAGCTGCTGGCCAAACTCGCGCCCGCGCTGGGGGTCAATATCAAAGGCTCCGGCCAGCAGGGTAAACGATCCGTCACGCAGCGCCGCAGAGCGGTGAATATAGCCAATCTGGCTGCTTCCGCCGCCGCCCACCATGCCCCAGCGCAAGGAGCGGCCAACAGGTTTAATACCGTTAATCATGTGTTTTCTCCCGATTAAAAACCAACCGAGCGCAGGTAGCGCAGGCTTTCCGTGACCGCCTGCAGGCTGCCCTCGACGTTGCGCGGATCGCGCTCTTGCTCAATGGTGATCCAGCCCTGATAGCCCCGCTTGTCGAGAAAGGCGCGCACCGCCGGATAATCAATGGCGCCGCTGCCGAGCGGGCACATCACCCCCTCCGCGCAGGCGGAGAAGAAGTCGATGCCGCGGGAAATCACGCTCCTGAACACCTGCGGGTCGACATCTTTAAAGTGCAGGTAGTCAAGGCGATCAAAATGGCGATCCAGCCAGCTGATGGGGTCCATACCCGAATAGAAGAGATGGCCGGTGTCGAGACATAAACCGGCTACGTCATGGGGGATTTGCGCCGCCAGCAGATCGATTTCATCGGCAAACTCAATGCAGCCGCCGGCGTGAGGATGGATAACCGGGCGAACGCCGTACTCCTGCCACGCCAGTCGGCTGATGGTCACAATGTGGTCGACCATCCGCTGCCAGTCGGCGGGTGACAGGCGGGGAGCCAGCTCGCCGCGCCCGGCATATTTCGCCCGCTGCGGATTGCCGAAATCAATAATGACCAGATAAGGCGGCTGGAAGGGGTTGCCCGGCGTCTTTTCCGCCGACGGCACCTGCGACAGGTTGCGGCAGAGGTTATGCGTCAGTTCGACAATATTCGCGAAGTTCTCTTCGCTGACCAGATCGTCGAAGATCGTTCCGGCAACCAGCGACAGCCCCTGTTTATTCAGCGCTGCGCTGAGTTCATCGGCCCGGGTCGGCAGATAGCTCCACGGGCCCAGTTCAATGCTTTTATAACCGGCGGTCGCCGCTTCTTCCAGTACCTTGGACCACGGCGGCAGATAAGGATTTTTGGGATCATCGACGCCCCAGCTGCACGGCGCGTTGGCAATATGTATGGTCACGATGGCTTCCTTTTCAGATGAGGAGAAAACATGACCAGTATTGAATGAAAATTTCATATCCAACAATGATGAAATTTAAATTTTTTGATGGGATTCAAGGTTTATTTTGATGGCATAAATGATAGTTTTTTATCAAACGCAGCGCTGAAGCGGGGCGCGGCAACTTTACCCGCGCCTGCGGCAATCAGAGGTTTTCTTTAGTGAGGAGGTCAAACGGCTGTAGAGCGTTGATAAACGCCGCCTGCGGCTGGCTGGCGGCGTGGACAAACGCGTTGATGGTGGCGGCGGCAAATTCGTCAAGCCGATGGGTAAGCATGAGATCGATAGTGCCGTCAATTAGCGCCAGCTCGCCGCTATCCACCGGGCCATGACAAATCAGGGTGACCTGATGCTGGCGCTGGCGCACGCGCAGGGCGGCGACAATCCCTTCCACGCCGCCGCAGGGCGCGTAAATGGCCTTCAGATCGGGGTACTGTTGCAGCATCTCTTCCGTAACCTGGCGCGCGACATCGGCGCGTTCGTGGCTGCGCACCGGTTCAAGCACCCGATCGCCTTTGCCCTGTTCACGCAGGTAGGAGCGGAAACTTATCTCGCAGCTTTCCTGACAAATAAACCGGTTATCGCCGACGATAATGCCAATTTCGCCGTCTTCGTGGCACAGCCTGTCCACCGCCCAACCGGCGGTGCGGCCCGCTTTCTGGTTATCCAGCCCGATATAGCCGGTACGCTGCGGGATGCTCATATCGGAGAGCAGGGTGAAGACGCGGACGCCTTTCTCGATGGCCTGCACGACCGCATGGCGGATAAGCGGATTATCCAGCGCAACAATACCGATAACGTCGACCGTATCGCTCAGACGGGCGATCGCGGCGGCCATATCGTCGATGGCGTTAATATCATAATGCAGGAAAGCGGGGGCCTGCGCCGGGCTATGCCACGGTAACGCCGCCTGCTCCAGCGCCTGCGCCAGCTGATGGTAAAACGAGTGTGACTGCTGTAGCAGAATGAAGCCCATTCTGAGGGCTACCGCCGGCCGATCCGCCGCCAGCCGATAGCGGGATTGCTCCAGCGCGAAGCCTAAGCGCCGCGCGGATTCCAGCACTTTACGTTCGGTGCTCTCTTTCACGGGCGTGCGTTTATTGAGCACCCTGTCCACCGTCGCGATACCGACTCTGGCCTCTTTGGCGATATCCGCCATGGTGACTTTTTTTGCTGACATGATTCTCTTCCTTTGAGGGTAATGATAAAAAGCTATCATTATTGTGACAGGCAAACAGCGAGGCGGGTCAGACTTCAGGAAAATCATTTCGCCGCACTGGCTTCATTGACCTGATATTCAACCGCCAGGGTCTACACTAAGTGCATCCCCACTCAGGAACAGGATGTTATGACGTATTCCCTCTCAAAAAAATTCCTCGCCGCCACCTCTGCGCTGCTACTGCTCTCCATGAGCGCGGTCCCGGCCAGCGCCGCCGCCGATAATAGCGACGCGGTCTCTCCGCTCAGCGCCGGAAATGGCTTAAGCGAAGCGGCAAAGCAGTATCTCCTGCGCTATCCCTCCCGCAGCGGCGTGGACGGCAAAACCGCCCGCGAAGATACCGCCGCGGTCTTTATTCCGTTTGGCGCCACACCGGAAGGGGGATGGCCGGTCGTGGTCTGGGCCCACGGTACCGTGGGCGTGGCTAATCACTGCGCGCCGTCGTTAAACCCGCGCAGCGATCGCGATAAGCAGTACCTGAACACCTGGCTGTCGCTGGGCTACGCGGTGGTCGCGCCGGATTATGCCGGTCTGGGTTCGTCTGGCCTGCACCACTATCTTAATGCCCGCGGCGAAGCGTGGAGCGTGCTTGATAGCGTTCGCGCCGCCCTGAAACAGTTCCCGCTGAAAAATGAACTCATTCTGGTCGGACAGTCGCAGGGCGCGCACGCCGCGTTCGCCAGCGCCGGATATCAACCCCACTACGCGCCGGAGCTGAATGTTCGCGCAACGGTGCTGACCGGGACGCCGTATTTTGAGAAGGGGACCACCGCAGCCGACATTCTTCCGCCGGCAGGCGGCAAAGCGCCGAGCGGCGGCGACCCGAAAATACCCTATATTTTCTATATTTACCTCTCGGCTGCCGATAGCAACCCGCAGCTCAATCCGGCTGATTATTTCCAGGATAAAGCGCTGCCGCTGCTGAAAGAGGCGAGCAATTTATGCATTACGCCGCTCAACGATGAAGTGATGAAGGCCGGTCTGAATGCGGCTAATGCCCTGAAGCCGGGGGTGGATTCGCTGTTAAACGCCAGCGTGGGCGCCATGCTCTACCCGACGCTGAAAATCGATCACCCGGTGTTTATCGGTATTGGTAGCGCGGATATTAACGTGCCGACGGCAATGCAAAAACGCTTTGCGGACGCGGTGAAAAGCGCGGGAACCCGTGCGGACGTGCATATTTATGAGGGGCTGGATCATAGCGGTACGGTTAACCCGTCTTTACGCGACTCGGTGCCGTTTTTGATTAAGACGCTCAACGATAAGCGGTAGCGGCGAAGGGATGATGAGCCGCCCTGAGCAAGGGGCGGTTCAGTACAGGTATACCTGGCGTCGCTGGCCTTTATGTTTTTGTGTCTCGCCGCCTTATATGAAAGCTGGTCGATTCCTGTCGCCGTACTGCTGATCGTCCCGTTAGGCATTCTTGGGGCCGTGAGCGCTTCGTTGCTCGCCGGATACGAAAACGATATCTACTTTCAGGTCGGTATGCTGACGACCATGGGGCTTTCCGCCAAAAACGCGATTCTGATTGTTGAGTTCGTCCTGGCGCGGTTTCAGCAAGGTAAAACGCTGGCCGACGCGGCGCTGGAGGGCGCTCGCCTGCGCTTGCGCCCCATCGTGATGACCTCACTTGCATTTGTTGTCGGCGTTATCCCTCTGGTACTCTCTACCGGCGCCGGCGCTTCCAGCCAGCGTGAGATTGGCACCGCGGTGATCGGCGGTATGCTCACCGGGACGCTGCTGACCTTGCTCTTCGTTCCACTCTTTTTCCTGCTGCTACAGCAAGGAATGATGCGCCTTAAAGGGCGCAAACGGTAAGGACTCAATTGATGGGAAATCAACGCGGGCGGCCAATGAAAGCCCGCCCACGCATTTTACAAACCGCCCGTGAGCTCTTTCTCAGCCACGGGCTTGATGTGTCGCTGGATACCATTGCCGCCGAAGCGGGTACCACACGCCCGACGCTGTACAGCCATTTTCCCGGCGGTAAAGACGCGCTGCTGCTGGAGACGTTCGCGTTTCTCAATGACACCATGCAGCCGCCCCTGCGCCAGCTTTTGCAGGATCGTCAGCAGGATCTTCCCGCGCTGCTGCGCGGGTTTGCGAAAGTGGTGCAACAACACTTTTATGCGCCGGAGAATATTCACTTTCAGCGCCTGCTGATCCAGGTGCTGGTGCAAAAGCCCGAGCTTTACGTCACGCTCGAACAGCGCCCCTCAGGCCGCGTACTGCAGGCGCTGAGCGATATCCTGGCGCAGAAACAAGACGAAGGTCTGCTGACCCTCAGCGACCCGGAGATAGAGGCGACGGCGTTTCTCGGCGCGATTATGGGCTATCCGCTGCCGGGGGCCTTAATTGCGCAAAAAGCGGTGGCGCCAGAGAGGCTGGAGCAGCTCGCCGAATGCGCGATTAGCGCCTTCCTCACGGCCTGGGGCTACAGGCAATAATTCAATCAGCGGCTTAAACGCACCTCTCCGGCCCCTGCAGCAGGGGCCGGAGAATGCCTAACTGGCCAGCAGTTCATCGTACAGCGCGCGCAGGCGGGTACGAAGGTAGAGTACCGCTTTATGCTTACGTGAGAGCAGCGCCTGTTCGCTGACGCCGGACTCCTCTGCCAGCTCCCGGTAGCTGTAGCCATGCAGTTCGGTTTTCTCAAAGGCTTCACGCTGGGCGGGCGGCAGCTCCGAGAGCGCCTGACTTAATTCCTCCCAGAGCAGCGCTTTCAGATACTCATCCTCCGGCGTTTGCGCAACGCCAAACAGCGTTTCGGCCAGCTCATCCTCGGGAAAATCGCCCTCCTCCTCGTCGCTGAAACCGCCCGCCAGCGGTAGCTCGCGCTTTTTTCTCGCCCTGTCGGTCATCTCGTTACGCGCCGCCCGGAACAACCAGGCGGCGATATTCTCCACCGGCTGCTCGACGCGAATGAGCTGATACGTCACTTCCTGCAGGATATCGTCCGCCTCATCGCGCAGCGGGGTCCGTCCGCGAATAAAAGCCTTCAGCCGCGACCGGCAGGCATCGAGGGCGGAAACAAGCCGTGATGGCGCCACGATCCTGTTTTTCATTGTGCTCACTCGGGATCCGCGCTTTTAGGCGAACTCTCCTGCTGCGGAGCATGTTCGCTGCGGCGGTCGCGCCAGCCGCAGCGGCCGCAGCGGCCGCGGTGGCCAAAGCGCTGCACAAACTCATCGCGCTGCTCCGGGCTCATGTTCATCCAGCGTTCATGCATCCGACGCCGCGCGTTACCGATGCCGAACATTCCCGGGCGAAAGCCGAGGCCGCCGAACAGGATCCGCGACAGCGCCAGCACACCTAACGCCTGCCAGAAGCCAATGCTCTTCACCCCAAGGATGGCCGGCAGCAGCGCATTCCACAGCGACATCACCAGCAGCCCAAGAATGGCGATTAGCGCCACGCCGATAAGAAGCGGCTTCGCCATTCTGTGGCGGCCAAAGCGGTGATGGTGGTGCTGACCGTGCATATCGATATCTCTCATCGTCTGTTTACCTCATTACGCTATTGAATAATTACCCTGTGCGGAGGTAGACGAATGAGCGGGCAAAATATTGCTGAGAAGAGTAAAAAAATTGACACACTTTATTTGTATGACAAATATTTTTTATGTGATCTCTATCACCTACATGCAGGCGCGACGGCGGTAACGTTACCCGGTGATTCATTGAAAAAGAGGAACTTATGAACGCGGTAAAATCACTAAAAGCCGACTGGGCGATTATTACGCTGATGATTGTTGTCGCCGTCGTTATGTATGGCTATCTGATCCCCAAATACTGGTAATCGACGCCATACCCATAACGTCTGCACTGAGGAGGTCTGCTCCTGCCAGGATAAACCGCTCCATTGCCTTTCAAACCCGCTCAGCTCGCCCACCAGTTCGGACATCGTCGCCATCGCCGCACCGGAACTGACGCCCGGCGCCGCGTTTCCCTGAAACTGCACGGCCGACAGTCCGTTAAACCGCTGGAGCATTTGCGGCCCGGTGGTCCAGCGGAATGATGAGAAGCTGTCGAAGGAGGCCATGTTGTTGCTGTCGCCGCGGACAAACCAGGCGGATAAATTATCCGGCGTCGAACGCCAGGCCGCATCCCCCTGCATATACACGCGCTTGACGCGCCCGCGGTCGATAAAATCGTTGATGTACACGCCGCCCCAAGCCGCAGAGAGGGTGCTATTGATGGCGGCCTGATCCAGCCCCTGGGCCTGGGCTTTTTGTCTGTCGATATCCACCTGCAGCTGCGCTTTCTCCTCCAGACTGTTAATTCGCACGGCGTCCAGCGTCGGGGTTTGCCTGGCGGCAGTGAGGAGGGTGGTTTGCGCCTCGATGAGCGCCTGGCGGCCGTTTTCCGCGCTGTCCTGCAGCCAGAGTTCAAAGCCGCTCGACTGCCCGAGTCCGCGTACGGTAGGCGGCGACATGACGCTGATGGTGGCCAGCCGGGCGTTTTTTAAAAAGTACCGGTTCGCCCGCGCGATAATCGCCTGCGCGCTGTTCTGTTCCCCGGGACGCGCGTCCCAGTGCTTTAGTTCGGCGAAGGCCATCCCGACGTTCTGCCCGCTGCCGGCGTTGTTTCTGCCGGTGACCATAAAGATGACGTTGAGGTTATCCTCCTCCTCGGCCATGAAATAGCGGGTAATGTCCGCGCCGACTGCCTCGGTCATCGCCATCGGCGAACCGGATGGGAGCGTAAACTGAACCATCACCGCGCCCTGATCCTCTTCGGGCAGAAAGCCGCTGGCCAGCTTCTGATACTGCCAGAGCATCAAAAGCGTCAGCGTCAGGGCCAGCAGCACAAAGCGGAGCGGGCGAACGGTTATCCGCCGGAGTATGGCGAGGTAACGGTTCTGGCTGGCGGCGACGCCGCGGTTGAAACAGGTGAAGAATCGCCCTTTTTTAAGGTGCCCGGGTTTAAGCAGATGGGCGCACAGCGTCGGCGTCAGGGTTAACGCCACCAGCGCAGAGAGCGCCATTGCCGAGACGATGGTGACGCTGAACTGGCGGTAGATAATCCCCACCGAGCCGCCGAAAAACGCCATCGGGATAAATACCGCAGAGAGAACCAGCGCGATGCCAATCAGCGCGCCGGTGATCTCATTCATCGAGCGCAGGGTGGCTTCAGGCGGGGTAAGATCCTCCTCCGCCATCAGGCGTTCAACGTTCTCCACCACCACAATGGCGTCATCAACCAGCAAACCGATTGCCAGAACCATCGCAAACAGGGTGAGGGTATTAATGCTGTAGCCCAGCAGGCTGAGGATGCCGAAGGTGCCGAGCAGAACCACCGGCACCGTGAGCGTCGGGATCAGCGTAGCCCGCCAGCTCTGAAGAAAGAGGTACATGACGGCCACCACAAAAAGAATCGCCTCAATCAGCGTACGCACCACGCTTTCAATAGAGACCGTCACGAACGGCGTGCTGTCGCGCGGGTAAGCGGCGACAACGCCTTGCGGAAAGCGCGGCGTCAGGCGTTCGACCTCCGCCCGGATCTTCTCCGCCGTCGCCAGCGCGTTAGCCCCCGAGGCCAGCTGAATTGAGATCCCGGCGGAGGGGAAACCGTTGAGCGTGGTTTGGTTTTGATAGTTTTCCGCGCCGATCTCCACCCGGGCGACATCGCGCAGATAGACCACCGAGCCGTCGCTGTGGGTGCGCAGGATAATGTTTTCGAACTGTTCCGGACGCTCAAGGCGGGACTGGGTGGTGACCGTTGCGTTCAGATACTGCCCCTCCAGCGTGGGCAGCGAACCGATTTCACCGCTGGTGACCTGCGAATTCTGCGCCTCGATGGCGGCCTGCACGTCGGAGGGCATCAGACCGTAGCTGGTCAGCTGCAGCGGATTGAGCCAGATGCGCATTGCATACTGGGCGCCGAAAACGGTGGTTTCTCCTACGCCTTCAACCCGGCTCAGCGGCTCCTGCAGGGAACTGACGAGAAAGTCGCTAATATCGAGGCTGGTTAACGATCGGCTTTGGTCATACAGGGCCACCACCATCAGGCTGTCTCCCTGTGATTTGGTCACCGCGATCCCTTGCTGCTGCACCTCCTGCGGTAAGCGCGTGATAGCCTGATTGACGGCGTTTTGCACCTGTACCTGCGCCATGTCAGGGTTAATGCGCTGATCAAAACTGAGGCTAATGCGCGCCTGGCCCGCTGAACTGCTGCTGGAGGAAAAATAAAGCAGGCCGTCGATACCTTTAATCTGCTGCTCCAGCACCTGCGTCACGCTGTCTTCCACGGTTTCAGCCGAGGCGCCGGGGTAGTTTGCCGTGACGTTGACGCCGGGCGGGGCGATATCCGGATACTGTTCAACCGGCAGGGTCAGCAGGGCAAGGGCGCCGGCCGCCATAATACAGAGGGCGATGACGACGGCGAAAACCGGGCGAAACACAAAAAAGCGAGCCAGCATCGTGGTGCACCTTCGGTCAGTTAAGGGATGCTTGCAGAGCAAACACGGCGGGCGGCGCGTTTATCGCATCGTCGGGCGGAATCGGGGTAAAGGGCAGCCCATGGAATGCCTCATCGTGGACTTTGCTCATCAAGAAGGCGCCGATCTCAGAACATGACGTCGTACGCTGGTACTCACTCCACAGATAGTCGTAGGTTTGAATGCTGAAAATATTCTGCTGCAGTAAAAAGTGCAGATAGCGTTGCCGCTGTTCCACGCGCTGGCTAATGAGCAGGGCGCGACAGCGCCAGGCCTCGGACGCTTCTTGTAGGTGCGAGCAGGCGTCATAGAGCGGGGCGCCCTGCGCGGGCAGGCTGGGTAAAGCGGCGTTCATCGCGCAGGGGAGAAATGATAATCCAATGAAATAAAACAGCTTTCCCCATTTTTCTTTGCTAATCATCAGATTCACTCTGTTAGTTTATTTACTTTACAGTAAAGTAAATAAACTGTTTAAACAAGCGTTCATCTGTACGAAGAGTAAACGGGGAAAGCGAGGGGGATGAGCAGGAAACGCCTGCTCAGGATTTAAAACATGCCGTTGCCGCTGGCGGTTTTTTGCGGAACGTTCTGGGTCACGTCCCAGTGTTCAACGATTTTATGCTGCTCGTCGACGCGGAAGATATCGATAATCGCCCGCGTCACGCCCGGCTCGCGGCCGGTGACCTCAACGTGCAGGATCACATGATCGCCGTCGACAAACGCCTGCTTAATTTCGCTGTGCGAGTCGGGATATTTGTTCTTCAGGAAGGCGATAAATTGCTCAAAGCCTGCAACGCCGTCTTTCGCCATCGGGTTATGCTGTACGTAGCGGTCTCCCAGATAGGGTCTGGCGGCGGCAAAGTCTTTGTCATTTAACGCTTTATTATAAAAATCAATAACATTCTTTTTATTCAGCTGTTCATTTTCACTGTTGCCCGCAAAAACGGCGGGCGTCAGAGCGCAGAACAAGGAAAAGGCGACGATCGATTTTTTCAACATACATCCTCCGGTGGGGTTGATACCAGGCGCCTGGCCTGTCAGGTGAGTGCATCAGCTTCCCCAGCGGCTTTTCAGGTAGTTAACGGCCTGCTGGGTTTGCGGCTGATTGAGGTAATTCTCTCTGAATAAAATCGTGCCCTGAATTTGCGGCATGGATTCATTCAGATCAAGCTGCTTTTTCAGCTCCGGCACGCCGCCGCTAATCATCCAGTCAGGTTCGTTCTTCGATGGCTCGCCAACTTTGTACAGCGCCACGCCGATATAGAGGCGGGTACGGGTGGGTTTCACCACGTCAGCCCACCACTTTGCCAGCACATCGTAGCGGGCCGCGTCGCGGGCGAAAGGCCAGTAAATCTGCGGCGCGATGTAGTCCAGCCATCCCTGCTGGACCCAGAGGCGGGTATCGGCATACGACTCATCGTAGGCCGCTGCGCCGCGGGTATCTGAACCCGCCGGATCGTGGGAGCGGTTGCGCCAGACGCCTGCCGGACTGACGCCAAATTCAACATCGGGATTCAGCTGCTTGATGGTGCGGGAAACCTGCTCAATCAGCAGCTGCGTGTTGTGCCGCCGCCAGTCCGCTTTCGCGGCAAAGCCCTGGCCGTACTGCTGGAACGTCCGGTTGTCGTTAAGGGCCGATCCCGGTGATTCGGTGTAGAAGTAATCGTCGAACTGGACGCCGTCAACCGGGTAATGCTCCACAACCTCGGCCACGATGCTGGTGATCCAGTCGCGGACTTCCGGAATGCCCGGATCGAGCACGAAGCGATCGCCGGAGGTGCGAATCCACTCAGGGTGCAGGACGTATACGCTGGCGGGAACCTGCGACAGCGTGCTGTTCAGTTCGGTGACGGTTTTCGGCCGCGTATTGACCGAGACGCGATAGGGGTTAAACCAGGCATGAACGCGCATGCCGCGCTTATGGGCTTCATCCAGCATAAATTTGAGCGGATCGTAGCCCGGATCCTCACCGATTTTGCCGGTCAGCATATCGGACCACGGCAGAATCTTCGATGGCCAGAGCGCGGTGCCATCCGGTTTCACCTGGAAGAAGACGGTGTTAATGCCGAGGCTTTTTAAATTATCCAGCTTGGCAACCAGCGCCTGCTGCTGCAGGGCGATGCGCCATTCGGCGCTAATGCCGCCATTGACGGATTCCAGCGGCGGCCAGTCGAGGCGCGACACGGTCGTCAGCCAGACGCCGCGCACCGGCTCCTGGCTTTTGGGCAACGTCGGCTGGCGGGCCGCGGGCGGCATGGGCGTGACAAGAGAAACGGGCGGTTTGCTACCGCAGTGGGCTAACAGCAGCGCGGCAGCTATAGCTACCGCGGATATTTTCACCTTGTTCAGAATAAACTTACGAGAGCGGATCGTCATCATATTTGCCAGCTTTTCTGGTCATCGCACAAAAGAGTCATTTTCGTATTATTCGGCTTTAAGTCAATCATTTAGCTACAGATGCGGCAGCATAAGCACGCAAACCTCAGACGCAGAAAACGCCTCCTGCACCGCGCAATGGTTTGCCATGATATATCATTGATATGCATTAAAACTTGATCGGTTCAGGGCGAGTATAAACAGGATTTATTAAAATTTGGCCAAACAATTGACCTTTGGCCTTTTCCGGCGAGTCAAACTGGATTAGCACAATGAACTATTCATCATCACGCCATCGTCTGTGGATACTCCTGTTTCTGCTTGCGCTACTGAGCCTGGGCACCGGGCTTTGCTACTGGCAAATGCAAAAAAAGGTGGATCAAGATATCCATTCGCGCCTGCAGCAGGCGATAGCCAGCCTCGATGTGACCGTCTCCCATGCGGAGCAGGCAGCCGATCTGGCTGAGCCTTTTTATGGTAAAAGCTGTAGCGAGAATGTCCTGACGGAGCTGCGCACGCTGGTGGCCACCATTCCCGATGTGCGCACGGTGAATTTAGGTAAGGATAACGAAATATACTGCACCTCGGTTTTTGGCGGGCGTAAATTTCAGTTCGATCGCCGCCAGTATACGCATGGCGCTCTGCGCCTGCTGAGCGGCAGCGAAATCACGCCATTTCATCCCTTGATGGTTTACAGCGAACAGGATGAGCGGGGAAATACGATTCTGGTTGGCGTTGACGGCTATTATTTATACAACATTTTGACCGTTCTTGATGGCGATGCGCATCTCTATCTTCAGGTTGGCGATCGGATAATGACCCGCAAAGGGGAAGTGACGGCGACGCCGGATATCAAGGTTCCCGTGCGCCTGGCCTCTGAGCTGTTTACCTATTCGGTTATTGCCGACCGCGGCTACGCCTCTGGCGTCGGTGCGTTTATCCGCTATGAGCAACACACGCTTATCGCCATTATTCTGGCCTCCTTGCTGCTCACCTTTTTATTCAGGAACTACCTCCGCTACCGGAATACGATTGAGTATCAGCTCCGAAAGGCTATCGAACTGAAGCAGCTCAAGCCCTATATTCAGCCAATTATCAACAATGACAGCGGAGCGGTTATCGGCGGTGAGGTGCTGGTGCGCTGGGAACATCCAAAGCAGGGATTTATTGCGCCGGATAAATTTATTTCCGTGGCAGAGCAGACCGGCTTGATTAAAGACGTGACGGCGATTTGCTTTGCCGAGGTGATCCGTCAGCTTCGGCGCCATCAACCCGTTATCCCTGGAGGGCTGTTTATTTGCTTTAACACCAGTTCGGTAAACTTTCAGGACGACGAAATAGTGACCCTGTGCCAGACGTTTATCCAGCAGATGAAAGAGGCGCAAGTCCGCCTTGTTCTGGAGATAACCGAGCGGGAGTCGATCGAAAATACCCGGCAAACATCAGCGGTAACGGACAAACTCAGGCGTATCGGCGTCCAGTTTTCGCTGGATGATTTTGGTACCGGCTACGCGAACTACAGCTACATCCAGCAATTTAATCCTGAGATTATCAAAATCGATAAGGTCTTTACCCTCAACATTGTGACCAACACGGCTTCCGCCCTGGTGGTGAAGAATATGGTTAATCTGGCCAGGAAGTTTCATTGCCAGATTATTGCTGAGGGCATCGAGGATAAGGAGCAGCTCACGATGCTCAAAAATATGGGGATTACCCTCTATCAGGGCTATTACTTTTCTAAACCGGTGCCGGTCGATGCGTTTATTCAGATGCTTCCTCGCTCGTTTAGCGAGTCAGGAAGGCCCTAAAGGCGACGCTCTTGCCCACGCAAAACACAGGAAATTAAAAGGTGATCGACTCGGCAAAACCGAGTAATAATGACCCGTTCAAGCTGAAAATTTGGCATTATTGAGAAACAACTCAACAACATGGAGGTTGACTTGTTTGAATCTCATCTCAATATTTTTATCCGCGCGGTTTTCGTTGAAAATATGGCGCTCAATTTTTTCCTCGGGATGTGTACTTTTCTCGCTATCTCCAAAAAAATCGATGTCGCATTTCGCCTTGGGGTAACCGTGACGGCGCTGCTGGCCATTGCGACGCCGATTAACAACCTGATTTACCATTACCTGCTGAAAGAGAACGCCCTGATCGAAGGGGTTGACCTGAGCTTCCTCGATTTCATCACGTTTATCGGCGTTCTTGCGGCGCTGGTGCAGATCCTCGAAATGGTGATCGACAAATATTTCCACGCGTTAAACCATGCTCTGGGGCCGTTCCTGCCGCTGTTAACTATCCACTGCGCCATTTTCGGCGCGACGATTTTTATGGTGCAGCGTGAATACAGCTTCCTTGAATCACTGACTTATGGCACCGGATGCGGTATTGGCTGGGCGTTGGCGATTGTGGCGCTGGCCGCCATTCGTGAAAAGCTGAAATATGCCAATATGCCGAAAGGCTTACGCGGTTTAGGCAGCGTATTTATTACCGCCGGCTTAATGTCGCTGGGGTTTATGTCGTTCGCCGGCATCGCGCTGTAGGCTACGCTGAACGTCGGGGGAGAGATTCTGCCGTCCAGACCCTGGGGTTGTGCGGCAGAAGGCGCGAAATTATTGCCTCTGCGTTTTACTACGGGTAGTTAAACGCATCCGGATGGTTCTCCAGGCTGCCGCTCAGGGCGGCAAAGAGCACCGTCTTGCCATCGATAGAGCGCTCATCGCTAACATTCAGCCAGGTCAGTGTCTCCTGGGCGGTTTTTTCGTCAACGGCGGAATAAAGCCCGGACATCTGTCCGGATTTTTCCGACCACAGCACGGCGAAGCGCTCCGCTGCGCAGTCGTGGGGCTTGCAGACGCTGAATACCTGATAGACCTCGGCGCCAAGCTTCACCGTCCGTGCAGGCGAGCCCGTGCCGCCGGACTTTATCCAGGCGGGCAGGTTATGCCCTTTAACCATCTGGCTAAAGGCTGCCGGTTCCTTTTTGGCCAGACCGTCCAGCGTCATATCGGCTTGCGCCATGGCGTGGGTGGATGCAGCCAGAAAAGCGATAGCGGTTAAGTGTTTAAGCATAAAATAGCTCCTGCGAACTTTCTGATTCCGTTTGATGACCGGTGATAATGGCTCTGATTAGCTGTTTTTGGTCTGGATCCAAAAAGCGTGGATAAGGCCTGGAATATAGCCGAGGATCGTTAAAATAATATTGAGGATAAACGCCCAACCAAAGCCTTTACCCAGCAGTACGCCAAGCGGGGGTAGAATAATCGTCAACACAATTCGCCAAAAACCCATAATATCTCCCTGTTTAGTGAGTTAGCTCATAATTATTTTAGCGGTTGCGTCTGTTTTTGCAAATTTTAACTTTTTGAATAATAAGACTGCTAATATTACCCGCGCCTCGATACTACATATTTAATAAATAGAAAAGTCCCAATTCACCTTTCTGACATATATAAGATTATTCCAGAGTGATGCTTGCGTCAGCAACGCTGACAAAGCAAGAGTGTTCCATCGTAAACGCATTTAAACGTAAATAAGGAATGCAGGTAACGAGGCGGGAAGTGCGCTACACTGGCGGGGAGATTTATCCCATCATGAAATGGCGGCGGCATGGACAACATTATCCTTTATAAAGTTATCGTCATCCTGACCATTGTCGGGTGGGGCTGGAGCATGGTTAGAAGGAAGCAGAAAAAGCAGGTCCTGGAACCCGCTATTGCGCAGGCGAATGCCAGGGAGCGTTATCAGTGGCGTTATTTCAGGTGGGGCTGGAGAGTTTTGCAAATCGTCTGCGGTTTTTATTTGCTGATTACCCTCATCCAGTTTCTTCTCTGCGGCTAGCGTTCGCCGCTGCGGCTAGCTGGAACAGCGCGCGACAGCGGCGAGCGCTTCTTTTATGCGACGCCGGTACCGCCGTCTGAGCACCAGACCTGACCGGAAGCGTACGAGCAGGCATCTGAGGCGAGGAGAACGTAAAGGGGCGCAATCTCGACCGGCTGTCCCGGTCTGCCGAGCGGCGTATCCTCACCAAAATGCTGAACTTTCTCTTGCGGCTGGCCGCCGCTTGATTGCAGCGGAGTCCAGTACGGGCCGGGCGCCACGGCGTTAACGCGGATACCGCGCGGACCAAGCTGCTTAGCCAGCGATTTGGTAAACGCCACGTTGCAGGCTTTGGTCTGGGCATAATCCAGCAGGATCTCGCTGGGTTTAAACGCCTGCACGGAAGAGGTGTTAATGATCGCCGCCCCCTGAGAGAGATGACGAAGCGCGGCTTTGGTTATCCAGAAGGGCGCATAAACGTTGGTTTTAAACGTGGCGTCAAACGCGGCGGTCGTTAACGTCTCAATGGATTCACAATACTGCTGCCTGCCGGCGTTGTTAACCAGAATATCCAGCCCGCCCAGCTCAGCGACCGCCTTTTCAACCAGGGTATCGCAAAATGACTCAATCCGAATATCGCCGGGAATGGCGACGGCTTTTCTTCCCTCGGCCTGGATCAGCGCGATAACGGCAGCCGCGTCGGACTCCTCCTCCGGCAGGTAGCCGATAGCGACATCCGCGCCTTCCCGCGCGTAGGCAATCGCGACAGCCCGACCAATCCCCGAATCACCGCCGGTAATCAGCGCTTTTTTCCCCGCCAGCTTTCCGGAACCGGTATAGCTGGTCTCACCGTGATCGGGAAGGGGCTTCATTTCGGATGCCAGCCCCGGGGGCTGCTGCGGCTGCTCGACAAACGGCGGAAGTGGATAGTGTAGCGTTGGGTTATTTCCTGTTGTCATACCGGCCTCCTTAATAAATGAAATTTAAGATTAGTCAATGACTGCGTTTGGGCGATAAAAAAAGCGTAAACCAGGAATAATTAACATCGTAAAACCAGGAATTATTTACCTGGCTTTTAAGTCAACATGTAATACCAGAACAACGCAATTTCATCTTTTTCCGGTAACGCGCTGTAGAGATAACGATCGTATCCGCCCAGGGTAAAGCCATAATTTCGGTAGAAAAGACAGGCGGGAACGTTGACGTTCTGGGTTTCCAGCTTTAATCCCGCCGCGCTCATGCTCCGGGCCCATATATGGGCTGCCGCCATGAGCTTGTTGGCCGCGCCCGTTCTGCGCTGTGAGCGCTCGATGGCGATATAATCCACGGAAATAAACTTGTTCCAGATCAAGGAAGCGGTGATAAATCCGGCGACTTGCCCCGCGTCGGTTTCCGCGATTAAAAATATAGCATCCGGATTAACGCAGTGGTTTTCCAGCGTCTGGATGTCCAGTTCATAGGTTTTATTATAAGCGCTGGGAAGTGTTTCAATTTTCAGATCATTATTGACAAAGGGGCCGGTGGCAATCTGGCTGACGGTGAAGGAAAAATCACAATATTCCAGACGAGCCAGGTCGGAATTTAATCCTTTACGAATCTGCATAGCATTCCTTGTTTTTTAAGCGATTTATTAATCATAGACAACGTCTTTAAAAATAACAGCCTCGCCATCAACAGCGCACGCGTTTAAACCTGGTCTAATCTTATATTCATGCCGCATTTTCCACAGGTCATTTGAGGATATTTAATGGAATCCAGAGTATTTAAAAAACATTGGGGGGCGGAGTTCATTGCCGCGGACACGGTCCGCTTTCGCGTCTGGGCCGAAGGTCAAAAAACGATGACGCTGAGCCTGACGGGCCGGGATATTCCGATGGACGGCGCGGGAGAGGGCTGGTTCCAGATTGACGTCCCCGGCGTAAAGCATGGTGATGAATATATGCTCCGTTTAGCCGACGGCACGCGCATTCCGGACCCGGCGTCGCGCGCGCAACGCGATGATGTTAACGGCCCTTCGGTGGTCATCGACCCCAGGCGTTTTCAGCCGGTTAACGCTGGCTGGAAAGGACGTCCGTGGGAAGAAACCGTGATATATGAACTTCATCCGGGCACCTTTACGCCGGATGGCACCTTTCTGGCTGCCATCGAAAAGCTGCCTTATCTGGCGGAGCTGGGGATCACCCAGATAGAGGTCATGCCCGTAGCCCAGTTTGGCGGTTCCCGCGGCTGGGGTTACGACGGCGTATTACTCTATGCGCCGCACGCAGCGTATGGCGCACCGGAGGATTTTCACGCCTTTATTGATGCCGCCCACGGGTTAGGGCTATCGGTGGTTCTCGATATCGTGCTGAACCATTTTGGCCCGGAAGGCAACTATCTCTCTCTGCTGTCGCCGGGCTTTTTTCATCAGGACCGGATGACCCCGTGGGGTAACGCTATCGCCTATGAAACCGAGGCCGTGCGGCAGTATATTACCGAGGCGCCGCTGTTCTGGCTGACCGAATACCAGCTCGATGGGCTGCGCTTTGATGCTATCGATCAGATTGAAGATCGCTCCGCCAGGCACGTACTGATAGAAATAGCCGAAAATATCCGCGCCGCGATTCCCGACCGCCACATCCACCTCACCACTGAAGACAGCCGGAACGTGATTTTCCTCCATCCGCGCGATGAGAAAGGACAGACGCCGCTCTTTACCGCCGAGTGGAATGATGACTTTCATAACGCCGCCCACGTTTTCGCGACCGGCGAAACGCACGCCTATTATCAGGATTTTGCGCATCAGCCGGCAAAGAATGTCGCAAGGGCGCTGGCCGAAGGGTTTGTCTACCAGGGTGAGCTTTCTGCGCAAACCGGAAAGCCACGCGGCGTGGCCTGCGCCGCTCAGCCGCCGCAGTTTTTTGTCGACTTTATTCAGAATCACGATCAGACCGGGAACCGTGCGCAGGGGGAAAGGCTGATTTCTCTTGCCGGCGCCGGGAAAACGCGCGTTCTGCTCGCGGCATTGCTTCTGTCGCCCCACATTCCTTTGCTGTTTATGGGCGAAGAGTTTGCGGAGACGAACCCCTTTCTGTTCTTTACCGATTTTCATGGCGACCTCGCGAAGGCGGTGCGGGAAGGGCGGGCTAAAGAGTTTGCCGGGCACGCGGGACACGATGCATCAGTCCCTGACCCGAACGATCCCCGGACCTTTATCCGTTCTAAGCTCGACTGGCAGAAGGCGGCAAGCGAGGAGGGGAAAGCCTGGCTGCGCTTTACGCGCCACCTTATCCAGCTGCGCCATCGCTACATTGTCCCGCTGCTCGCGGCGGGAGGGGCCGTGGAGGGCATGATCCTGCACGCGGCGGCGCAGGCGCTGGCGGTGAGCTGGCAATTCTCCGGCGGCACGCTCTCCGTGGCGCTGAATATCGGCGAGGAGCGGGCAGCGATGCCGGAAATAGCGGGCGAGGTCATTTTTAGCTGGCCGGAGCGGCAGGAGGCGTTATCGCCAAACAGTATTGTTGTCCGTTTTGCACATGGAGAAGCCTCATCATGATCCCTTCCGCAACCTATCGTATTCAGTTCCGTAACGGCATGACCTTCGATCGCGCGGCGGCGCTGGCGCCATATCTCAAAGACCTGGGTATCAGCCATCTTTACGCCTCGCCGATTTTTACGGCAACCAGCGGGTCAACCCATGGCTATGATATTACCGATCCTAACGAGATCGATCCGGCCATCGGGGGCCGCGAAGGGTTTGACCGGATGGTGAAGGCGCTGCGAAACGCGCAAATTGGCCTGATTCTGGATATTGTTCCCAACCATATGGCGACCTCGCTGGAGAATCGCTGGTGGCGGGACGTCATCGAGCAGGGCAAAAACAGCGCCTGGGCCCATTATTTCGATATTGACTGGACGCGTCCCGTTACGCTGCCGTTTCTGGGGGATACCTTTGAGGCAGAGCTGGAGAGCGGGGCGCTCGCGCTAAAACGCGATCCGGAAACCGGGAAGCCGGCGTTCGTCTACTATGACCAGGCCTGGCCCCTGAATCCTCAAACCCTGGCGACAGGTGAGCAACTACTAACATCTCCGGATCGCGACGCCATTCTGGCCCTGCACGAGGCGCAAAGCTGGCGGCTGATGTCCTGGCGGGAAGCGCCCAGGCAGCTCTCCTGGCGGCGCTTTTTTGAAATTACCGGCCTGATTGGCGTCCGGGTTGAAGACCCGGCGGTGTTTGACGACACCCACCGCCTTATTCTTGAACTGGTGCATTCTGGCATCGTCGATGGTCTGCGCATTGACCATATCGATGGCCTTGCCGACCCGCTGGGGTATTTGCAGCGCCTGCGCCAGGCAGCCGGGCCAGAGTGCTACATTACGGTGGAAAAAATCCTCGCCAAAGGCGAGCAGCTGCCCGCCGACTGGCCCGTCTCCGGCACCACAGGATATGAGTTTATCGCTTCGCTGGCGGAAGTGCTGGTGGATGACAATAACCTCGATCTGCTGCAGCAGGTTCATGATGAAGCGCTCGGCGGAGCGATAGATCGCCATACCGCGCTGCGCGAGGCGAAAGGACTGATGGTGGATCGCAATTTTGAGGGTGAATTTACCACCTTATTGCGGCTGGCCACCGAACTGGCGGAGCGTAATAGCATGGCGGTTGAGAGCGACGCGCTGCGCCATGCCTTGCGTGAACTGCTGCTGGCCTTCCCGGTCTATCGTACCTACGGCACCGCCGAAGGACTGACCGCAGGCGATATTACGCTGTTAAACCGGGTGGTTGACCAGGTGAACGCCAGGGAAGACAAACCCGATGCCAGGGCGCTTGAGGTCATTATCGCCATCCTGACCGGCAATCTGCACGGAAGTAGCCTCGACACCGCGTCACTCTTCAGAACCCGCTTTCAGCAGCTGACGGGGCCGTTGATGGCTAAATCGGTCGAGGATACGCTGTTCTTTCGCCATAACCTCGACCTGGCATTGAACGAAGTCGGGGCCGATCCTACTCCTCGCGCTTTTTCTCTCTCTCGTTTTCACCAGGAGATGCGCATTCGTCTTGCCCGCCAGCCCGACGCGCTGCTGGGAACGTCGACGCACGATACTAAACGCGGGGAAGATGCGCGCGCCCGCCTTTACACCCTAACGGAAGCCCCGCAGCTGTGGGCGGAAAACCTTGCGCGCTGGCGTCAGATGAATCAAACCCAGGTGCGTTTTTTGAACGACGGTACGGCGCCGAACGCGGCGGATACGTGGATGATCTATCAGGCGCTCGCCGGCGTGTGGCCTGCAACGCTGCTGCCCGACGATACCGCAGGGCTGAAAGAACTCGAGACGCGTTTTCTTGCTTTTATGGAAAAAGCGCTGCGCGAGGCCAAGCAAAGAACCGACTGGATCGACAGCAATGAAAGCTATGAAAGCGTTGTGCTGAACTATGCGCAACAGCTGTTCGCTGCGGATAATTCGCTCTTTCTCAACGATTTTCACACCGCCCTGCAGCCTTTTATCCGTGCCGGCCTGGTGAACAGCCTCAGCCAGACGGTCATCAAACTGACCGCCCCCGGCGTACCGGATATTTATCAGGGGAGCGAGGCGCTGAACTTCAGCCTTGTCGATCCGGATAACCGACGTGAACCTGACTTCGCCGTCCTGGCGCATAACCTCGATAGCGAAGGCCCTGAGTTGTTTAATAGCGAAAACGCATGGCGAGACGGACAGCTGAAGCAGTACGTCACCGCGTCGTTTCTCAGGTTAAGGCAGCGGCATTCCGCGCTCTTCCATTATGGTGACTGGGTACCATTAAAGGTCACCGGTGACAGGGAAGAGAATCTTATCGCCTACGCGCGCATCAACGACGAGGAGGCCCTTATCGTGGTGGTTCCTCGCCTGGCGTTTGACGTCGCGGCGCACGGATTGGCTGATTCCCCGGTCAGGCTGTGGGGCAACACTGCGGTAGCCATACCCGAAGATCTGGCAGGACGACATTATCGCGATGCGTTAACCGGCGAAAACCGTCTGGTCGAAGAGGCGCTCGATCTGGCGTCAGCAACGGGGTGGTTAGTAACGCTTATTAGTGAAAAGAAAAGTAGAGAGGAATAGTGTCAATGAAAGAAACGTTTGCAATAGAGCCCGGGGACGGCCAGCAGCTGGGGGCTAATTTTGACGGAAAGGGCGTGAACTTCGCGCTGTTTTCAGCGCACGCTGAGCGGGTTGAGCTGTGCTTATTCGATCCTTGCGGAAAAACGGAAATAGCCCGGCTTGAACTACCTGAATATACACACGAAATCTGGCACGGCTACGTACCCGGTCTGCAGCCCGGAGCCTTATACGGTTATCGGGTTTATGGGCCGTACGATCCGGAGAACGGCCATCGCTTTAATCCACACAAATTGCTTATCGATCCCTACGCGCGGGAGCTGGAAGGCGATATTGAATGGAACGATGCGCATTTCGGCTACGAGCTGGGCCATGAGGAGAAAGATCTGAGCTTTGATACCCGCGATAGCGCGCCATTTACGCCAAAATGCAAGGTTGTCGACCCGGATGCCTTCGACTGGCAGGGGGAGAATCGCCCCGACGTCCCCTGGCCGCATGCGGTTATCTACGAAACGCATGTGAAGGGTTTTACCCAGCGCAATCCGGCGCTTCCCCCGGAGCTGCGCGGCACATTTGAGGGACTTGGGCATCAGGTTTCCGTCGATTATATCAAGAGCCTGGGCATCACCTCCGTTGAGCTGCTTCCCGTACACTGGTTTCCGGACGATCGGCATCTGCTCGACAGAGGGCTAAAAAACTTCTGGGGCTACAATACGCTGGGCTTCTTCGCTCCCGCGTCCCGTTACTACGGACCCGCGGGTATCGCGGGCTTCCGCGACATGGTGCGCGCATTTCATGATGCCGGTATCGAAGTGATCCTTGACGTGGTTTACAACCACACCGCGGAAGGCAATGAGCTGGGACCGACGCTCTCATTTAAAGGCATCGATAATTTTTCCTACTACCGGACGATGCCGGATCAGCATCGCTATTACATAAATGATACCGGGACGGGGAACACGGTGAATACCTCGCATCCCCGGGTGCTGCAGATGGTCATGGATTCGCTACGTTACTGGGCGCAAGCTATGCACGTCGACGGCTTTCGTTTTGATCTGGGGACCATTCTCGGACGCGAACCCGAAGGCTTCGATCCGCGAGGTGGTTTTTTCGATGCGATAACCCAGGATCCGGTTTTATCGAAGCTTAAACTGATTGGTGAACCCTGGGATATCGGTCCCGGGGGTTATCAGGTCGGCGGTTTTCCGCCTGGCTGGGGCGAGTGGAACGACAAATATCGTGATACGGTGCGGGAATACTGGAAGGGGGATAATGTTTCCAACGACTTTGCCGCCCGTTTACTGGGCTCCGGCGATCTGTACGATTTACGCGGCCGTCGTCCGTGGTCCAGCGTCAATTTTATTACCGCCCATGACGGCTTCACGTTGAACGATCTGGTTTCGTATAACGAGAAGCATAATGAAGCCAACGGTGAGGACAATAACGACGGGCATAATGACAACCGCTCCTGCAATTATGGCGAAGAAGGCCCGACGGAAAACCAGGATATCGTCGCCGTCCGCGAACGCCAGAAGCGGAATTTCCTGACCACGTTATTGTTCTCCCACGGTACGCCGATGCTGCTGGCCGGCGATGAGTTTGGCCGTTCTCAGCAGGGCAATAATAACGGCTACTGCCAGGACAGCGAGATTTCATGGGTCAACTGGGAAGCACTGTCCGATCAGGACCATGCGTTGCGCCATTTCACCCAGCGTCTGATAGCGCTGCGTGCGGAGCAACCGCTTTTACGCCGTGAAAGCTGGCGTGACGGGCTCGAGATACGCTGGTTTAACGCCGGCGGCGGTCTGCAGCAATCTGAACAATGGGATGAAGGTTCGACGTTAGGTCTCGCCATCAGCCGACCCGATCTTGAACAGGAGGAGGGCATCTGGCATGACGTGCTGATGCTGTTCAATCCCTTTGAGGGCGATGTTCCGTTCCAGATCCCGCAGTTTGGCGAAGGCGGCTGGGTTCTTGAGCTGTCGACCGCTGAAGAAAAAACGGACGGCGTCATCATTACCGAGACAATTGATTTTGTTCTGGCCGGGCGCAGCATTGCCCTTTTCAGACGGCCTTAAAGCCTCAGACAAACCCGGCGTTGAATGCCGGGTTTATATTGTCATTGTTGATGCAGCGGCTGACCACTGGCGGCAAGGATGGATTCATGCATGGCTTCAGAAAGCGTTGGATGAGCAAAGATCATCGATAAGAGACTCTCATCTGTGGCCTCCAGATGATGCGCGATACCAAAACCCTGGATCTGTTCAGTGACCTGCTCACCAACCATATGCGCGCCCAGCAGCTCGCCGGTTTCGGCGTCGAAAACAGTCTTTACAAAACCCTCCGTCTCCCCGCTGGCCAGCGCCTTACCATTCCCCTGATATGCGAACTTACCGATCTTGATTGGCCGTCCCGTCTCTCGAGCCTTCGCCTCTGTCAAGCCCAGGCTGGCAACCTGTGGCCGGGCATAGGTACAACCGGGCACATAGTCGCGGTTAAGAGGGCGTACGCCTTTGACGCCGGCCAGCGTCTCGACGCAGATCGCGCCTTCGTGGCTGGCTTTGTGCGCCAGACACGGCGGGCCGGCCACATCGCCGATAGCATAGAGCCCAAATACGTTGGTTCGGCAAGCTGCATCCGTCTTGATAAACCCGCGGTCCAACTCGACTCCCAGCGCTTCCAGCCCCAGGCCTTCCACATTAGGCTGTACGCCCGCTGCCAACAGCACACGTTTGACTTCCAGGGTCTGTTCGGCACCGGTGGTTTTCAAGGTGCAGCGCACGCCCGTATCGGTGCGCTGTACCTGCGTCAGCAGCGTTTGGCTATGGACGTGTATACCGCGTTTTTCGAACGATTTACGCACGGTAGCGGAGACTTCGGCGTCTTCAGCGGGCAGAATCTGCGCGGCTTGTTCGACCAGCGTCACGTTACTGCCAAGATCGTTATAAAGGCTGGCGAACTCGACTCCGATGGCCCCTGATCCGATGATTAATAGAGACTCCGGTAAGCGCTCAGGCTGCAGGGCCTCAAAATAGGTCCAGATTCGCTCACCATCTGGCTCTACTCCTGGCAACGCTCGCGGCCGGGCGCCAGTCGCAAGGATCACATGACCAGCGCGATAGTCTCGCTCTTCCCCTCGGGGATCGGCGACCGTTACATGCCCCTTACCACGTAGCCGGGCGGTGCCGGTAATGACAGTAACGCCATTTTTCTTCAGCAGGTACTCGACACCTCCGGTCAGCTGTTGCGACACGGCGCGGCTAAACTGCACCAGTTTCTGCACATCGAAACTCACCTCTCTGAGACTAAAACCCAGCCGATCGGCATGCGCAATACTGTGCGCCACCTCTGCACCATGCAGCAGCGCCTTGGTTGGAATGCATCCCCAGTTCAGGCAGATCCCCCCTAAATGCTGCTTTTCCACCAATGCTGTACGAAGCCCTAGCTGGCCGGCACGAATGGCGGCGACATACCCCCCAGGCCCGCCCCCTATTATCAGTACATCATATTTGTCGTGCATAGCTCGTCTCCTCGATAAACAACAGCGTCGGTGTTTCAACCAGCCGCTTGAGCGCCTGGAGAAAAGCCGCGCCTGACGCCCCATCGATGACCCGGTGATCGCAGGACAGCGATACGGTCAGTTGATGGCGGACGACGATTTGTCCATCGCGAACTACCGCTCGGGGCTCGCCTGCGCCAATCGCAAGGATCGCGCCCTGGGGTGGGTTTATGATGGCGTCAAACTGCCGTACTCCGAGCATGCCCAGATTTGACACGCTAAAGGTGCCGCCCTGGAATTCTTCGGGCTTGAGCATGCCCGCCCGGGCTTTGGTTATCAGAGAATGAACTTCGTTTGATATGTCGCTTATCGACCTGCTGTTGGCCGAACGTACGATAGGGGTAATTAACCCGTCTGGCAGCGCAACGGCCACGGAAATGTCGGCATCGGCAAAACGGCGGATGCTCTGGGTAGCCTCATCAAACTGTATGTTGACGTCCGGCACGGCTATCAGCGCCATGGCGCAGGCCTTAACCAGCATATCGTTAACCGAAATCTTGACGCCGGGTACTTCGCTGTTGATTTCCTTACGCAATGCTAAGAGTCGCTCCAGATCGAGATCGACGGTCAAACGGAAATGGGGTGCATGTTGCTTGGACATTTGCAAACGGCCAGCGATCGCTCGCCGCATACTGGACATCGGCAACGTCTCAAAGGCTGTCGCTGACGTGGCTTGTGGAGCCCCGGCCTGGGGTAGCCCATCAAGCAGCAAAGCGGCCGCCAGCACATCATCACGGCTCACCCGTCCGAGTGAACCGCTTTTGCGGCAGTCGTGCAGGTTGATCCCCAGTTTGTTGGCCAGACGGCGCGCCAACGGGGTTGCCGATACCTGGCTATCATCGGTATGCGATCGCGGCGCTTTGCCGGAACGAACGGGCGGCGGCGGAGAGGCGATGCGGCCGCCTGCGGCAACGATCGCGCTCTCCAGGTCAGCGACAGAGATACGCTCGCCACGCCCGCTACCCTGGACCTTTTTCAAGTCAACGCCCAACCGCGCAGACTGACGTAACGCATGGGGAGTGGCATTCACCTGAGTCGGATCGGTTATGCCTTGCAGGCTGGTGGGTACCTCGGTCTGCCCAATGGATGCCGCAGGCTTATTGGCGGGGGCTGGTACAATGGAGGGCGCGACGGCCGCTACAGCAGGCTCGGTAGTCTGCGTGGCAGGCGCTGCTGGCTGCGCCGCGGCCAGACTGGCGGCAAAGGCATCCAGTTCAGCATCGCTTACCGAAGAGTCAGCTACCAACGCCAAAACAGCGCCGACCGGGAGGGTATCTCCCACCCGGGCGATTATCCGCCGTAGCGTACCGGCGAAGGGGGCCTCCAGAACATTGACGATTTTGCTGGTCTCAATTTCACAGATTTCCTGCCCTTTGGCGAAGCGGTCACCCTCCTGGATGGCCCACCGCGCGAGCACGCCTTCCTCCATTGAAAGGCCCCACTTCGGCATTTCAAGTGTCCTGATATCGCTCATAGCTTAATCCTCCAGCACTTGACGGACGGCAGCTTCGATACGTTCAACGCCAGGGATCCAGAGTTTTTCGAGAGCAGGGGAGAACGGTACCGGGGTGTGTGGTGGTGTCACCAGAACAACAGGCGCTTTGAGGAAATGGAATGCCTGGGAAGCAATCAGCGCTGCGACATCATGAGCAAAGCCAAAACGCGCGGCTGACTCGTCGACAATGACCACGCGGCCGGTAGAAGCCACTGATTCCAGAATACCTTCTTCGTCCAGAGGCGAGATTGTACGTGGATCGACCACCTCCACCGAGATCCCCTCCCTGGCCAGTTTGTCGGCGACCTGGTTTGCTTTATGTACCATTGCAGACAACGCGATGATGGTGACATCCTCACCTTCACGGGTATAGTTGGCGACGCCCAGGGGCAGGGTATAAATCTCGTCCGGTACCTCGCCCTTGAGGTCATAGAGCATTTTATGCTCGCAGAACACCACCGGATCGTCGTCGCGAATCGACTGGATCAGCAGCCCTTTGACATCATAAGGCGTCGATGGCACAACCACCTTGAGCCCCGGTGTGGTAGCAAAAATATTATAGGGTGACTGCGAATGCTGGGCTGCTGCAGAAAAACCAGCACCGATCATGCCCCGCATCACCAGCGGCGCCTTGGCCTTGCCACCAAACATATAGCGAAACTTTGCCGCCTGGTTGTACAGCGCATCATGGCTAACACCGAAAAAATCCATAAACATCAGCTCCGCCACCGGCCGCAGACCCGTTGCAGCGGCGCCGGCAGCCATGCCGACGATCGCCGACTCCGTAATGGGGGTGTCGATCACCCGGTCGGAGCCGAACTGCGTCCACAGCCCTTTAGTGACTCCGAGCACACCTCCAAAGGCCTCTATCCTTGCTTCTTCGGGCGCATTTCCGCCGTGACCGCCGCGCAAGTCTTCACCAATCAGAACGACGCGTTCGTCGTGCTCCATTTCCTGGGCCAGGGCTTCCTTGACCGCTTCTCGATAGGTTTTTATAGGCATTGTTATCACCCTCAGTATGAGACGTAAACGTCTGTAAGCAGGTCTTCCGGAGCCGGATAGGCAGCGGCTCGCGCTTTGAATACAGCATCATCGACAAGTGCTTCAACCGCCGCGTCGATCGCCGCCAGTTCCTCAAGGGAGATGTGTTGTTTGACCCTGGCGGTGAAAATCTTCAGCGGATCATGTTGTTCGCGCAGACGTTGAACTTCGCCCTCAGCGCGGTAAAGCGCCGGATCGCCCTCAAAGTGACCGTGCCAGCGGAAAGCTTTGGCCTCAATGACGCTTGGGCCTCCACCTTCTCGGGCGCGCTTGACCGCCTCTGCGGTGGCATCGTAAACGGCAAAGAAATCGGTGCCATCAACCGTCACTGCCGGTAAACCGAAGCCCGCGGCGCGCCCGGCGATATCACGACCACCGACGGCGTAGTCATGACCCGTTCCTTCGCCATAACCGTTGTTCTCGAAAATAAAGATGGCAGGGAGTTGCAGCACGACTGCCATGTTGATGGCTTCAAATACCAGGCCCTGATTAGAACCGCCGTCACCGGTAAAAGAGACCCCAACGTTACCGGTCTTGAGGGTTTTGGCCGTCAGAGCAGCGCCGATGGCTAACGGAGGGGCGCCACCCACGATAGCGTTCGCACCCAGCATACCTTTCGACAGATCGGCAATATGCATAGAGCCTCCCTTGCCCCGGCATAATCCGCTGTCCTTACCGAATATTTCAGCCATCATGCCGTGAATATCGCAGCCTTTGGCAATACAGTGGCCATGCCCACGGTGTGTGGACCCAATGAAATCAGCGTTAGTGAGATTTTCGCAGACCCCCACCGCAATGGCTTCCTCACCGGTATAAAGGTGAATGAAGCCCGGAATATCCCCGCTGGTGTTTTCCTGATGCAAACGCTCCTCAAACGTCCGGATTTCGCGCATCTTACGGTAAGCCTGGAGTAAAGCCTGTTTGTTAAGCATCACTTAATTCTCCTCAGTAAAGGTCGTCAGGCGGGGGTTTGACAGGCTGGAAGCCCCTTAACCACGCCGATGCAATGAATCTACGAGTGCGACGAGGAGGTGCGAAGCCACCTTCATGGGGGGGTAGGAGGGGGTTTTCATGCTTGAGGTCAAACTTTATAAATTTTATGTATCTATCGAGAGGGGTGGCTCCATGCCATCCCGGGCTCTGGCGTACAATTGATAAAAAAATAATACGAGTAGATAACTACGGATGAAGCCATCGGATTTGAAAAGTCGCCAGGCAACTTCACTGGTCTCCGGGCCATTGCGGCTGACGAGAGATTTGCCGCTAATCCTGACCAAATTCGTTCCACCACGCTCTTCGATACGGCTGCTACAGCGCTCACGGCTTCTGCTCCTCCTCGATCGCATGCAGCGACGCCGTCTGGGCGTCGTTTGCGCGGGTGCTGGATTTGGCAAAACCACGCTGTTGGCGCAGTGGTATCAGCAAATGATTGCCCAGGGTGAACGCGTTGCCTGGCTTAGCCTCGATGAGGATGATGATGGCGTATGGCAGTTCATTCCTTATCTGCTGCAAGCATTGCGGCCGCTCTATGGCGATTGGGACGCCGACTTTTGGCGCAACATAGAAGAACAGACGCCTTCCAGTTCTCAACAGCTGCTGGCCGGGTTGATTAACCAACTGCATTACTGTCCGCACGACCTGTATCTGATCGTTGATGACTTCCATATGATTAATGATGCTGGTGTATATGAAGCCCTGGGATATTTGCTCAAGCATGCTCCTGCCGCCTTGCACCTGATCATTGGCAGCCGTTTCCACCCCAGTCTCTCTCTGAGCCTGCTTCAGGCACAGGACCAGCTGGTGGAAATCTACGATCGAGACCTGCAATTTACGCTTGAAGAAACCAGAAACTATTTCAGCCAGACGATTGACATACCGCTCAGTAATCAGCATGTACAGCGGCTACTTTCCGCGACAGAGGGGTGGATCGCCGGCATGAAAATCGCTTCGTTATCCCCAGAATTGCTCAATGATCCAGAACATCTGCTGCGCAATATTCGTGGTGGAACCCGCGCTATCGCCCGTTATCTGAAAGAGGTGGTACTTGACCCATTGCCACAGGAAGTTTTTGATTTTCTCGTCAAAACATCGTTTCTTAATCGTTTAAATGCCGGGTTATGTAACGGGGTTACAGAGCGTGATGATAGTGAAGCGATACTGGCATGGATTGAGCGGCGCAATCTTTTTTTGTCAGCCCTGGACGAACAAGGCTGCTGGTTTCGCTACCATCCTCTTTTGCAGGAAACCCTGCGAACGATATTGCAGCAGAACAACGATATCAACCTCAAGCACTTACATGAATTAGCCAGTCATTGGTTCGTTGAGCAGAGATTGTGGTCCGAGGCGGTACGCCACGCACTGGCAGCGGGCAAGCCGATCCATAATCCCGGGCAGGATGGCGCGGGCGCGCAGTCGCTGGCGGAAGAAGGGGATATAGATACCCTGGTTTCCTGGATGCATCACTTACCTGCGAGTACTGACCCTTCGCGCATTGACCTGCAAATCAATCTGGCCTGGGCGCTGGCGCACTATTTTCGCTTCGATGAATCGAGGCAGTTACTTGATAATCTTGACCAAATGGTCGTTAATCATCGTGATGATATAACCCCCAACGCCTGGCTCAAATTACGTGTCGTGCGCGCAATTTGCGAAGCTTTTGCCGAGAAAATCCCGGAAAGCCTGGCGATTGTTGAGCCGTTGCTGGCTAAAGTGCCCTGCGGAGACACCTGGGTCGACGGTCTCATATGCAATATTCTGAGCTACTGCCACGTGGTTAACCAGCGCTATAGCGACGCTCTTGAGGTTCAACGGCATATGCCTTGCCCGGAAAGTCCACTAGACAATCTATTTGTCTCGGTTTATCGCGCTTTTATCATCACTCAGTGCCACCTTGGTCAGGGTGACCTGGAGAACGCCTGGGGGCATGCAGAGAATGCATTGCGCCAGGCTGAGCGTTATACCGGCCCTCAGTCGACCAGCGGCGCGACGCTTGCGCCGCTGCTGGCGGAAATGGCTTACGAACGTATGAACCTGGACTCATTAAATACGCTGTTAGCAGATAGACTCGAATTCATCGATCGGTTTGGTCCACCCGACGCCCTGAGTCGCTGCTATACCTACCTTGCGCGCCAGGCCTTGAATGACGATATGCCGCATGAGGCAGAACGACTGCTGGAACACGCGCAGCGACTAGCGGTGTCTCGAGGATGGCAACGGCCGCAGGCTTTATTGTTAGCAGAGCAAGCGAGAGTGCGCCTGCAGCGCGCGAATTATCCAGGCGCGGAGCTGCTGCATCGGCAACTCGAACAACTGGCGGCCCGTGCCACAATTGATGCCGAAAACCCCTGTCAACGCGCAATAGCACAGCATGCCAATGTCAGCCGCAGCCGCCTGCTTCTGGCGTCAGGTCAGGCGCCACAAGCCAGCCTTTTGCTTGGCGAACTCGTGACTGAGCAGGAGCGTCGGGGCGACCGGCTCTCCGCAGCGCGTCTTCGTACGCTATGGTCATTATCACTGTGGGATAGTGGCGAAAACGCGGCTGCCGTGGCTGCATTGCAGCCCGTCCTGCAATTAGCGGCACAACAGCATCTCAAACGTATTTTTCTTGATGCTGGCGATGCCTTGCAGCCTCTGCTTGTCCGTGTACGCGAAACCTCGGCAGCCAGCGAAGGGGATGACCCTTGGCCCGGGAAAGGGAGCCTGTCTGAAGGCAAGCGGATTGAGCATGAAAACCTTGATGTTAACCAGGAGCTCAGTGAGCGAGAGCTGCAGATATTACAGCTCATTGCTGACGGTCAGATGAACAAAGAAATCGCTCGCTCCCTGACTATCTCTACTGAGACGGTGAAATGGCACATCAAGAACATCTACGCCAAGCTCAAAGTCAATAGTCGTACGCAAGCCATGAGTCGGGCTCTGGAAATGAAGTTACTGGATTAATAATGTCAGTGATGCGCAAATATTTTTGAGTTCAGGTCTTTAGCATCTCCTGTAGCCTTCACGTACAATAGATTTCACCGGGGGAGGCAGAGCAGGGCAGAATTTACTAAAGCCTACCGGCAGACTCTCTCAGCACAGTAATATCCCTCTTGGGTGATTCCCCAAACATCCGCGTATATTCCCGGCTGAAATGGGATAAGCTTTCGTAGCCGACAGCATAGGCCGCTGTGGTGACATCGTAATGCTCATTCAGCATCAGTCGCCTTGCTTCATTGAGACGCAGCCATTTCTGATAGCGGAGCGGACTCATTCCCGCAAGCTGTCTGAAATGGTGGTGGAAGGAGGGCGTGCTCATTTGCACGCGACTTGCCAGCTCTTCGACACGCAGCGGCGAAGCAATATTGGTCTTTAACCAGTCGATAGCTTTACCGATACGGTAACCATGGCCGTCGACTGCCGCAATCTGCCTGAGACGATCGGACCGATCGCTCATCAACAGCCGGTAATGTATCTCCCTCTGAATCAGCGGGCCGAGAACGGGAATGGCTTCGGGTTCGTCCAGCAGTGAAAGCAGGCGGCAGAAAGGCTCCAGTAAAACATCAGTCATGGTTCCTATACCGACCCCCGTTCCCGCATCTCGTTTTTTGACTGGCGGCAGGCATCCCTGGGCAATTAATTCCATCAGTACGCGCTGGTCAAGTTTATAGGCGACGCCGACGCAGGGCCGTGATGGCGATGCCTGTAACACTTCCGAACTGGCTGGCAAGTCGAGGGAGGTGATGAGGAATTTTTCCGTATTATATTCATAAGCTTCACCGCCAACCCACATGATCTTCGCGCCATCAGCCACCAGAACGATACTCGGAGGGACCAGGCAGCTCACCGGAGGGGCGGGTTCGTTGCGCCGGAAGAGTTCCAGCCCTTCAACCGCGGTGGGAAAATCACCGGTACCGGGCGTGCGCTGAGCAATATCCCGGGAGAGCTTGCCGAGTCGTCTCTCAACCGATTTGTCTGAAATCATTCCGTCACGCCTCATATTTGTTAAGTCTGTGCGACGTCGTCAACTTACCCGTTATGAAAAGTGAAATATACGCTTTGGCATCATGTTAATAGGATCAGGCAAATAATACAGAGTATTTTAATAACAGATTTCATTAGCGACATCCAAAATAGCCATACCGAAATGAGGCGCTGACTACAACCCAATCCGCATCCAATTTGAATGAAGGTATGACTATCATGACGCTAAAAACTTCAACCCGCTTTTTTAATGGCGCACTCCTTGCCGGAGCGCTGGCCATGATTTCAACAGAATCTGCGGTCGCCCAGCCGGCAGCAGGCACAGCAGATTCTTCAGTACGCCTGGTTCAGACGTGGGATAAAACCTTCCCAAGGAGCGACAAAGTGGATCATCAAAAAGTAACTTTTAAAAACCGTTACGGCATTACGCTGGCCGCAGATGTGTATCTTCCTAAAGATCGCGGAAACAAGAAGCTTGCGGCACTGGTTATTTCCGGGCCCTTTGGCGCGGTAAAAGAGCAGGCCTCAGGTCTTTATGCGCAAACCTTAGCCGAGCGCGGATTTGTGACGCTGGCATTTGATCCGTCTTATACCGGCGAAAGCAGTGGGGAACCGCGCAATATCGCGTCACCCGATATTAATACCGAAGACTTTATGGCAGCCGTTGATTTTATTGGGCTGCAATCTTATGTGGACCGTGAACGTATCGGCGTCATCGGTATCTGCGGTATGGGGGGGATCGCGCTGAACGCTGTTGCCGTGGATAAACGCGTAAAAGCGGTTGTTGCCAGCACCATGTATGATATGAGCCGCGTGATGTCAAAGGGCTACAATGACAGCGTAACGCCGGCGCAACGCGAGCAGGCGCTTGAGAAGATGAGCCTTCAGCGCTGGGACGATGCGGCAAACGGTCAACCGGCCTATCAGCCAGCTTACAATAAACTGAAGGGCGGCGAAGCGCAGTTCCTCGTGGAATACGCGGACTACTATATGACCAAACGCGGATATCATCCACGTGCCGTCAACTCCGGAAACTCATGGTCCGTGACAACGCCGATGTCCTTTATGAATTTCCCGCTGATGACGTATATTAAGGAAATCTCTCCGCGCCCAATCCTGTTTGTTCATGGCGAAAAAGCGCATTCGCTTTATTTCTCTAAAACGGCATATGAAGCGGCAAATCAGCCTAAAGAGCTTCTGATTGTTAAAGATGCCACCCATGTTGATTTATATGACCGCATGGATAAGATTCCGTTTGATAACATCACGGCATTTTTTAATAAATACCTTAATAAATAAATCATAACACCGTTCGATATTCTCCGACGCAGTGTTACCAACTTTATAATATACGAAATAACGTATAGAAAAGAGGAAAGGTTTATGCTCTGGAACCGCGAGCTTTTAGCAAAAATAGATGCGGCGGACGACCTGAAAATCGCGCCGTACCGTCCCGATATGAATACCACCGGCACGCCAACATGGATTTGGGAAGTGACGGTGGATAACCGACTTTTCGTCCGTGCCTATAGCGGTACCCGTTCAAAATGGTATCAGGCAGCACTGTCTCAGCGGGCGGGTAAGATAGTGGCTATCGGACAGGAATTCGACGTGCGGTTCGCAAAACCCGCGGACCCGGTTCTTGAAAGTAAAATCGATCGGACCTACCAGATAAAATATTCCGGCAGCAGCTATGTTTCCGCAATGACGGAAGCTCGCGCCAGAGCGGCCACGGTTGAGATATTACCTTCGTGAATGCTATGCCGCAGAAATACGACGTTTTCAGGCGGGACTGCCGCCAGTGATGGCGACAGTTTTATGAGTATGACTACGGCGTGTCATGATATTTCTTTGAATATCGATGAGAGTTATCAGCGCGATGTAAGCGCACTGAATGACGGGCTGTTGCGAATAGAGGCGATAGTTCGTTCTCCTTCTGCCAGCGAAGCCGCGTTTGTATGGACAGAGGAAGCCTCCCGGATGAGAGGGTAAGGGTGTTTGACCGCTGAACCGATCACAAATTCGGCCTCTTCATGAGCCGTGATGCTGATAGCTCCATGACCTTCTGCGAAAATTGCCAGCTCACGTTCGAGCAGGGTATTTCCGATCTCCAGCTGCCCGGCGTTAGTTGCCAGCCATGCGATATCATGATCTGCCTGCGGCTGATAAGTCCACTTCTGACCATCTGAAAGCCGCACGTGCAGATAAGTCATTGATGATGGTGAAGGAACTGGACTGGTCCTGCCATTGTACTGTCCCAGTAAAATACGGGCTGGGCCATCGTGCATAATAGCTTCAGCTTCGAAATAAAGGCTTTCTGCCGATGCCAGTTCCAGTTCAGGCGGTAAAGCCACCCAGAGCTAAAAACCTCGCATGACTTTCCCCGGTAAGGGCTCACCCGCATGCCAGACCCCACTACCTGCTCGCATCCACTCCACAGAACCATCAGACATGGAACCTTGTTTTCCTGTGGTATCCCCGTAAGTCATACCACCTTCAAAGAAGGCCGTAAGGGTTGCAATACCTGAATGTGAATGAGGTATAAAACCACGGTTATACGGTGGGAAGAACTCAAACAAATCAAGAAAAACGAACGGCTTGATATCATCTCCCAGATCATCCGGACTCAGTAATCGCGTAATGGGGCCTAATCGATGGCCCTTCGTACGGTAGGCAATGGCGCGATTCACGCCCTGGCTCTCAAGAGAATCGGTCATGATAGATTTTCCTTCAATATACAATTCTGGCTGTGTGCTTTTTTTCACGAAGGGCCGCAGCCACTTCGTGTCCGATAAGTTTGATTGAATGACCCATTGCCTCAGATCCTGCAGTGGCAGCACTCATCTGAAATGACAGCCGGTCAATACCGCCCAATGATGTCGATATTGCCTGTGCTTTGGCTATCACGGTTGGCGGATCGCCAACGAGGTATGCACCGTCAGGGCTACAGGAGGCATCAAATTGCTCACGCGTCACTGGCCCCCAACCGCGCTCTTTGCCCACTTGTGTGAAAGCATGCAGCCAGCCTGGATAAAACGCGTCTTTTGCTGCTTTCGCGGAGTCAGCCACAAAGCCGGTAACATGTAGCCCCACCCTAAGCTGTTCGCGATGGTAGCCGGCACGAATACCGGCCTGCCGGTAGAGGTCGATTAATGGCCGGAAACGATCGGGTCTGCCCCCGATAATCGCCACCATCAGCGGCAGACCCGCAGCTCCGGCCCGGATGAAGGAGTGCGGTGTCCCGCCAACACCTACCCAAACCGGCAGCGGATTCTGCATTGGCCGGGGATAGACGCCCTGGCCCGTAAGCGCTGGACGGTAACGGCCTGACCATGTGATGTGTGTTTCCCTGACAAGTTGCTGCAAAAGTCCAAGCTTCTCTGTAAATAGAGCGTCATAGTCATCCCTGGAGTGACCAAATAGCGAATAAGCTTCTGCAAAAGAACCACGACCAACGGTGATTTCGGCACGGCCCTGCGAGAGCAGATCCAGGGTGGAGAAGTCCTGAAACAACCTCACCGGATCAACCGTACTGAGAACCGATACCGCGCTGGTTAGTCTGATTTTTTTCGTTCGTGCGGCGGCCGCCGCAAGAATGACAGCAGGTGACGAATCGGCGAAATCAGTACGATGATGTTCACCGACACCAAACACATCTATACCAGCCTCGTCGGCAAGAGTGATTTCCTCCAGTAATGCCGCAAGACGTTCCGCCGGATTAGGTATACGCCCATTGTTCCTTTCAGGTAAAAGTGAAGCGAAACTGTTTATGCCTATTTCCACATTTAACTCCTTGTGCCGGTTTTTCAACGTAGCCCCGGTCACGAGTCAGATAACCGTTGTTTCAACCTCGTTCTTCGCCCTGGCAAGTGCCGTTGCTCTGGCGTCATCTCCCAGAGCAAGACCTTCCGCACGAAAAATGGTGATGTCAGAGAGTCCGATGAAATTAAGCGCAGCGGTAAGCAACGTTTCCTGATGGTCAAGATGGGCGACAGGGCTGGTACCGCTGTAAACGCCACCGCGAGTTGAAGCGATATACACTTTTTTACCTGCTGGAAGCAGACCTTCCGGACCATTCGCGGTGTAGTGGAATGTCCTTCCCGCGACAAGTACACGATCCAGCCATGCCTTGAGTTGGCTCGGAAGCGAAAAGTTGTACATCGGAACGCCAATAATAATGATATCCGCTGAGAACAACTCATCGATGTAGGTGCTGCCCAGAGCGATGTCGTTCGCTAACGATTCTGAAGTCGGTGTATTTCCCTGAAACACAGCCAGATGGGCAGGGCTCAAATGCTGTAATTCATCTGCAACAAGATCGCGTCGCAGAAGTGTGGCCCCAGGGTTTAATTTCACTTCTTTAGCGACGATTTCAGCAGTCAGGCTGCGGCTGACAGAGTTGCTACCCAGGATGCTCGAGTCGATATGCAGAATAGTAGTCATATTAAATCTCCGGTGAGTGGACTGTGGTCAACGTAAAAAATAGTGCGCCACCATAATTGCACCTACGAATGCATCTGAACAGCCGTTATAATCTTATGGATACCATCTTGAATTCAGATACATTGGTGAGGGTTTATGCTTGACGGAATATCGCTCGACCAGCTTCGAACATTTGTTGCTGCTGTAGATGAAGGGAGCTTCTCGGCCGCTGCCCGTCGTCTTGGCCGGGCTCAGTCAGCAGCCAGTGAGCTTGTGCGTGGGCTGGAACTGCAATTAGGTGTCACCTTATTCGATCGCTCAGGGCGCTATCCATTGCTGACACCTGCAGGCTCGGCATTGCTTGTCAGCGCGCGAAAAGCCGTTTCTATTGTGGATGCCATGAAATCCCAGGCAAAAGGCATGGCGGCCGGACTGGAACCCGAACTTGCTGTGGTTGTGGATGTCTTTTTTCCCATTGATGCCCTTGCGGGAGTCGCTAAAGAGTTTCGTCAACAGTTCCCGGCAGTACCGCTTCATGTGTACGTAGAAGCTCTTGGCGCTACTTTCCAGCCCGTTCTGGATAGACGAGCCACGGTGGGTATTGTTGGTTTCCTGCCATTGACGCCCCCAGGAATCATCACTGAACCTTTGGTGAATATTCCTTTTGCAATGGTAGCTGCGGCAGAGCACCCACTGGCGGCGTATCCAGGCCCAATCCCGCAGAGTGAACTCGCAAAGCATGTTCAGCTGGTACTGACCGATCGTTCTGAACATTCAAAAGGGCGCGATTTTGGCGTAATGTCTCCCAAAACATGGAAACTCGCTGACCTGTTTGCCAAGCGCGCATTCCTGCTTAATGGACTGGGCTGGGGAGGAATGCCTCTCCACACCGTGCAGACCGATCTGGATAGTGGTCGCCTCGTACGTCTGGCCATTGAGGAAGAACCTCAGGGTGGGGTCAGTATGTTGATGTCAGCAGTGTATCGTGTGGATAATCCGCCAGGCCAGGCAGGCCGCTGGCTTATCGACCAAATAATGGCCTGCTCCAGCCACAGGTAGCTATATCACTGGCTGGTACTTCAGCTCAGTGGTGGTTCGCGTTAACTTGAAACCACTGATTCAATATCATCCCCTTGATGAAAGCGTATATGAATGCCACGAGGGGTAGTGTCGGACCTGATTTATGGAAGGGTTAAAAATGTGACAGACGTCCGTCCGCTGGCTGAACGTGGTCTATTCACCATTTATGTGGCTCTTCAATAAACACAAATTCCAGCGTCGTCCGTCGCTGCGCAATTCGGTGATGCTCAGCGGGTGGATGTCGATACGCGCAAATGAGTGAAGCGGGGCGCCGAGAACGTCGACGATCGTGGCGCGGATTGCGGCGGCAGGCGCAATGGCACAGTGGCGACCTCGAATATCGACGTGTTTAGCCAGCCAGCTGCCACAGCGCGCCAGCAGCTGAGCACGTGACTCTCCGCCCGGGGGAGCGGCACCCTCCAGCCAGGCCTGGAACGCTTCGGCGTCTTGCATCATCACCTCATGCACTGGCCGACCGGCCCAGATGCCGTAGTCGGGCTCCGCCAGTTCCGTCACTGGCGTACCCTGTAAAGAGAGCGCTGCGGCGGTTTGCCTGGCGGCGGCGTCCGGGGCGAACCAGACGCGGTGATAACGGGCGACACTGCTTTGTAGCTGGCGCGCCCGTTGCCACTCCCGCGCCTCCAGAGGGTCATCACAGGGAAAGTGTGAACCTCTGGAGGCTGCCGTTTCTCCCTGACAAATCAGCGTTAGCGACGCTCTCATGTTGTTAACCGCGCCGGAAGGCCGGGCGATGTTCGCGTGTCGTCGGCGTGCGTTCGGCTAAAGCACCGAAAGCCACGCCGATGACGCCCCAGAGCACCAGATGCGTGCCGAAGGAACTTATGCGGAAACGCCATAGCAGGTCCGCCGGGAAGTGGTCGGAGACTTCATTCACTGTCGGCATCAGGGCACAAACCACGAGCATCAGCGCCACGGCGAACAGCGTTGCCCACATCATCGCATTCCCTCTGCCGAGGCGCGGCGTGAGCTGATGTGATAACCACGCGGCCGCGATGACGATGCCGATAGAAAGCAACATCATGACGAAATAGAGCCCGGTACGATAGCCGATGGTCTCCGGGTTGCCGACTGCGGGCGGATTGGGCGGGTATTTCAGACCTGGCATCAGGCTCATTGCCAGAAAGCCGCCAAGCGCCAGGCATAACGCCAGCACACGCGGGTCCGATGGCCCAAAGCGCTGGTAGCTAAAGGCCCACGCCAGCGCCAGACCGCCGCCCAGCGCGGCGCCAAACAGCGCCATGCCGGTCATCAGGCCAATCCCGGACTGGGTCTGTCGGCTAAACACCTCTTCTTCTTCGCCGTCTGCTGACGCGCCGTGGTGGTGAGCGTGAGCTGACATGCTTTTTTCCAGGCCAATCGCGCGATCGACCTGCGGCTCGCCGAAATGGTGTGCAAAGGCAAATGCCACCATCCCGGCCAGAACGCCGGCCATCATCCCTTTAAATAACAGTTTGCCAATCATTTCCGCCTCCTCAGTGGCAGGGAAAGCCCAGCAGATGACGTGCGTCGTGGAAGAATTCATGCACCTGCGTGCCGGAAAACATCGACGTTGCGCCTTGTTCTGCGCCAACGAAATAGATGGCCAGCAGCGCCAGCAGGGCGGTGAACAGCGCCCAGGGCAGCAGTTTCGCGACAGGAATGGGAGCAGCCGGGGTGTGGGCATTAAGGGTGATATCACTCATGGTGTAACTCCATTATCGATTTTGCTGTTGGTAGCGAGTGCCGGACTCACCGTGACCGGCACGCCCGGCGAAAGGTGATGATGGCTATGTGCCGGCGGGCAACTGGCGTTCGCCAGTACAATCGGCTGGCCGTGGGGCGTGTTGAGATACGCCTTGCGCCACTCCTGCGTCCGTCGGTTGATTTCATCCGGCACCGTCAGGTTGAGTGCCGTCATCATGTTTTCCATCGCCGCCGTCCACTGACGATAGTAGGCATCATTCGCGCTTTCACCCGGTTGCGCCGGCGCCGCGTTGATCTCTTTACTGAATGTCTGTACCCATTCTGCCCACGGGAACAGCCCGGCCCGGTGGAGATGGACTATCAGGGAGAACGCTTTTGCCTGCCAGGGCTTATCGAACACCGGCCCTTCCTCATCGCGCGGTAACCCGAGGGCGGCGTAATCGTGTTGTGTTACCGTATTCATGCTTCCTCCAGATAGTCGTCCCACAGATCGATGAACACTTTGTCAGGGCGCGGCTCTCCCCACAGCGCCTGCGCGGTGAAACTGACGCTGTAAACATGCTGGGGATGTTCGCCCAGCCCGTGCGCCGCAGTATCTGGCGTGATAAACACACCGTGAGCGATCTCTATGCGACCGACTTTATCGCGTGCGTAGCGTGGCAGGCGGGTATGGGTGGTCGGGTTGAAATTTTTCGTTCGTACCCAATCGCCCACCCGGAAGCGGGGCGCAACATCGTGACTGACCCGAGCAGACCCGCCGGTGCTGACCACCATCGACACCATCTCCTGCGTCAGCACAGGTGTACCAGGCTTGCAGGGGGCAGGCTTCGCGTCACCCCACAGTTCTTCAACGGTGATCGCCCCCTTTGCCAGCAGCAGCGTTTCGAATGCATGCAGCCAGTGCTCGTAGTAGCTCGACTGCAAATATTCGGTCGGCGCCATACGTTCGATGGCGTGGCGAAATTCATCGACGTTAAAGTGTCCGCCGACGAACAACGAGGCGAACAGAGGAAATACCCGGCGTTCCCACTCATGATGGAAATAGGGCTCGTTTTCCTCGGTAGGGATCGGGCCAAGGCCGTGCATCCCCCCCAGATCATGTATCCCGTTCATGGTTTTCTCCTTTCGTTATGGTGCGCTAACCACACCGGTGCCAATCATCGAATCGCGCGTGATGAGTTCGCTCAACTGCGCTTCGCTCCAGCCTTCCGTGCCTGCCGGACGTTCTGGCAGGACCAGATAGCGCAGCTCGGCGCTGCTGTCCCAGACGCGAATCTCTTTGTTTTCTGGTATGTGTAACCCGAACTCGGCGAGAACGCCGCGCGGGTCGATGACGATACGCGAACGATAGGGCGCTGATTTGTACCACACCGGCGGCAGACCAAGTACCGGCCAGGGGTAGCAGGAACACAGCGTACAAACGGTGACGTTGTGCACGTCCGGCGTGTTCTCCACGACCAGCATGTCTTCGCCCTGTATTCCGGAGAAACCCAGTTCAGCAATAGCGGCAGTGGCGTTTTCCATCAGTCGACGTTTGTATTCCGGGTCGCTCCACGCTCTGGCGACAACCTGTGCGCCGTTTCGGGGGCCGACTTTGTGCTCGTAGGTGTCAATCAGCTCATCCAGCGCAGCCGGGTCGATCAGGCCTTTTTCCTGCAGCAGGGATTCCAGTGCGCGGACGCGTAGCTCGATATCAACGGGGGGTTGGGTATGGTCGTGGTCGTGTTTATGGCTCATTTTAGGCTTCCCGAGAGTTAAGGTTAAAACGTCCGCCAGTCACCGCAGGCTTCGAAAGCGGCGGCGGCCTGATAGAGCGTGTTTTCAGCGTAATGACGTCCTACCAGCATCATGCCAACCGGAAGTCCGTCGACCATGCCACAGGGGATAGACATGGCCGGGTGACCGGTGATGTCCTGCGCAGCGGTGTTACCGATCATTTCGAAAGCGCGCGAGATGTATTCGGTGATGGAGCAGTCCGGGCCTGGTATTGGCTGAGCGAGGACAGGCACGGTAGGCATCACCATCAGATCGAAATCGCTCAGGGCCCGGTCGTAGCCGGCGCGGGCCCGACGCGCGATATTCTGCGCTCTGGCGTAGTAGCGACCGTTATAGCGCTCCAGCCCATACTGGCCGACGAACATGCAAACTTTGAGCGACGGGGAGAGGGCATCCGCGCTGTCGCGCCATTGCGCGTGTTTGTCCAGCAGGCTGACGTCGTACTGGCCTTCCCAGTTAAAACCCATGCCGTTGCCGTGCATCATCTGGGCGGTCAGACCTTCGCAGCCGATAGGCGACCAAAGCGCGCCCGCCAGATTGTGTTCCGGCACGGAAATTTCGCTAACGATGGCGCCCAGTGCTTGCAGGCGGGCGATGGCGTCCCGCACCTTCGTTTCTACCTGCGGGTCCATATTCGGCAACTGGAATCCCTCGGTCAGAATGCCGATTTTCAGGCCGCGCACACCTTTTCCGAGGGCGGCGGTATAGCTCTCTACAACGGGCGCGTACTGACGCGGGTCAAGCCCGTCACTTCCGGCGATGATTTCCAGCATCAGCGCGTTGTCGCGCACGTTGGCGGTGATGGGACCGGCGTGGTCGATGGTCGCCTCAATCGGCATGATGCCCGTGTAAGGCACCAGACCGTGGGTCGGTTTCATGCCGTAGGTACCACAGAAGGCGGAAGGGATACGGATGGAACCGCCCTGATCGCAGCCTATCGCCATGTCCACTTCGCCAGCCGCCACCAGTGCGGCGCTGCCGGAGGACGAACCGCCGGAGGAATAGCCATGACGATGGGGATTGTGCACCGGGGCCGGGTCGGAAGTGTGGCTGCCGCCGGAGAGGCAGAAGTGCTCGCAGGTGGCTTTGCCGAGAATCGTCGCCCCGGCATCCAGCAGGCGGGTGGCCACGGTCGCGTCGTAGGATGGGACGAAACCTTCGAGCGTGGAGGCGCCGTTCATCATCGGTACGCCGGCGAGCGAGACATTGTCTTTCAGAGCGATGGTCCGCCCGGCCAGCGCGCCAGTCGCTGCACCTTTTACCTCCGTTTTGTAATACCAGGCATTGAGCGGATTTTCCTCGCCAGTCGGACGATAGCCGGCGGCGCGCGGATAGCGGACCTCCGGGATATCGTCGGGAAGGGAGTCGATCAGATCGTAAGCGTCGAAGTTAGCCTGCATCACCGCCAGATATTCCTCGGCCTGCGCCGGCGTCAGGCTGATATGCAGACGACTGGCAAGCTCCTGGAGTTGTTCGGCAGTGGGACGTTGAATAGCCATGTTGTTTCCTTTTTCTGTGTTTGCTCATGCGCCTGTCTTGAACATAAGCCCGGAATGCCATCCTGACTTGGTTATCCGGGTCAGTCGTTTGGCTGAAATGGACACCCGCGCAGCCTGCGGGTGTCCGTAAGGTGTTAAGACGGCTTATCGGCTTTGGGCCAGTGGATACCGACACTTTTCATGCCTTTGGTCACATCCATGTCCGGGTGTGAGAGCACCACGTCGCGATACGAAGGACTGCCGATGACCGCGGGCTTGAATTGGGTCAGGAAAGCGTTGACCTCTTCACGAATATCCTGCGGCACATTGAAGTTTTCGTAACACTCGTCGATAGACTCGAATACGGCTTTCCAGTGCACCTCGGTCAGCCCCATGCCGCGGTGCGCGGTCACCATATCTCGTCCCCGATAGACGGTGTTGCCACCCCAGTGCTTGCACAAGAAATCAACGAAGTTGATATGCTCTTTCTGAAATGAAGACTCGGACACGTGCGCCCAGATATGGCCGATGTCGGGATGCTTCATACAGGTCTTCAACACTTCGCCTGCGAAGGCGTAGACGGCGTCATATCCGCCGAGACGTTCATAGAGAGACGGCTTTTGCTGCTGTTCGCTCATGGTGGATTTCTCCGTAACATGTGAGTGGAAGGGGGTGCATAGGCCTCTGTTCAATCAGAACAGTTTCATCACGCGCAGGGTGGTGTGGAGATCTTCCTTAAAACCGCCATCGACGTTGATGTCGCGTTGGAGCAAGCCCTGCACTTGCACCGTGGGGGTGATGAATTTCGACAATTCCAGCCTTACCTGATCCGAACGCGTCGCTTGTCCGTTCTCGACGCCGTCGATCTGCTGCTTACCGCCCCACAATTTGGCGTAACCGGCGGAGACGGTCCAGGTGGTGTCTGCGGGCGGCGTCCAGCTTACCCAGCCCTGAAATTGATAGGTGTTGTCTTGTTTGAGGCGGCCGGTGCCGATGCCCGTGGCATCGTCGTTGTCGCCATACCACATCGCATCAGCGGACAGCTGCGTGGCGAAACCGTTACCAAGCTGCTGCACGCCGCCAAGCTGCAGATCGAACTTCCAGCGGTTCTCACCGACGTTGAGCGTGCGCCCGGCATCGTAGGAACCGGCAGGGACGTACAGGTAGGGCACGAGGGCGAAGGTGGTGCTGGGGTTGTTCACCAGCCAGACCGGGGCGGCCAGAATGGGGTCGCCCAGGCCGCTGGCGGAATCGAGGCGGGCACCGCCCAGGGAGCCGTTATAAAGACGTCCGTAGGGCATCAGCACCTGCGGCGCGACCGTGAAGCCCCCCACATCCATATAGTGGACGTAACGAAAGATGCTGACGAAGGAGTCCAGCCCGGTGCCTTGCTTAATTTCGTCGCCACCTGTGGGGGTAAAGCTGTCTCGCGTGGCGTAGGTGAAATACGCCAGAATGGCATCGGTACCGGCAGGAGCCGGAATGAGATCCTGTGAGTTGAGATCGACCGCATGGGCCGGGATCGTCGCCAGCCAGAGTGTGCAGGCGACCAGGCTGATGCGAGATGTGGTGCCACTAACAGTCATAACGTTACCCTCATGTCTGATATCTCTTGTTTATTTCCCGGTACCAACGTGGCCGGAAGACCTTACGGTTACAGATATTAGGGAGAAATTTGCTGCGTACTTGTTTCATAAGGACAGTCGTTTGGCTGGCAGGGACAACGGGCGGGCAGGCTGAAAAGGTCCATAGCGTGATGCTCCGTCATAGCGCAGATGTGCACACCTTGAGTGCGGTTCTCGCTTTTTCGACGCCATTCGCGACGTGGGACGCCTGGCGCATCGACGGAGCGTCAGCGATATCTCCACTGCCTTAGCGCGGATGCGAGTGAGAGCTGGAGGGACATCTGAGTGCTGGCACGATAGTTGCTGTCTGTGAACCCGTGTCTGTTATTGATGCGGGAATTAAGGTGCGAGGTGAGCAATTATGAATAGCATCATGCCGTCTGCGGTCTGCTCCCACTATTCGACCATTGGCGTTGCCGAGTCGCGCCGCTTCGAGTATTGGAACGACGTGGTGTTGCGTCACTGCATTCCGGCCGCCAGCGTGCCCATGGCTGGGGTCGACTTTGACGCCCGGCTTGCGGTACGCGGGGTGGGGATGGTGGATATCTGTTCGTTGTCCGCGCCGTTGCACCGCTGGGAACGCACCGCACGTTATCTGAGGCAGGGGCCAGACGACGATCTGTGGCTGGGCTATATGCAAAGCGGGGGCGCAAGGCGGCGCTGGCGGCGGATAGTCTGGTGTTATACGACGCCGCGCAGACGTTCAGTTTCAGCCTGGGTGGGGGCGATAATCACCTGGTGCGGATCCCGCGGCATCTGCTGAGTTGTCGTTTGCCGAGGATTGAAACGCTCACCGCTATGGTACTGGACGACAGTCGGCCCGGCGTGATTCCACTGCGTGAAATGCTGCGTCAGGCGACAGCGATGCCCGCGTGTCTGGACAACCCAGATATTTATGGCCGTTTCTCCCAGACGATGCTGGATCTGCTGGTGCTGAGTCTGGAATTGCAGGATCTGGATAACGTGAGTGCTGAGCGCGATCTGTACGCCAGGATGATGATTTGCATTCGGCGGCAGCTTGTCGATCCAGATTTGAACATTGAGAGCCTGGCTCGGGCGCACCATGTTTCCATTCGCACCGTCACGCGTGCTTTCGCCCGCCACAAAAAAACGCCGATGGCCGTGATTTGGCAGGAGAGGCTGCGAGCGAGCCGAGAGGCCCTCGAACGCGGACGAGTCAGTAGCGTGTCCCAGGCGGCGCTGGATTTCGGCTTCTCTGATTTCTCTCATTTCAGCCACGCCTTCCGCAAAGCCTTTGGCATCTCGCCTCGCTCATTATTGCCCAAAGAGCAGCAGGGAGCGACGCCATCGAACAGGCACACCGGGTCAGACTCCTGAGTCTGCGCGATATGAGTGCGAGCTGCGCGTGACGGAAGGCGCTCCCAGGCGTTGCGGCGGCAGGTGGATGACACGATGGCGTTAGTTCTTTAGCGACGGGAAATGATTTGAATATCCCGGCTTAGCGCGGGGTAAGGTAAGGGTATGGGGGCGCATTGCGGCAGACTCGGTTTCTTTAATGGCATTTAACTATTCTGGGTTTGAGGGAAATACATAATTTAATTTATAATAAAAAACT
>NZ_JAWXQV010000045.1:0-155032 GCF_033843325.1 Klebsiella sp. JN_Kp126 | reverse complement strand
GGGCAGGCGCTTTGCGCCGCCCCCGGGAGCAGAGCGCGGAGCCGCTGAACTTCCCGGAGGCGATGCGGCGCATCTGTCCGGGCTACCGGCCCGCAGACGCCCTTAACCCGTAGCCCGGCTAAACGCAGTGCGAGCCGGGAAGCCGTGCCAATGCCTCAACCCGGTACGTCCCCTGCTCGTAGACCAATCATTCGCAATCATTATTGATCGTCATCACATCTCTGCCCCGTCAATCATTACTCTTACGCTAACGATTCGCCATCGGCCTTAATTGATGCCCGCCACCTCGCGACGCACACTTACTTCCACACCAGGACAATCAAAACGATTCGTCGAATCAGGAGGTTAATAATGAGTGCCGAACAAACGACGGGACGCGTCTGGAACCGTCGCCGTACGGAAAAACAGCGGCGACTGACCGAGGCGAAGGTCTCGGGCAAAGTGATCCCCACCGACCAGCTGGTCGCCGTTCTTGAGCAGCTGCTGGCCCCCGGCGACCGGGTGGTGCTGGAAGGCAACAACCAGAAACAGGCTGATTTCCTCTCGCGGATGCTGGCGGAAGTTAACCCGCAAAAAATTCACGACCTGCATATGATTATGCCGAGCGTCGGGCGCAGCGAGCACCTGGACCTCTTCGAAAAAGGTATCGCCCGCAAGCTTGATTTCTCCTTCTCCGGTACCCAAAGCCTGCGTATTTCGCAGCTGCTGGAAGATGGCCTGCTGGAAATCGGCGCTATCCACACCTACATCGAGCTTTACTCTCGCCTGTACGTCGACCTGTCGCCAAACGTCGCGCTGATCGCCGGTTACAAAGCCGACCGCAAGGGCAACCTGTACACCGGGCCGAGCACCGAAGATACCCCGGCGCTGGTGGAAGCCGCCGCGTTCCATGACGGCATCGTTATTGCACAGGTTAACGAACTGGTCGATGACGAGTGCGATCTGCCGCGCGTGGATATCCCCGGTTCGTGGATTGACTACGTGGTCGTCGCGGATAAACCGTTCTTTATCGAGCCGCTGTTTACCCGCGATCCGCGTCTGATTAAGCAGGAACATATCCTGATGGCGATGATGGCGATTAAAGGCATCTACGCCGAGCATCAGGTGCAATCCCTGAACCACGGGATCGGCTTTAACACCGCCGCCATCGAACTGCTGCTGCCGACCTACGGCGAACAGCTCGGCCTGAAGGGCAAAATCTGTAAACACTGGACGCTGAACCCGCACCCCACCCTTATTCCGGCAATTGAAAGCGGTTGGGTCGAGAGCGTGCACTGCTTCGGCGGCGAGCTGGGAATGGAAGAGTACATTCGCGCGCGTCCGGATATCTTCTTCACCGGCGCCGACGGCTCCATGCGCTCCAACCGCGCGTTCTGCCAGCTGGCGGGACAGTATGCGGTAGATATGTTTATCGGCTCGACCTTACAGGTTGACGGCTACGCCAACTCCTCGACGGTGACCCGCGGCCGCCTCTCCGGCTTCGGCGGCGCGCCGAATATGGGCCACGACCCGCACGGTCGCCGCCACGCTACGCCGGCATGGCTCAACATGATCACCGAACCGGATCCGATGCAGCGCGGTAAAAAGCTGGTCGTTCAGATGGTGGAAACCTTCCAGGCGGGCGTGAAACCGACCTTCGTGGAAAAACTCGACGCCGTTGAGGTCGCCAAAACCTCCGGAATGCCGCTGGCGCCGGTGATGATTTACGGCGATGACGTCACCCACGTGCTGACCGAAGAAGGCATCGCCTATCTCTATCGGGCGGAAAGCCTGGAAGAGCGCCGGGCAATGGTGGCGGCCGTGGCCGGGATCACCGATATCGGGCTCGGCGTTGACGCCAAACGCGTGGCCGCACTGCGCCAAAGCGGCAAAGTCGTCTATCCGGAAGATATCGGTATCCGCCGCAGCGACGCCACCCGCTCTCTGCTCGCCGCCGGCAGCGTAGCCGATCTGGTGGAGTGGTCCGACGGTCTGTACAACCCACCGGCAAAATTCCGGAGCTGGTAATGAAAAAACTCTCTCCCCACGTTGCTGAAACCCGGGCCCGCTGGCTGGCCCAGACCGCCAGCGCCTGCCTGGTTGACGAAGCGCGACTCAGCCCCAAGCCGGGCCTGGTGGATAGCCGCGGCAACGGCGCGCATCAGGACCTGAACCTGGCCCTGATGGAGCGTTCGGCCCACAGCCTGCAGCCGACGTTTCACGCGCTGGCTCAGCAGAGCTGGCGGCGTCCGGCCGACGTTGCCCTGCGCGAAACCGTTGGTCGGCTTGGCCGCGAAGGCGAAGCGCGGATGATGCAGGCGACCGCCGGGGTCAATACCCATCGCGGCGCTATCTGGGCGCTGGGCCTGCTGGTCAGCGCGACGGCGATGCTCGGGGGGGAGGGTCAGGCACAGAGAATTACGGAAACCGCCGCCGCCCTGGCCCGTCTGCCGGACGCCTGCGCGCCAAAGACCTTCAGTAAAGGTCTGCGCGCCAGCCGCCGCTGGCAGGTTCCCGGCGCGCGGGAAGAAGCGCAGCGCGCTTTTCCGCACATCACCACCCTGGCGCTGCCGCAGCTATTGCGCAGTCGGGCCGCGGGAGCCAGCGAGGATCAGGCCCGGCTTGACGCGCTGATGGCGATTATGACCTCGCTTAGCGATACCTGCGTGCTCTCCCGCGCCGGAATGGCGGGCCTTGAGGCGATGCGGCAAGGCGCAGGCGAGGTGCTGGCGGCAGGAGGATGTGCGACAGCCAGGGGGCGCGCCGCGCTGGCGCGTCTCGACGTGCAGATGCTGGCGCAGAACGCCTCGCCGGGTGGCGCGGCGGATCTTCTTGCCGCCACCCTGTTTCTCGACCGGGTTTCCGCTTAACGCATTCAGAGGATGTTATGGAACAGATTAAATTGTCATTCCCTGCCAACCGCGCCCTCAGCGGCAAAGCGCTGGCAGGCGTTGTCGGCTCCGGCGATATGGAAGTGCTCTATACCGCCGGACAGAGCGATACGCTCAACGTCGAAATCACCACCTCCGTGGACAACAGCCAGGCGCGCTGGAACGCGCTGTTCGAACGACTGAGCCTGATTAACGGCCTGCCCGGCGGACAGCTGATCATCCACGATTTCGGCGCCACGCCCGGCGTCGCGCGGATCCGTATTGAACAGGTTTTTGAGGAGGTGGCTCATGCGTAACGATCGCAGCTTTATTGAACTCCGCGCCCGTGAACGCGCCCGCATCCTGCTGGATGACGGCAGATATCGCGAACTGCTGGATCCCTTTGACGGCATTATGTCCCCGTGGCTCGGCGCGCAGGGCATCGTCCCGCAGTCCGACGACGGTATGGTCGTCGCAAAAGGCACCATTAACGGCCAGCCGGCGGTAGTCATTGCCATCGAAGGTACCTTCCAGGGCGGCAGCATGGGCGAAGTCTCCGGCGCGAAAATGGCCGCCGCCCTTGAGCTGGCGGCGGAAGATAACCGCAACGGCATTCCTACCCAGGCGGTGCTGTGCCTGGAAACCGGCGGCGTGCGCCTGCAGGAAGCCAATCTGGGCCTTGCCGCCATCGCCGATATTCATGCCGCGATTGTCGACCTGCGCCGCTACACCCCGGTAATCGGCATTGTCGCCGGTACCGTCGGCTGCTTCGGCGGGATGTCCATCGCCGCGGCGCTGTGCAGCTACCTGATAGTCACCCGTGAAGCGCGTCTGGGCCTCAACGGACCGCAGGTTATTGAACAGGAAGCGGGGATTGAAGAGTACGACTCCCGCGACCGTCCGTTTATCTGGAGCATGACCGGCGGCGAAATTCGCTACGCCAGCGGTCTGGTGGATGCCCTGGTGGGCGATGGCATCAACGCGGTGAAAAGCGCAATGAACGAAGCCATTGCCAAAGGCGTGCCCGCGCAGCATCGCAGCGACAAATATGAAGATTTCCTGACCCGTTTGACCCATTTCGATACCCGCCTGCAGGCGGATACCGCTCAGATCAAACAGCTATTCGCCCGGGAGGAGAAATAATGAGCCAGTTCACAAACCGCGCCGCGCTGTGGCTAAACCAGCTGGCGCCGAACGCCCCGCTAATGACCGGTCTGTGCCCCTCGGTGCAGGTTGCCGATGCCGATTTTAACGGTGAAACCGCCCGTTTTATCGCCGTGGTGCCGGATGCTAATAACCATTATCCACGCGCCGCTCAGGGTGAAGTCGGCCTGCTCGAAGGCTGGACGCTGGCCAAAGTGGTCAACGAAACCATCGACGCCGATGCCGATAACGCGGTGAAGCGCCCGATTATCGCGGTTATCGATGTCCCCAGCCAGGCCTATGGCCGTCGCGAAGAAGCGTTCGGTATTCATCAGGCGCTGGCGGGCGCCGCGGGCGCCTACGCCAAGGCGCGGCTTGCCGGACATCCGGTGATTGGCCTGATCGTCGGCAAAGCGATGTCCGGGGCGTTTCTCGCCCATGGCTACCAGGCCAATCGTCTGATCGCCTTTAACGACGCCGGGGTACTGGTGCATGCGATGGGTAAAGAGTCCGCCGCGCGGATCACCCTGCGCACCGTTGAGGCGCTGGAGAAACTGGCGGCAACCATCCCTCCGATGGCCTATGACGTCAGCAACTACGCAACGCTCGGCCTGCTCTCCGCCCTGCTGGATATCAGCAATCCTGACGCGCCGGACGCCCGCGATCTGACGCTGGTCACCGACACCCTGCGCGACGCCATCGCTGACGCCCGCCGGGATGTCTCGCTGAAGTGCCGCCTTGGCGCGGAGAACCGCCGTAGTTCCCAACAGGTGCGCGATCGCATGCGCGCCAGCTGGTAGTCAGTCCCTAAGTAGAAGAAAACCTGCCGGAAGCGGCCGCCCGGGGCGCCATCGCGCGCCCCGGAAATAAACCGCTTTTAGAAATTATAACAATCGCGCCAGTACTCTATTTTCATTTACAGGTGATTTATGACTTATGTGATTATTCATGCCCTCGCGCCGATTTTTGTCATCATGCTGCTGGGCTTCTGGGCCGGCAAGGCCAAAATGGTCGATAACAAAAACGTCTCTTTACTCAACATCTTCGTGATGGACTTCGCCCTGCCCGCCACGCTGTTCAGCGCCACGGTGCAAACGCCGTGGAGCGGTATTGTCGCGCAATCGCCGCTGGTGCTGGTGCTGACCGGGGCGATGTGGATTACCTATGCGGCCATCTACTTCCTCGCGACCCGCGTCTTCAAGCGCTCGCCGCAGGATGCCGCCGTGCTGACCCTGACCGTCGCGCTGCCTAACTACGCCGCGCTTGGCCTGCCGATTCTGGGCAGCGTGCTCGGCGAAGGCGCCTCCACCTCCCTCTCCGTCGCCGTTTCCATCGCCTGCGGATCGGTACTGATGACGCCGTTCTGCCTGCTGATTCTGGAACGTGAAAAAGCGCTCGCCGCCGGAGAGAACAGCGGCTCGACGCTGGCAATGCTGCCGGTTCTGATGTGGCGTTCGGTGAAAAAACCGATTGTCTGGGGTCCGCTGCTGGGGGTCGTGCTTTCAGCCATCGGTATCAAAATGCCGGATCTGCTGCTCGCCTCTATCAAACCGCTGGGCCTGGCGGCGACCGCCGCCGCGCTGTTCCTGACCGGGGTGATTCTGTCGGCGCGTAAGCTGCAGCTCAATGCGCTGATTGCCACTTCCACTATTGTCAAACTGCTGGTGCAGCCGTTTATCGCCTGGGGTCTGGTGATGCTGCTGGGGCTGCACGGCTCTATCGCCATTACCGCCATTCTGATGATTGCGCTGGCGGCCGGTTTCTTTGGCGTGGTCTTCGGCAACCGCTTTGGCGTGCAGTCGCCGGATGCGGAAGCGGTGCTGCTGTTAAGCTCGGTTCTGTGTATTCTGTCGCTGCCGCTGTTTATCACCTTAACGTCAGGAATCTAACGATGTCATCAACGCCGCGTCCTCATGATTTAGTCTGGTTGAATAATGCCGCCGCGCTGGAGGCGATTGAGGAGTCCTGGGTCGCACAGTACTGGCGTATTAGCCTGCCGGTGGTGGTACGACGCGACGTTGATGCTAACGCCCGCATTCCGGTGGGCGTACGGGGGATGAAGCGCGATCAGCGGGCCGCAGGCTGGGTACAGAGGGAAAATATCGTCCGTACCGTCAGCCCGGAAACCCTCGCCGATCGCCAACAGCTCCTGCGCTCGCCGTTTGTCTCCCAGCCGCCGGTACAGGCGGCGATATCACTGACCTTACACCCCTGGCCGTGGCGCTGGGGCATTACCGGCAGCACCGGCTACGCGCTGGCCACCGAGATTCCGGTACTTCACGCCGCCAGCGATCTCGATCTGCTGATCCGCGCGCCGCAGCCGATCGCTCGCGAAGCGCTGCTCGCCTGGCAGTCCCGCGTCGCGCAGCTGCCCTGCCGGGCGGATACCCAGGTCGAAACGCCTGCAGGGGCTTTCGCGCTAAATGAGTGGCTGCGCGATGGCCGCGTCCTGCTGAAAACGTCCCGCGGCGCGCGCCTGACCGCTGCGCCGTGGAACAGGGAGGAAGCATGAAAATTCTCTTTACCTTTCCCGGTCAGGGAAACCAGCGGCCGGATATGCTCGCCGCGCTTCCCGACCGCCAGAATATCCTCGCTGAAGCGCGAACCGTGCTCGGCGATGAAGTAGACCATTTAGATACCGCCGCCGCGTTAAAACATACCCGTGCGGTGCAGCTGTGCCTGCTGATCGCAGGCACAGCCTGGGCGCGGGAGCTGCAGCGTCAGGGAGTAAATCCGGACATGGTCAGCGGCCTGTCGATAGGGGCTTTCCCGGCGGCGGTGATGGCCGGCGCGCTGGATTTCACCAACGCCCTGCGGCTGGTGGCGCTGCGCGGCGATTTAATGGAGCAGGCTTATCCTCACGGCTACGGGCTGACGGCGATTATGGGCCTGACGCTCGACCGCGTGGAAAAGCTGATTGCCGACAGCGACCTCTATATTGCCAACCTGAACGCGGAAACGCAGATTGTCATTGCCGGGAGCGACGACGAGATGGCCCGCGTGGCCCGGCTGGCGCTGGCGGCTGGCGCCGGTAAAGCACAGCGGCTGGCGGTCAGCGTCCCTTCCCACTGCGCGCTGCTGGATGAACCGGCGGCTAAGCTGGCAAAGGCGTTCACTGACGTCACGCTGCAGCGCCCGCGCTGCGCCTATCTAAGCGGCTCCACGGCGCGCGTTTTATGGGACCCGTTAAGCATTGCCGACGATTTGGCGCGGAATATGGCGCGAACCGTGCGCTGGCAGGAAGCGATGATCGCCGCTGACGAACGGGACGCGCGGCTGGCGATCGAGATGCCGCCCGGCGGCGTGCTGACCTGTCTCACCCGCCAGGCGGGCTGGCAGGGGGAGTGTATTGCGCTGGAGCGCAGCGGTATCGACGTTGCCCGTCACCTGGCGAACCGGCTTAACGGCTGAGGCTGCGGGCGTACATCCGCCCTTCTGCCGCCAGCGCCAGCAGGTCGGCGTCGCGCTCGCGATGGTGTGAGTAGACAATGGAGATCAGCTGGCGCATCTGATACGGCTCCGCCAGCTTCAGCAGCTGTACGTCGTTTTCATACACCTTTTTCATTCGTCCCGGCAGCAGCGCAAAGCCTACGCCCGCCTGCACCAGGCTAATCATCGAAAAGATATCGTTAACCCGGGTGACGATTTCAGGCTCGAATCCGGCCACCTGGAAGGCGTCCTGAAATCCGGCATAGGTGGCAAACCCTTCCGCCAGCGAAACAAACTTGCGCCTGGCGTAATCGCGCAGCTCGGCGGGAGCGGTGGTTTCCAGCTGTTCCGTCGCCGGGGCGGCGAGGAAGATATCGTCCTCAAACAGCGGGACCACATCAAAAGCCGAATTATTGAATTCACCTTCGTTGGTGGCGATCAGGATCGCATCAAGCGCGTCATCTTCCAGCATATCCAGCAGCATCTGATTGGAGCCCATGGTGAGATCCAGCTCCAGCTCCGGCCGACGCAGCTTCATGCCCATAATAATGCGCGGCACGGTTTCAAGGGTCAGGGAGTAAAGCGTGCCGATGCGCAGCCGGCCCTGCCCGACGCCGGCTACTTTACGCGTCGCTTCCAGGCCGCGGGTCATCAGGCTCATGACGTCCTGGCAGTACTCCAGCAGCGTCCACGCCGCCGGGAGCGGCAGCAGGTTGCGCCCTTTATGAATAAACAGCGGGCAGCCAACGCCCTCTTCCAGCGTATGCAGCGCCCGGTGAACGCTGACGCCGCTCAGCTGCATGGCCTCAGCGGTTCTGGCGATATTGCCCTTAGCCATAAACATCATAAATACCGACAGCTTGCGGAAGGTGATGTCCTGATTAATGTCGTCTTTCATTGCCCTGGGCTCCGCGTTTCGGTCTTCATTAGCATTTTCTTTCGTGATTTCAAGACAGTATAACCACAATTAATGAATGAAGGATTAGCCGGAAGGGGGATATCAGCGCGGGGGGAGAGATTAGATCAATGTCACGTTTTCGCCGGGGCAGCGAAGAGAGGCCAGTAGGCCCGGTGAGGCGTCAGCCGCCACCGGGCAATGTCAACGACGTGGGCTTACAGCGCCATATCGTGCTGCGGCGACGTTTCCGCCTTCGGCTCCGCCGGTTTGGCGGTCATCACCGGCGCGGTGGCGTTCATTTCAATCACCGGCGGTTTGGTCAACTGCAGCGCCGCCGCGGTATCATCCCAAACCTGCTGGGTCAGCGCGACGTTACCGTTCAGCTTCTGGCCGTAGCTCGGGACGATATCGTGAATACGGCGCTGCCATTCCGCTGAATGAAACTGCTCAGGGAACATCTGCTTAAGAACGTTCAGGGTAATCGGCGCGGCGGTAGAAGCCCCCGGCGAAGCGCCCAGCAGCGCGGAGATAGTTTTCTGCTGGTCAACCACCACTTCGGTACCCAGCTTCAGTACGCCGCCCTTCTCCGCATCTTTTTTGATGATCTGCACGCGCTGACCGGCCTGGATCAGCTTCCAGTCCTCTTTACGCGCGCCAGGGTAATACTCTTTCAGCGCCGCAAAACGGTCGTCGTCGCTCAGCATCACCTGGCTGATGAGGTATTTCACCAGATCGAAGTTGTCCAGACCTACGTGGGTCATCGGCAGGACGTTATCGGTGGTGGTGGTGCTCAGCAGGTCGAAGAACGAACCGTTTTTCAGGAATTTCGTCGAGAAGGTGGCGAATGGCCCAAACAGCACCACGCGCTTGCCGTCGAGGAAACGGGCATCAAGATGCGGGACCGACATCGGCGGTGCGCCTACAGAGGCCTGACCGTAAACTTTTTGCTGGTGCGCATTGGTCACCGCCGGGTTTTCGGTCATCAGGAAAGAGCCGCCTACCGGGAAACCCGCATAGTTATCCGCTTCCGGAATACCGGTTTTTTGCAGTAATTTCAGCGCGCCGCCGCCGGCGCCGATAAATACGTATTTCGCATCGATCGCCTGCTCTTCACCGCTATTAACGTTTTTAATCGTCACGTGCCAGGAATTATCGGTATTGCGTTTAAAATCGGTGACTTCTGAAGAGGTCTGCAGCGTGAAGTTATTATTTTTCTTCAGGCTACCGATCAGCTGGCGGGTTATTTCCCCATAGTTAACGTCGGTACCCACCGGAGTCCAGGTTGCCGCAACGCGCTGCTGCGGATCGCGCCCTTCCATCACCAGCGGCGCCCACTGTTTTATTTGCGCGTGATCGGTGGAGAATTTCATCCCCTGGAATAAGGTCGTTTGCTGCAGCGCGGCGTAGCGTTTTTGCAGATAATCAACGTTATCTCCCCAGACGAAACTCATGTGCGGCGTGGAGTTAATAAAAGAGTGCGGATCGTGCAAAATGCCGCGTTTGACCTGCGCCGTCCAGAACTGGCGGGAGATCATAAACTGTTCGTTAATATCCAGCGCTTTGCTGACGTCGATGGTGCCGTCCGGGCGTTCCGGCGTATAGTTCAGCTCCATATTCGCGGAGTGCCCGGTACCGGCGTTGTTCCAGCCGTTAGAGGACTCCAGCGCGACGCCATCCAGCTTCTCAACCATCACCTGTTTCCAGTCCGGCTGTAATTCCTGCAGCCAGGTCCCCAGCGACGCGCTCATAATACCGCCGCCAATCAGCAGGAAATCAGTTTTTTTCGAGGTATCGTCATTTGCGAAGGTCGCCGAGCTGACGAACATCGCTAATGCGGTCATAGATATAATCGTATTTTTAATTGCAGGCATAATAGAAATATCACATAGCACAAGTGTAATAAGAGCGTGCATATTAACGCACTTTTACTTTATTTTAAAATATCATTTACACATTCGCACACATAGCTAATTATTGTTAACCTGGTTTTTTAACTTAAAAAAGTAAATACCTCTCCAGCAGCAATAAATACGCCTTGCGATCGCCATTTTCAGAAGGGGAATTAAACCCGGTAAGCGGATGAAGAGTATGGAATAACGATGCTGTGTATGACCAGATTATTTTGCGTCATCCGGCGCGTATTGTGGAAATACGCGCCGTCGGGTTAAGTTCAGGCAACCGTCTGCGCCGCGCGTAGCGCAATCCGCAGATGATCGTTATGCTCTGCCAGCAGCTCGCGCGCCTGCCAGGCATCCAGCCCGCTGAGGAGCATGAGTATTGCCGTCCGGCAGTGCTGATTGCAGCTGGCCAGCGCGGCTTTGGCCTCGCTGCGCGAGCACCCCGTCGCCGCCATCACGATCGCTATCTGCCGCTCGGCCTCGTGCGGCGTATTGGCCTGCAGATCGACGCGCAGGTTTTCATAGACCCGTCCTTCGCGAATCGCCAGCCCGGTGGTCAGCATCGTCAGGATCTGCCGCTGCGCAATGCGCGCTTTCGGATTCCCGAAACCCGCCACCGCTTCCGGCCCGGTTTGCGGGGCGATAATGATATCCGCCAGCTGCGCGGCTTCACTGGTGGGCTGCTGCGTCACAACCGCAATCGGCGCCCCCAGCGACCAGGCGTGGCGCATCGCGCCCCAGACCCACGGCGTTTTGCCGCTAACCGTCAGCGCCAGCAGCATATCCTGGTTGCTGAATCGCAGAGCCTCAAGTTCGAAAGCTCCAAGATCGTAATGACTCGCGGCGGTTTCCATCTCCTGCCGCGCGGCGGTCGCTCCTCCGGCGATAAGGGCGACAAGCGAATGTTTTCCCTCCGGGGTAAATTCATTCACCGCCTGCGCGGCGGCTTGACCCGATGCCCCGGCCCCCACAATCACCAGCCGCCCTCCCCGGCTGAGCGTCGCCGTCGCGTTATCCATCAGGTGCGCGATCGCCGGCAAACAGGCCTCAACGGCATCGGCAATCCGCTTATCATCCTTATGCAGCAGCGTCAGCATATCGAGGGTGGCAAGACTATCAATATGGGTGGTTTCAGGGTGGCGTCGTTCCATCATTGAAGCGGTTGGCTTACTGCTCATAAAAACCTCCATTTAAACGCGAAAGAACCTTCCGGGACGAAAGCGCAGGCCTGAGGCAAACCCTTTCATTGACCATGGCTATTAATGGCAGTGTAAAGCTTAAGCGACGCGCTTTACCGCCACCGGAGTCACAGTTTTCATCCCCCTGAAGCCATTCAGCTGCCGATTGGTCGTTATCCAACCAGCGGCGCGTTCGGCGCGCCGAGGTTGCGAGGCGAGGCCAATGCGCTATTAGCGCAACGTCAGCCCGCCATCCACGACATACTGGCTACCGCTCACGAAGGACGCCGCGTCGGAAAGCAGAAACAGCGCCACATCAGCCGCTTCAGCCGCCGTCCCCTGGCGGTGAAGCGCCAGGCGGCTCACCACCGAGGCTTCAAATTCGCGGCGCACCTCGTCGCGCATAAAATGGCGAAATGGGGTGTCAATCGGGCCGGGAACCAGCGCGTTAACGCGGATATTTCGTTCCCCTAACGCCGCGGCCCAGCAGCGGGTTAACGAAATCAGCGCGCCTTTAGTCGCCGAATAGAGGCTTGCCGCCGCGGCCCCTTCATAAGCGGAAGTGGACGCCGTCACCACCACCGAGGCTCCCGCATTAAGCTTTCCGGCGAGCGCCGCCATCTGGAGAACCGGCCCGCGCACGTTGGTCGCCATCATGCGATCAAAGGCCGCGGCATCCACCTGCGACAGCTCCCCAACCGCTGCGTATCCGGCGTTGAGCCAGAGGCCATCAAGCCCGCCGGATGAATCAATCGCCTCGGCCAGCGCCGCGCCGGTCAGCGGATCGCTGGCATCATTGTCAATGACCCGCGCCCGATCCGAGAGCTGCCGGCGAAGAGACGCCAGCCGTCTGGGATCGCGCCCGGTGGCGATCACCCAACCGCCTTCGCTATCGATGCGCTTTGCCCCGGCAAGCCCGATTCCGCTTGTCGCACCGGTGATAAGAACTCTTTTTGCGCTAAATCTCGCCATGGTCATTGCCCCTCTCTGCGTAATCACATTTATCAGGATGGTAACCAGCGGAGAACTGTTTGATAATACCAGTATTATCAACAAGACTGTTTGGGGTAATAGCCATAATGCGCGGAAGTGATTTTGCTGAATTAAAAGCCTTCGCGATGGTGGTTGAGCAAGGCAGTTTTACCCGGGCGGCGGCGCATCTCGGCGTCACGACCTCCACCTTAAGCGCAACCATCCGTCGTCTCGAGGAGCGCATCGGCGTACGTTTATTGCACCGGACAACGCGCAGCGTCGCGCCGAGCGAGGCCGGCCAGCGCATGATGCAGCGGCTGGCTCCTGCGCTGGCGGCGCTGGAAGACGCGGTTACCGATGCCCGGACGGCCAGCGCGCCCGCGGGCCGCCTGCGCCTCAATGTGTCGCGCATCGCCGCGATTCATTATCTGGCGCCGCTGCTGGGCGGATTTATGCAACGCTATCCCAACATTGAGCTGGATATTGTTACCGACGATGCTTTAGTCGATATCGTTTCTTCCGGTTTTGACGCCGGAATTCGTCTCGGTGAAAAGCTCCATCAGGATATGGTTGCCGTCAGGCTGAGCGGCGACCTTGAAATGAAAGTCGTCGCCTCTCCGCACTATCTGGCGCAAGCGCCGCAGCCGCGAAAGCCGCAGGATTTGCTGCAGCACCCCTGTCTGACTTATCGCAGGCCCAGCGACGGCAGCGTTTATCGTTGGGAGTTTCAGCGCGACGGCGAACGCTACGAGATTGCGGTCAAAGGGCCGATCGTCGTCGATGAACCGGCCATGCTCACGCCGTTAGCCCTCAAGGGTACCGGTATTGCCTATCAGTTTGCCCATCAGGTCGATCCCTGGCTGGAGACAGGCCAGCTAGTCCAGCTATTGAAAGAGTGGACCCCGGCATTTCCCGGGTTTTACGTTTACTACCCCAGCCGTAAGCAGATGGCATCGCCGCTGCGGGCGTTTATTGACTATCTGCTGGCCGTCGGCGGCAAATCGCCTCCGCCAGAATTGCCGTCTGGCTGATTTTGCTTTTATTACGCGGCTTTATGTAAACCGCGCATTCAGCGATAATACGCCTCTATCCGTTTTCTCCTGGGGTCGGTATGAATGAATTCGCGCAGCAGCCCGCGCGTAAACGCGCAATGAGCATGAAGCTGAGCACCGCCGTGACCTTAATGATCGGCAGCGTCATCGGTTCAGTACTGATTCTGGTCTATGCCCTGTGGTTTATGCAGATTAGCGGCGCCACCCGCGACGGCGTGAAAGATACGGCGCTGGCGGTGGCGCGGACGCTGGCCGACACCCCGGAAGTCAAGCGCGGCCTGACGCTGCCGCCGGACAGCGGCATTATTCAGCCGCTGGCGCTGGCCGTCACCCGGCGCAATGGCCTGCTGTTTGCCGTCGTCACCAATATGGACGGCATTCGCTACTCGCATCCCAATAGCCAGATTATCGGCAAACCTTTTATCGGCGATGACATCCGGCCCACGCTGGCGGGCAAAGAGAACGTTGCCGTCAACCACGGCGTGCTGGCTCCGGCGCTGCGCGTCTTCACCCCGGTGTTTGACGATAGCCGCCGGCAAATCGGCGTGGTGGCGATTGGCATTTCGCTGAGCAAAGTCGATACGCAGATCGCCGCCAGCCGCTGGGATGTGATTCTGACCGTGCTGTTCAGCGCGCTCGTGTGCGCCGTCGGTACATGGAGCCTGGTTCGCGGCCTGAAGCGCGTCCTGCTGGGCCTTGAGCCGCAGGAGATCTCAACGCAGTTCCAGCAGCGCCAGGCGATGCTGCACTCATTAAAAGAGGGCGTCGTGGCGGTGGATACGGACGGCAAGGTGACGCTGATTAACCCCGCCGCGCGCGACATTCTGTTTAACGGCCCCGGGAACGATATCGCGCAAACGCCGCTGCTGGCGGATTTGCAGGAAGTGCTGCAAACCGGCGAGCCGATTTACGATCGGGAGCTGGGCTGTAACGGTCTGCTGCTGATCAGCAACACGGTCCCCGTCCGCGACGAGGATGACGTGGTCGGCGCCATCAGCACCTTCCGTGACAAAACCGAAGTCAGCCAGCTGCTGCAGCGGCTTGACGGGATGGTAAACTATGTGGACGCCCTGCGTACCACCTCGCATGAATTTATGAATAAGCTGCACGTGATCCTCGGCCTGTTGAATATGAAAAGCTACGATAAGCTGGAAGAGTACGTGCTGCAGACCGCCCACACCTATCAGGCGGATATCGGCGAAATCCAGCACCGGATTAAATCACCGGTAGTGGCAGGCTTTTTGATCGGTAAAATTCAGCGCGCTAAGGAGCGGGGTTTTACCCTCACTCTCGCCGATGAGAGCCTGGTGCCGGACTGCCCGAATGAAAAACAGGTCACCGTACTGGTTACGGTTCTGGGTAATTTAATCGAGAACGCGCTGGATGCCATGAGCGGCCAGGCCGAAGGCGAAGTCGGCCTGCTGCTGCATTACCAGAACGGCTGGTTAAGCGGCGAAGTCAGCGATGATGGTCCCGGTATCCCGGAAGCGTTTATCGATGATATTTTTAATAAAGGCTTCTCCACCAAAGGCGAAAACCGCGGCGTCGGGCTGTTTCTCGCCAGCCAGCAGCTTCGCGAACTGGGCGGATCGCTGGCCGTGGAATCCGAACCCGGCGTATTTACTCAATTTTTTGTTCATCTCCCGTGGGACAGTAAAAGGAAAAGTGCGTGATAAATGTATTAATTGTTGACGATGATGCCATGGTTGCCGAACTGAACCGCCTGTACGTGGGACGGGTCAGCGGCTTCCGCTGCAGCGGCACGGCGTCTACGTTGAGTAAAGCCAGGGAGATGATTAACGACAAGGATCTGGAGATAGACCTGGTGCTGCTGGATGTCTATATGCAGCAGGACAGCGGTCTGGATCTGCTGCCCGCCATTCGCGCGTCCGGACGGGCCATCGACGTGATTATGATTACTTCCGCCGCGGATGCCGCGACGGTTCAGGCCTCGATGCGCTACGGCGTGGTGGACTATCTGATCAAACCCTTCCAGTTTCCACGGTTTGAAGAGGCGCTCACCGCCTGGCGCGAAAAGCGTAAGCTGATGACCGGTCAACCCTATTATGAACAAGCGGATGTCGACCGGCTGCTGCACGGCGGTGTACCGGAAGCCGCTGACGCCCGCAAGTTGCCGAAAGGCCTGACGCCCCAGACGCTGCGCACCCTCTGTCAGTGGATTGATGCCCATCCGGACGTGGAGTTCTCCACCGACGAGCTGGCGGCAGCGGTAAATATATCCCGGGTTTCGTGCCGCAAATACCTGATTTGGCTGGCGCAAATTAATATTTTGTACACCAGTATCCACTACGGCGCCACGGGACGTCCGGTGTACCGCTACCACCTGATAGCGGAACAGTACGGCCTGCTTAAGCAGTACAGCCAGTAAGCCGGTAGCCGTCATCCAGCAGCTGAAAGCGGAAACGACGCTGTGAAGAGAGGATAACGTCGCGATTTTTAGTGACGAAAATCGCTTCGATATCCTCGCGCTGGCGCAGCGCCGCGCAGCCTTTCTCTACGCCAAGACCGTAGATCAGGGTGGTCCAGATATCACCGTCCAGCGAGTCGGCGGAAATAATCGTTACGCTCTCCAGCTCGTTATCCAGCGGGTAGCCGCTGCGCGGGTCGAGAATATGGTGCCAGCGTTTGCCGTCCTGCTCGAAGTAGCGTTCGTAAATGCCCGAGGTCACCACCGATTGCCCCGCCACCGCAATGCTGCCAATCAGCGCATCCGCCGCTGAGTACGGTTTTTTCAGCCCGATTGACCATTCGCCCAGGGTATGGACATTGCCGCCGAGATTAATCAGCGCGGCGTTCACGCCCTGCTGCCGCAAATAGTCGCGCACCCGGTCGGCGATATAGCCTTTCGCGATGGCGCCAAGATCGATCTCCATTCCCGTCCGCGCAAGGTAGACGCTGCTGGCGGCGTCATCGAGGATCACATCCTGCGCACGCGTTAACGTCAGGCGAGCGGCAATATCCTGCGGGGCGGGCACGCTCTGGCCCTGAAAACCAACGCGCCACAGCTTCACCAGCGGGCCGATCGCCAGGTTAAACGCGCTATCCCGCACCATGCTGGCGGCTTTGGCGCATTTAATCAGCGCATACACCGGGCGGCTCACCGTCACCGGATGGCGCCCGGCGGCATGGTTGATATCCATCACCTGGGAGTGCGCGCGGTTAACGGTGAAAAGATCTTCATAGCCTTTAATCAGCTGAAAGACGCGGGAGGCGAGCGGTTCATCATGAACGTAGAGCTTGAGGAGAATGGGCGAACCCATCAGTACGGCGGAGTAGCTGTAGACGCGGTTGTCGGACATATCGCACTCCTCAGAGAGATAAGAAGCCGGGCCGTCTATTTGCCAGCCCGGCGGGTGTCGCTGACGTTTAACCTCTGGCGCGTTTCGCCGCCTGATGGCCCGCGAGGGTCCCGAAGATAATGATATCGGCCACCGCGTTACCGCCGATACGGTTACCGCCGTGAATGCCGCCAACCACTTCGCCCGCGGCAAACGCGCCCGCAATCACCTGATGACCGGCATTCAGCACCGCGGTATCGGTGTTAATGGTCACGCCGCCCATCGTGTGGTGAACCCCCGGGGCGATACGAATCGCATGGTAAGGGCCTTCATTGATCGGCGCACGCAGCGCGGTGGTACGACCAAAGTCATCGTCATGCTGTTTTTCAACAAAGCCGTTGTAGCGTTCCAGCGTATTGAGAAAAGCATGGTAATCCATCCCCAGTTTCTCCGCCAGCTGACGCGGCGAGCTGGCGCTGGTGACGAAACCTTTAGCGATGTACTCATCGGCGGCTTTGTTTTTCGCCCGGACGTGCTCGTCAAAGACGATATAGGCGAAGTGCTCAGGCAGCGCGATAATCGCGGCGGAAACCTTATCGCGGGTCTCCATTTCGTTGAAGAAGCGGTTGCCCTGCGGGTTCACCAGTATCGCCCCGCCGCCGCGAATCGACTCGGAAATCAGGTACGAGGTTTGCTGCTCGACGGTCGGGTGAATCTGAATTTCACCCATATCCACGGTGCCCGCGCCGATGCGTTCAAGCAGCGCGATACCGCCGCCGGTCGCCCCTTTATGGTTGGTAGTCACAAAGCCCGCCAGATCCGGGCGGTATTTCACCACCATCGCGCTGTTGGCGCTGAAGCCGCCGGTAGCCACCACGATGCTCTTCGTCTGTACCACTACGGATTCGTTTTCATCGGTGAGCAGGCGCACGCCGCTCACCTCATCGTCGGTCATCAGGATCTCTTCCACCGACGTATCCAGCAGGACATCGATACCGCGTTTGGTGATGTTACGCACCAGGCCGCTGATCAGGTAGCCGCCGACCGCCGACCCGTCGCGCGGACGGTGGGTGCGGTCGATGCTCATCCCGCCGGTAGTGGTGATATCGTTAAGCATAATACCGCGACGCGCCAGCCACTCAATGGCCTCCGGCGCATTCTCCACGAAGCGGCGCAGCAGCTGCGGGTCGTTTTTGTTCTTACCGCCTTTCAGCGTTTCCTGGTAAAACAGCTCTTTGCTGTCTTCAATACCTTTCACGCGCTGGAAGCGGGTCTCTGCGGCGTTCATCCCGGCAGAAGCTTTAATGGTGTTACCGCCGATGGTCGGCATTTTTTCAACGATCAGAACGCTCGCACCTTCATCGTGTGCCTGAATCGCGGCCGCCAGACCGGCTCCGCCGCTGCCGACCACCACCACATCGTAGCTTTTCGGCGCCGCATCGCCCGCGCCCTCTTCGGCGGCCAGCGCTTTACTGGACTTCAGCATCGCTTTGGAAACCGCCTTTTTCACCGCTTCGCTCTGGCTGGTTGCGCCGGAAATCGCATCCACGTGCGGGGTGTTGGCGCTGAGGATCCGCTCGCGGATCTCTTCAAAGCTGGTGGTGAACTCGACGGTCTGTACCGGGCTTGCCGCCAGTGCGATATCGGCAATGCGGTCGTTTTCCAGGCTGACGTTGATCACCAGCTCGTTAGCGTCGTCCTGAACGGTTTCGACGAACATCCCCGGTTTGAATTTGGCGTCGCCCATGCTCATATCGCGGATCATCGCCTCCACCAGCGAGAAGCGCCACAGCGGTTCCGGGATGTTCAGCGCTTCGCGCTGGGTGCTGTCAATAAACAGCTCCAGATCTTCGCCAGCGGCAATGCGCGCCGTCCAGTCAGGATACGCGATACAGGCGCGGCCCACCGCCATCAGGTCGTAGCCGTGATCCAGACCCTGCTCGGCATCGGCCGCGTTCACTACCCCGCCCACGCCCATCACCGGCACCTGAGCCAGGGTTTCAGAGCGCATGGCGCAATATTTTTCAATCAGCGGCGTGGGATCGGTGGTATCGACAATCGAGGGGCGCAGCGTGGCGCCAACCGAGAAGTGGAGATAGTCGACGCCGCGGGCGGCCAGCTTTTCCAGCAGATACATGGTGTCAGCAAAACGGATACCGGGGACTTCCATCTCTTCCGGGGAGAACCGGTAGCCGATAATAAAGGCATCGTCGGCGTACTGGCGGGCCATTTTGTGGGTGATGTCCAGTACCGCCAGCGGGAATTTCGCGCGATTATCGCGGCTGCCGCCCCATTCATCGTCGCGCTGGTTAGAGTTTGGCGAATAAAACTGCTGGATGAGATAGGTGTTCGCGCCGTGAATTTCGACGCCGTCGAAACCGGCCTGAATGGCGCGGCGTACGCCTTCGCCAAACTTCGCGATCATGCCCTCGACTTCAGCGCCGCTCAGCGCGCGGGGGGTTGCTGCGCCATCGCGCGGCGCGGCAATCGCGCTCGGGGCCACCGGCTGGCGTCCGCCGATAAGCTGCGGGTCGACCATCCGGCCGCCGTGGTAGATCTGCAGAATCGCTTTTGACCCTTCCGCCTTGATAGCGGCGGCAATTTTCGCCAGGCCAGCCACTTTTTCATCATTATCGATACCGATGGCGCCGGGGAACGCCAGACCGTAGTCATCAATAAAGCAGCATTCAACGATAATGGTGCCGATACTGCCTGCGCGAGCGCGGTAGTACTCAACCAGTTCGCTGGTCACGGTACCGTCAAAATAACCGGTGCAGGTGGTCATCGGCGCCATTAACAGGCGGTTTTTAAGCTCAGTACCGTTCGGTAAAGTAAAAGGACGCAAAATTCGTGGATGACTGGTCATAATGACGCTCCAGATTTTAAATATTGAAAATTGAGAATTGGGTGACGGAATTGTTTTTGTTTGTATTTGGTAATCCCTTAAGTCATGCCAATAATATAGCGCTTTTTTTAGTTACCAAAATAATTACGTTAGTTAAAAAACTATTTAATACCAACAATAACACCGATACCTCCTTTGTATTATTAATTAAATATAATTCGTTCACATAATGGATATAACCAATAACAAATCTGAAACCATTTTTAACATGCATCGCCAGGAAGACACCAAAATAAAATGATAAAATTCAACAATATAAATAAATCATCAGTTCATGGAATCATTCGTGATTTAACATTAAGCCAAATTTCAGACAAATAAACACCTCACTAAACAGGGTTATCCGTAATAATAAAAAAGTGGCTAACAACCCGCTTTTTTTGATCTAAATCAATTGCAACGGCGCATGAAAGCGCAATATATAAATAACCCAATATTTTAATTTAACGCCCAACGAAGAGCTTTAAATAACGGTCAGCGCAATAACCAAAATCGACAATTAATAATTAAAGAAACTTTTGCAACTAAAGAAATCGAACGGTTAAGCGATGACCAAACCCTATTTTTAACTACTTGCAGATACTCATTATGAAAGAGAAAAAGACAACCATACCGCCTGCCGGTGCAGCAACAAATGCTGCTTATAAACGTCTGCTGATGATGGCGATGCCCATTATCGTTGCCGTCTTACTCTTATTCGTCCCGGTGCCCGACGGCCTTCCCCCTTACGCCTGGCACTACTTTGCCATTTTTGTCGGCGTGATCGTCGGTCTGATCTTCGAACCGCTGCCCGGCGCGGTCATCGGTATTACCGGCGTGGTGGTGATTGCGCTGTGCAGCCAGTGGCTGCTGTTCAGCCCTGAACAGCTGGCCGCGCCAGGGTTCAAGCTTGCCGGCGCCTCCTTTAAATGGGCGGTGAGCGGTTTCGGTAACTCCACCGTCTGGCTTATCTTCGGCGCCTTTATGTTTGCCGCCGGCTACGATAAGACCCAGTTTGGCCGCCGTCTGGCGCTGATCCTGGTGAAGTATCTCGGCCGCCGCAGCCTGACGCTGGGCTACGCCATTACCTTCGCCGACCTGCTGCTGGCGCCGTTTACCCCCTCCAACACCGCGCGCAGCGGGGGGACTATCTACCCGATTATCGCTAACCTGCCGCCGCTGTACGGCTCTAAGCCCAACGACCCGAGCGCGCGCCGTATCGGCTCCTACCTGATGTGGGTGGCCATTACCGCCGCCTGTATCACCAGCTCGATGTTTCTCTCCGCACTGGCGCCGAACCTGCTGGCGCTGGCGCTGGTGAAAAGCATCGTCGGCATTAATATCTCCTGGGGCACCTGGTTTATCGCCTTCCTGCCGCTGGGTATCCTGCTGATTCTGGCAATGCCGCTGCTGGCCTACTGGTTCTACCCGCCGGAAGTGAAAGTCAACGATGAAGTGCCGCTGTGGGCCGCCCGCGAGCTGGAAAAACTTGGCCGCCTGTCGCGCAATGAAATTCTGCTGCTGGTCTTCGTCTGCTTTGCGCTGATGATGTGGATCTTCGCCGCCGAATGGATTGAACCGGCGCTGGCTGCCCTGCTGGTTATCGTGCTGATGCTGTGGACCGGCGTACTTTCGTGGAACGATATCACCAGCAACAAAGCGGCGTGGAATACCTTTGCCTGGTTCGCGACCCTGGTGGCGCTGGCCGACGGCCTCTCCTCCACCGGTTTTATCGCCTGGCTGGGTAAAGAAGGCGGCGCGCTGATGAGCGGCATCTCCCCGGGCGTCGCAACCGTCGTCCTGCTGCTGGCGTTCTATCTGCTGCACTATCTGTTCGCCAGCACCACCGCGCACACCACCGCGCTGCTGCCGGCCATGCTGACTATCGCCTCCACCATTCCGGGGATGAATATGCAGGTGTTCGTACTGCTGATGGTGACCTCGCTCGGCGTGATGGGGATTATCACCCCCTACGGTACCGGCCCCAGCCCAATCTACTACGGCAGCGGCTATCTGCCGACCAAAGACTACTGGCGTCTCGGCACCATTTTCGGCGCCATCTTCCTGGCCGCCCTGCTGCTGATTGGCTATCCGTGGATGTCCATGATGTTCTGATTCATAACCGTCGGGCCGAACCCCGGCGGTTTTACTCTTAGGGAGCAAAGCAATGTCGACTAAACCATTTGTCTATCAGGAAGCCTTTCCGCTAGCAAAAGATAAGACTGAATACTATCTGCTGAGCAAAGAGCACGTGTCCGTGGCCGAATTTGAAGGCCAGGAGATCCTCAAAGTAGACCCTCAGGCCCTCACCCTTCTGGCACAGCAGGCCCTCCACGATGCGGCGTTTATGCTGCGCGTTTCCCACCAAAAACAGGTCGCGCAGATCCTTCTCGACCCTGAAGCCAGCGATAACGATAAGTACGTGGCGCTGCAGTTCCTGCGCAACTCTGAAATCGCGGCTAAAGGCGTGCTGCCCACCTGCCAGGATACCGGCACGGCGATTATTATGGGTAAGAAAGGCCAGCGCGTGTGGACCGGCGGCGGTGATGAAGCGGCCCTCGCCCGCGGCGTCTATAACACCTATACCGAGGATAACCTGCGCTATTCGCAGAACGCCGCGCTGGATATGTACAAAGAGGTCAATACCGGGACTAACCTGCCTGCGCAAATCGACCTCTACAGCGTCGACGGCGATGAATATAAATTCCTCTGTATGGCCAAAGGGGGCGGCTCGGCCAACAAAACCTATCTGTATCAGGAAACCAAAGCGTTAATCACTCCGGCGAAGCTGAAAAACTATCTCGTTGAGAAGATGCGCACGCTCGGTACCGCCGCCTGCCCGCCGTACCATATCGCCTTTGTGATTGGCGGTACCTCGGCAGAAGCGACGCTAAAAACGGTGAAGCTGGCCTCTACCCACTATTACGACGAACTGCCGACCGAAGGCAACGAACACGGCCAGGCCTTCCGCGATATTCAGCTGGAGCAGGAACTGCTGGTGGAGGCGCAAAACCTCGGTCTCGGCGCGCAGTTCGGCGGCAAATACTTCGCCCACGATATCCGCGTCATCCGCCTGCCGCGCCACGGCGCCTCCTGCCCGGTGGGCATGGGCGTCTCCTGTTCGGCTGATCGCAATATCAAAGCCAAAATCAACCGCCACGGTATCTGGATTGAGAAACTGGAGAGCAACCCGGGTCAGTATATTCCCGAACATCTGCGCCAGCAGGGCGAAGGCAAGGTCGTCAGCATCGATCTTAATCAGCCGATGAGCGAGATTCTGGCCCAGCTTTCCGCCCATCCGGTCTCGACGCGTCTGACGCTCAACGGCACCATTATTGTGGCCCGCGATATCGCCCACGCGAAGCTGAAAGAGCTTATCGATAACGGTGAGGAACTGCCGCAGTACGTCAAAGATCACCCGATCTACTACGCCGGCCCGGCGAAAACCCCGGAAGGCTATGCGTCCGGCTCCCTTGGCCCCACCACCGCAGGCCGCATGGACTCTTACGTCGACCTGCTGCAATCCCACGGCGCAAGCATGGTGATGCTGGCCAAAGGCAACCGCAGCCAGCAGGTCACCGATGCCTGTCACAAGCACGGCGGTTTTTACCTCGGCAGCATCGGCGGTCCGGCGGCGGTGCTGGCGCAGCAGAGCATCAAGAGCCTGGAGTGCGTGGCCTATCCTGAACTGGGGATGGAAGCCATCTGGAAAATCGAAGTGGAAAACTTCCCGGCGTTTATTCTGGTGGATGACAAAGGCAATGACTTCTTCCAGCAGATCCAGAATAAGCAGTGCGCAGGCTGTTCGCAGCAAAGAGGATGATATTACCCGCCCCTGGCGGCGGGTAACCGTCGAAGGCCGTCGCATGACGGCCTGAGATGAGCGACAAACCTGCCTGGCGGCTATACGGCATCCATCTCTTCAAATACCTGCTGCGCCAGATGCATCGTGGCGTTGGCGGCGGGCAGACCGCAGTAGAGCGCGGAGTGCATAATCAGCTCTTTCAGCTCATCGCGGGTGACGCCGTTATTAAACGCCGCGCGCAGATGCATTTTCAGCTCTGCTTCGCGGTTCAGCGCAATCAGCATGGCGATAGTGATCATGCTGCGGGTATGATGATCGAGCCCCGGCCGGGTCCAGGTCTCTCCCCAGGCGTAGCGGGTAATAAAATCCTGGAACGCTTCATTCAGCGGCGTCAGCTTTTCCAGCGTCTTATCGACGTGAGCATCGCCGAGCACCTTCCGCCGGACCTCCATTCCCCGCTGATACCGCTGTTTATCGTCCATGCTTTTCCCCCTGAACAAAACCCAGCAGCGCCGAGCTGAACGCCTGCGGCGCTTCGATATTCGATAAATGCGAAGCCGCCAGCACGACGACTTCAGAGACCGGGATCTGCTGATGCAGGAAGTTGGCGTCCGCCACCGTTGTGACAGGGTCACTTTCTCCGGCGACGATCAGCACCGGAATCGCGATCTGCGCGACCTCTCCACGCAGATCGGCGGCGGCCAGCGCTTCGCAGCAGGCCGCATAGCCTTCAGCATCGATATGGGTCAGCTGGTGACACAATGCTTCCACCACTTCCGGCGTCTTCTGGCGAAATGCGTGGGTAAACCAGCGGTCCGCGGCGCCTGCGGCGACTACTTCCATCCCTTCCTGACGCACCGTGCGGGCACGCGACAGCCAGCCGGCCTGGTCGCCAATACGCGCAGCGGTGTTGGCAACGACCAGCCCGTGAAAACGTTCAGGGGCAAAGCGCCCCAGCCACAGGCCGGTCAGGCCGCCCATTGAAATCCCGCAGAACCAGGCTTTAGCGATATTAAGATGATCGAGCAGCGCAATCACATCTTCGCCGAGCTGCGCCAGCGTCACTTTACCGTTTTTACGGGTGGCGCCATGGCCGTGGGTATCGTAGCGCAGCACGCGAAAATGCTGCGTTAACGCCTCAAGCTGCGGCTGCCACATCGCCCGGGTAGTGCCCAGCGAGTTAGAGAGAACGATGACCGGCGCGTCTTGCGGCCCATCTATCTGATAATCAACATTCATAACGTTGCTCCTTATAGCGCGCCACAACCTGGCGCACGAAGAGTGCTGAGCTGCCGGTCGCCGTTGTCGGGTCCAGCAGTTGGGTTAAGCGGCTGGCGGAGAGATGCTCGCTCACCAGCGGATCGGTTTCCAGCACGCTTAACAGCGAACGTGACGCATCCAGCGCCTGGCGACACAGCGCCTCAACCCGGTGATGAGCCTCGGCTTTGCCGACAAACTCCGCCAGCGCCAGGGTGACGGCCTCGGCCATAATCAGGCCATGGGTGATATCGAGGTCGGCGCGCATCTTATGCGGGAAGACCTGCATGTCGCGGACCAGCGCTTCGCTCTGCGCCAGCGCGCCGCCGACGAGGGTTATCAGCTCCGGCAGCGTTTCCCACTCCGCCTGCCAGCCGCCCAGCGCCCGCTCGTGCTGCTGGATCTGCCCGGCATAGAGCGTTGCCACCAGTCCGGGCGTACGCTGGGCGGCGGTCAAAATAGCGGCGCAGGAGATGGGATTGCGTTTGTGCGGCATGGTAGACGATCCGCCGCGTCCTTCGGCGACCGGTTCACCCACCTCTGCAACCTCGGTTTGCATCAGCAGAGAAAAATCATTGGCGAATTTACCCAGCGTGCCGCAGACGCCCGCGTACCATGCCCCCACCTCCAGCAGCCGGTCGCGCTGGCTGTGCCACGGCGCGTCCGGAAGCTGCAGGTCGAGGGTTTTCGCCAGCGCGCCGGCGATCCGCGGCGCCTGCGTTTTAAGGGAATCGAGGGTGCCCGCCGCGCCGCCAAACTGCAGCGCCAGCACCCTTGAGCGCATCTCTCGCAGACGCACCTGCCAGCGCAGCAGCGCATCCAGCGTCCCGGCCAGTTTCAGACCGAAGGTGACCGGCAGCGCATGCTGCATCCAGGTACGCCCGGGCATCACCGTATCCTGATAGCGCGCCGCCTGATGGGCTAACGCGTCGAGCAGTTGCTGCAGCAGGGAGTCCGTTTCCGCCAGCGCGCCGCGCAGTTGCAGGATAAAGCCGGTGTCGATAGCATCCTGGCTGGTCGCCCCCCAGTGTACGTAGCGCGCCGCCGCGTCATCCCGTTGTTTAACCCGCGCGGTCAGCTGTTTGACCAGCGGGATCGCCAGATTCCCGGCGCTGGCGGCGGCCTGCCCCAGCGCGGAGAAGTCGATGTTTTCGTACCGGCAACTCTCAATAATGGGATTAAGCGCCGCCTGCGGCACGAGGCCGCATTCGACCTGAGCGCGAGCCAGCGCGGCTTCAAAATCCAGCATCCCCTGTACCCGCTGCGCATCGCTGAACCAGGCGGTCAGCGGACTGGTGCGCATCATCGGGGTCAACAAACTCATTATGGCTCCTTAAACGCGTTCTATAATCAGCGCGATCCCCTGACCGACGCCGATACACATGGTGCACAGCGCATAGCGCCCGCCGGTACGGCGCAGCTGGTACGCCGCGGTCATTGCCAGACGGCCGCCGGAGGCGCCAAGCGGATGTCCGAGGGCTATCGCGCCGCCGTTAGGGTTGACGTGCGCCGCATCGTCGGGCAGACCCAGATCGCGCGTGACCGCCAGCGCCTGAGCGGCAAAGGCCTCATTCAGTTCAATGACGTCCATCTGCCCAAGCGTTAGCCCGGTTTGCGCCAGCACCTTACGTACCGCCGGCGCCGGGCCAAATCCCATAATACGCGGCGCCACCCCTGCCGTCGCGACGCCCACCACGCGGGCGAGCGGCTGTAAATCATTGGCGGCCAGCGCCTGCTCGCTGGCAAGCAGCAGCGCGCAGGCGCCGTCGTTGACTCCGGAAGCGTTACCTGCCGTCACCGTACCGTCGGCGCGCACCACGCCGCGCAGCCTGGCCAGCGCCTCCGCCGTGGTGCTGCGCGGGTGCTCATCGCGGCTAAAGAGTAGCGGTTCGCCCTTACGCTGCGGCACCGAGACGGCAATCAGCTCGTCGGCAAAGCGTCCGGCCTCCTGCGCCGCCGCCGTACGCAGCTGGCTACGCAGCGCAAATGCATCCTGGTCCTCCCGCGAAATGGCGAAATCGTCCGCCACGTTTTCCGCCGTTTCCGGCATCGAATCCACGCCGTACAGCGCTTTCATCTGCGGGTTAATGAAGCGCCAGCCGATGGTGGTATCTTCCATCCGCATCGTGCGGCTAAAGGCGCTTTCGGCCTTGCCCATCACAAACGGCGCGCGCGACATGCTCTCCACGCCGCCGGCGATCATCAGCTGAGTTTCGCCGCTTTTAATCGCGCGCGCTGCGATACCGATCGCATCAAGGCTGGAACCGCACAGGCGGTTTACGGTACTGCCCGGTACGCTTTCCGGCAGACCGGCCAGCAGCAGCGCCATGCGCGCGACGTTGCGGTTATCTTCCCCCGCCTGGTTAGCGCAGCCGTAAATCACATCGTCAATACGCGCCGGATCGAGTCCCGGGTTGCGCTCCAGCAGCGCTTTCAGCGGCAGCGCCGCCAGATCGTCGGCGCGCAGGGTGGCCAGGGTACCGCCAAAGCGGCCGAACGGCGTCCGCACCGCATCACAGATAAATGCCTGATTCATCATAGGTTCCTTACGCGCTTTCCGCCAGTTGTGCAAAAGTCAGCGCCACCGGCGTGATGCGCTGCAGTTCCTCAAAAGAGAGGCCGTTAAAGATTTCCCGCACCACCGGGCCGCTTTCGCTGATATCGATGACCGCCAGGTCGGTGTAGATACGGCTGACGCAGCCGACGCCGGTCAGCGGATAGGTGCAGTGCTCTACCAGCTTGCACTCCCCGTCGCGGGTCAGGTGATCCATCATCACGAAGACCTGACGAGCGCCAATGGCCAGATCCATCGCTCCGCCGACGGCAGGAATGGCGTCGGGCGCGCCGGTACTCCAGTTCGCCAGATCGCCGCTGGCGGAAACCTGGTAAGCGCCGAGTACGCAGATATCGAGATGACCGCCGCGCATCATGGCGAAGGAGTCGCCGTGATGGAAATAGCAGCCCCCCTCAAGCAAAGTCACATACTCTTTTCCGGCGTTAATCAGCTCCGGGTCCTCTTCCCCCGGCAGCGGTTTCGGCCCCATCCCCAGCAGGCCATTTTCGCTGTGCAGAAAGATTTCTTTATCAGCGGGAAGATAGTTAGCAATGCGGGTAGGCAAGCCGATCCCCAGATTGACATAAGCGCCTTCAGGTATATCGCGAGCCACGCGCTGGGCCATCTCATCGCGAGTCAGTTTTTGCATAACGGGGTCCTCAGGCGCTTTTAGCGGCAATCAGGTTTTCCAGGGAGAAGACGCGCTGAATAAAAATGCCCGGGGTAATGATGCTTTCCGGGTCGAGATCGCCCAAGGGCACCAGCTGCGAAACTTCTACAATGGTGGTTTTCGCGGCGGTCGCCATAATCGGGCCAAAATTGCGCGCCGCTTTGCGATAAACCAGGTTTCCCCAGCGGTCGCCCTGGTGGGCTTTGATCAACGCGAAGTCGGCCCTGATGGGGTATTCGAGCACGTAATGACGCCCGTCGATTTCGCGGGTCTCTTTCCCCTCCGCCAGCGGCGTACCGTAGCCGGTGGGGGTAAACACCGCGCCGAGGCCAGCGCCTGCCGCCTGGATCCGCGCCGCGAGGTTGCCCTGCGGTACCAGCTCCAGCTCAATTTTGCCGCGGCGATAAAGGTCATCGAAAATCTGCGAATCAACCTGACGTGGGAACGAACAGATCATTTTTCGCACCCGACCGGCCTTCAGCAGCGCCGCCAGGCCGACTTCGCCGTTGCCCGCATTGTTATTGATAATGGTTAAATCACGGGCCCCCTGTTCTATCAGAGCATCTATCAGGTACGTCGGCTGCCCGGCAGGGCCAAAACCGCCAATCATTATGGTCGCCCCGTCGTGGATCCCGGCGATGGCATCACGTAGCGTCGACACGCTTTTATCAATCATCAGGTCGCTCCTGTATGTGCGGTAATCGCACTTTTATTCGTTGTTCGCACAAAATGTGACCCGCTTAACGATGCTGGTCAAGGGCGATAATCGAAATATGGTGCGATAATCGAACATCGTGTATGTTTAGCGAAAGAATGTGATCGACGGCAAATACGGAGAAGAAAATGGAGAAGCATCCAGATGATTTACTGACGGGCGATAGCGATCCGTTTAAGGGCGATCCGAACTTTATGGCTTCGCTGGCGCGCGGGCTGGAGGTGATCCAGGCGTTTACTCCGCAGCGCCCGCTGCTCTCAATTTCGCAGATCAGCCAAAAGACCGGTATTCCGCGCGCGGCGGTGCGCCGCTGCCTGTATACGCTGAGCAAACTGGGCTTTGTTTACGCCGAAGATGGTAAAAATTTCCAGCTGCGACCGAAAATTCTGGCGCTGGGCCACGCCTGGCTTGCCTCCACGCCGCTGGCGCGTTCGGCGCAGCCGGTGCTGAAGCATTTAAGCGAAATGCTCAATGAGTCATGCTCCATCGCCACTCTCGACGGCGACGACATTCTTTATATCGCTCGCGCGTCGAGTTCGCGCATTATGACCATCGATCTCGACATCGGCAGCCGCCTGCCCGCCTGGGCGACCTCCATGGGACGCGTGCTGCTGAGCTATCAGCCGGAGGAGAAGCTGAACGATATGCTGGGCCGGGTCACGATGATTCGCTATACCCCGCAAACCGTTGATTCGGTTGCAAAGCTGCGTACCGAACTTAAGCGCGTGCACCAGCAGGGCTACGCGCTTAACGATCAGGAGCTCGAGATGGGGCTGCGCTCGCTGGCGGTGCCGCTCTTTAACCCTCAGGGGCAGATTCAGGCGGCGCTGAACGTCGGCGTACACGCCGGGCAGGTCTCCACGCACGAGATGCTGGAGCGGGTGTTACCCGAGCTACAGAAAGCAGCCCGGGAACTGACGCTGTTGATGCGCTAGCGGCTATGCTTGGCGTGGCGCTCCCAGTTTTCCTGCTTTGCCTCCGCCGATTTCCGCAGGGCCACGTAGCAGGCGCCGCTGCCGCCGTGGTGCGGTAACGCCGCGCAGAACGCCTGGACTTCCGGGAGTTCCACCAGCCAGCGCGCCAGGTAGCTGCGAATAATATTGGCGTGCGCGTTATCGTCGCGCCCTTTGCCATGCACGATCAGCACATTACGCAGCCCCTCTTTTTGCGCCTGGACCACAAAAGCAAACAGATTCTGTCGGCACTTCTCCACCGGCTGGCGCAGCAGATTGAGGCTTGCCTGCTGGCCGTATTTGCCGCGCCGGAGCTTCTCCAGTACGCCGCTTTGCAGACCTTCCCGCTTAAACTCAAGGGCGGTTGCCAGCGGCACAATATCGAGATAGCCGGTGGTCAGAAAGTTATCCAGCTGCAGGGGATCAATCCGCTGCGCGGCGCGAGTATTGCGCGCGGGGTGCCAGTGAACGTCGTGATTATGTTTCAGAGGCTGAACGTCCTCCATGGCGCCAAGAAATAGGGATTTGTCGTCAAGGTTCATGCGCGCTCCTCCAGCTACTACCGGGTGGTTACTATAGCCGTCTCGCGGCGCCTCCTCAACGCGTTTAGCCACCTCTGCGCGATTATGGAAATAGTTGTCGGCTCTGACGACGAAACAGCGTGATTAATGACGCGGTTAAGGGCGTTTGCCGCGTATCGCGGCGCTGAATCAGAAAATAGGTGGCTTTGGGTAACGCTTCTCGAATGGGGATCATCACCAGCTTATCCGCCATCATCGGGTCGTTGCCAAGTTCGACCGGCAGAATGCTGAGAAAATCGCTTTTCACCACCAGGCTAATGCACGAAGAGAAGGTCTCACAAACGATATCCACCTTTGGCGCCAGTCCGGCCTGGTTAAACATCTCCTGCAGCTGTTTGAAGTAGCTGCCGCGCGGCGTCGGCATCGTCCAGTGGTGATCGAGCAGTTCGGTAAGTGAAGTGACGTGTGCCGCCGGGTGACCGGCGCGGGCGAATACCGCGAAGGGTTTCTCAAATAGCTTCTCAAAGCTGAATTCATGATCGTAGGGGCCGGGATAGTAAGTATTGATGGTGAAATCCAGCTCACCCTGACGCAGTTCATTAATCATCGCCAGCAGCTGTCCTTCCATAATCCGCACCTTCACCAGCGGATGCTGCTGATGAAAGCGGCAAATAACCGAAGGCATCAGCGAACGCGCTACGCTGGCGCCAAGGCCGATATTAATCTGCCCGGCCTGCTCGCCCTGACGTTGCAGCAATTCATCCTGCGCCACCCGCAGCTCTTCCAGGATCAGGCTCGCATGTTGATAAAAGCTTTCGCCATTTTCGGTCAGCGCCACCCCCTGGCTACGGCGCACAAACAGCTGCGCGGAGAGTCCCTCTTCCAGCTCTTTAATCGCTTTGGTCAACGCCGGCTGCGAAATCGCCAACGCCCGGCTGGCGCCGCGAATACTTCCTTCGCGCGCGACCTCAACGAAGGCGCGAATGTGGTGAAATTTAATCTGAAATGACATGTTGTGAGTGATAACCATTGTTTATCAGACAGAAGAAAATGACATCTACTGTAATCGATCGCGCTGTGGCAGGTTAAGGATGAGAGTGCATGAAAGTGATGAGTGATAAGTAAAGACTATCACTTCGTGAACACCATCACAGTTTTTGCTTATAACGGGAAAGGTTATGCCGCAACTTTATGATTTCATCAACCAGCTGGCGCCAAAAATGACCGAATGGCGTCGCGATTTTCACCTGCATGCGGAATCCGGCTGGCTGGAGTTCCACACCGCCAGCAAAGTGGCGGAAGTATTAGACGGTCTGGGTTATCAGCTGGCGCTGGGGCGCGACGTTATCGATGCCGATAGCCGTATGGGCCTGCCTGATGAAGAGACCCTGGCACAGGCGTTCCAGCGCGCCCGCGCGCAGGGTGCGCCTGAACGCTGGCTACCGGCGTTTGAAGGCGGTTTCGCCGGAGTGGTGGCGACCCTCGATACCGGGCGGCCGGGGCCGACGCTGGCGTTTCGCGTCGACATGGATGCGCTCGATCTCAACGAGCAGCATGACGATAGTCACCGTCCGCATCGCGATCGTTTTGCCTCCTGCAACGACGGCATGATGCATGCCTGCGGCCACGACGGTCACACCGCAATCGGGCTGGGTCTGGCGCACGTGCTGAAGGAGTATGCCGCGCAGCTCAACGGGACGATGGTGCTGATTTTCCAGCCGGCGGAAGAAGGTACCCGCGGCGCGCGCGCCATGGTCGCGGCGGGCGTACTTGATGAGGTGGATTACTTTACCGCCATTCACATCGGTACCGGCGTCCCTGCCGGCACCGTCGTCTGCGGCGGTGATAACTTTATGGCCACCACCAAATTCGATGTGCAGTTCAGCGGCGTCGCCGCCCACGCTGGTGGTAAACCGGAAGATGGCCGTAACGCGCTACTGGCGGCGGCCCAGGCCGCCCTTGCCCTGCACGCCATCGCGCCGCACAGCGCCGGGGCATCAAGGGTTAACGTCGGCGTCATGCAGGCCGGTACCGGGCGTAACGTGGTTCCCTCCTCCGCGCTATTAAAAGTCGAAACCCGTGGCGAAACCGATGCCATTAACCAGTACGTCTTTGAGCGGGCTAAACAGGCGATCGCCGGTGCGGCGACGATGTATGAAGCCAGTTACCAGCTGCAGCTGATGGGCGCGGCCACCTCCAGCGCCCCGTCGCCGGCGTGGGTGGACTATCTGCGCCAGCAGACGGCCCAGGTCCCCGGCGTTAAACAGGCTGTCGATCGTATCGCTGCCCCGGCGGGTTCCGAGGATGCCACCCTGATGATGGCCCGGGTCCAGGAGCGCGGCGGTCTCGCCTCATACATGATATTCGGCACGGAACTGAGCGCCGGTCACCACAATGAAAAATTCGATTTCGACGAGAACGTGATGACCCTGGCCGTCGAAACGTTAGCACGCGTCGCCCTGAACTTTCCCTGGCAGCGAGGTGTGTAATGGAACACGTTTATCAATTTGTCGATGACGTTATTGAGGGGCGGCGCAACGATTTTTGCGCCATTGCCGATGATATCTGGGACCATCCGGAAACCCGCTTTCAGGAGTTCTGGTCCGCTGCGCGTTTGGCCGATGCGCTGGAAGCGGAAGGCTTTCAATTGACCCGCAATGCCGGCGGGATCCCCAACGCCTTTATCGCCAGCTTCGGCGCAGGCCAACCGGTGATTGCCCTCCTCGGCGAATTTGACGCCCTGGCGGGGCTCAGCCAGCAGGCCCACTGCGCGGAACCCGCGTCTTCGACGCCGGGAGAAAACGGCCACGGGTGCGGGCATAATCTGCTTGGTACGGCGGCGTTCGCCGCCGCGCTCGCCGCCAGGAACTGGCTGCAGCAACAGGGCGGCGCCGGCACGCTTCGCTTCTATGGCTGCCCCGGCGAGGAAGGCGGCTCGGGGAAAACCTTCATGGTCCGCGAGGGGTTATTCGATGACATCGATGCCGCCCTGACCTGGCATCCGGAAGCCTGGGCCGGGATGTTCAGCACCCGCACCCTTGCCAACATTCAGGCGGCGTGGCGGTTTACCGGCACCGCGGCGCACGCGGCAAACTCGCCGCATTTGGGCCGCAGCGCGCTGGATGCCGTGACGCTGATGACCACCGGCAGCAACTTCCTTAACGAACATATTATCGAAAAGGCGCGGGTGCACTACGCCATCACCGATACCGGCGGCGTCTCGCCCAACGTTGTCCAGGCGCAGGCGGAGGTGCTGTATCTCATTCGCGCGCCGGAAATGGCCGACGCGCAGCAAATCTTCGCCCGGATCGAGAAAATCGCCCAGGGCGCGGCGTTGATGACCGAGACCCGCGTCAGCTGTCGCTTCGAAAAAGCCTGTTCCAGCTATCTGCCCAACCGCACGCTGGAAGCGGCGATGTATCAGGCGGTTTGCCATTACGGCACGCCGCCCTGGAGCGCGGAAGAGCGCGCATTCGCCGCCGAAATTCGCGCAACCTTGAGCGCGAACGATATCAATAACAGCCTGAAAAACATTGCCGACACCGGCGGCGAGGACGGGAAAGCGTTCGCCCGCCGCCACCGCGAAACGCGCCTGATCGATGAAGTGGCGCCGTGGGCGGCAACGGACAACATCCTTGCGGGCTCTACCGACGTCGGCGACGTGAGCTGGAAGGCCCCCGTGGCCCAGTGCTTCAGCCCCTGTTTTGCCGTCGGGACGCCGCTGCACTCCTGGCAACTGGTGAGCCAGGGCAGAACCTCCATCGCCCACAAAGGGATGCTGCTGGCGGGGAAAGTGCTGGGCGCGACGGCCATTCGTCTGTTCAGCGACAGGGCGTTACTGACCGCCAGCCAGCAGGAACTGGCGCAGGTCTTAGCCGAAAGGCCCTACCGGTGCCCCATTCCACAGGAGGTCAAGCCGTCGATTTTAAAATAATAAAAGCCCCGTGGATGGAGTACGGCAACGCGGTAATCGCCAAAAAAACAACGGCTGACACGCCCAGGGGTAAAGAGACAACCAACACAACAACGACAACTGAGGAACGCCCATGAGTATGTCATCCATACCGTCGCCTTCCCCCACCGGTAAGCTTTATGGCTGGGTTGAAAAAATAGGTAACAAGGTCCCGCATCCGTTTTTACTGTTTATCTATCTGATTGTGGCGTTAATGGCCGCCACCGCCATCCTGTCGGCGCTGAACGTCGGGGTACAGAACCCCACCGACGGCTCGCGAGTGGTGGTGAAAAATTTGCTTAGCGTTGAAGGATTGCACTGGTTTTTGCCGAACGTCATTAAAAACTTTAGCGGTTTCGCGCCGCTGGGGGCCATTCTGGCTCTGGTGCTGGGGGCCGGTTTTGCGGAACGAGTGGGCCTGCTGCCTTCGCTGATGGTGAAAATGTCATCCCACGTTAGCGCCCGTTACGCCAGCTATATGGTGCTGTTTATCGCCTTCTTTAGCCACATCTCTTCCGATGCCGCGCTGGTGATTATGCCGCCGCTGGGCGCCCTGATGTTCCTCGCCGTCGGCCGCCACCCGGTTGCCGGGCTGCTGGCGGCCATCGCCGGCGTCGGCTGCGGCTTCACGGCCAATCTGCTCATCGTCACCACCGATGTCCTGCTCTCTGGCATCAGCACCGAAGCGGCAAAAACCCTTGACGCCTCGCTCCACGTCAGCGTGATTGATAACTGGTATTTTATGGCAACCTCAGTGATCGTTCTCACGCTGGTTGGCGGATTGATTACCGATAAACTGGTGGAACCGCGGTTAGGGCAATGGCAAGGCAACAGCGATGAAACGCTGCAGACGTTGACGGCGGAACAGCGCTTCGGCCTGCGCGTGGCCGGCGTGGCCGCGCTGTTATTCGTGGCGGCGATCGCGCTGATGGTCGTGCCGGAAAACGGTATCCTGCGCGATCCCATCAAGCATACCGTGATGCCTTCGCCGTTTATAAAAGGGATCGTCCCGCTCATTATCTTTTTCTTCTTCGTCGTTTCACTGGCCTACGGCATCGCCACCGGCAAAATTCGCCGCCAGGCCGATCTGCCTCAGCTGATGATTGAGCCGATGAAAGAGATGGCAGGTTTTATCGTGATGGTCTTCCCGCTGGCCCAGTTCGTCGCCATGTTCAACTGGAGCAATATGGGGAAATTTATGGCCGTCGGCTTGACGGATCTGCTAGAGAGCGCGGGAATGAACGGCGTACCGGCGTTTGTCGGCCTGGCGCTGCTATCCGCCTTTTTGTGTATGTTTATCGCCAGCGGTTCGGCAATCTGGTCGATTCTGGCGCCGATTTTCGTGCCAATGTTTATGCTGCTGGGCTTTCACCCGGCATTCGCGCAGATTCTGTTTCGCATCGCCGACTCATCGGTGCTGCCGCTGGCGCCGGTATCGCCGTTTGTGCCGCTATTTCTCGGCTTCTTACAGCGCTACCGGCCCGACGCTAAGCTTGGAACCTACTACTCGCTGGTCTTGCCTTATCCATTAATATTCCTTGCCGTCTGGCTACTGCTGCTGGTTGGCTGGTACCTCGTGGGGCTGCCCATCGGACCGGGTATTTATCCGCGATTACCTTAACGTCGCGACAGGCCAGGGAAGGCCACAAAAACGTTAACGCCAGGTCGTGCGGTTACTGATGACTTTATACAGTCCTTCAATCGCCAAAGCGATCAGATGAATTACTAAGCCGCTGATAATCACAATTACAACGCCAGTCATCATATATTGCATATCACCACCTTTGTTGGTAAAAACCCGCGCAGAAACGCCGGGAAATCATGGACTCTAGGAAAGCCTGTCTGTTTATCTGCCGCGCCGGATGGTTGCCGGTGAATTCGCCGCCGGATAAAGGTAGCAAAATCGCCTTGCCAACGCGTCTGCGAGTGAATGTAAAAATAAACATCGCTTTCCTCACCTCATAATTAATAGTCCATGCTGACCCTGTTTGTTGACCTTTTCGGAGTATGGTTTGCCCGCATCGCGTCGTGCTATGGTGATGCCCTGCCAAAATAACCTCGCTGAAGGAGGACCGATGCTCACGCTGTTGCAAGATAAAATTGACACCCCGCTGGGGCCGCTGTGGGTGATTTGCGATGAGCAGTTTAACCTGCGGGCCGTTGAGTGGGATCAGCACCGCGACCGCATGGAACAACTGCTGGATGTGCATTATCGCCGTGAAGGCTACCAACGCGTTGATTCGCGTAATCCCGGTAACCTGAGCCGTAAGCTTAGCGATTACTTCGCGGGCGATCTCGCCGTTATCGACACCTTACCTACCGCCACCGGCGGGACGCCGTTTCAGCGGGAAGTCTGGCAAACGCTGCGCACCATCCCCTGCGGCCAGGTCATGCACTACGGTCAGCTCGCGGAGGCGCTGGGACGTCCGGGCGCGGCGCGCGCCGTGGGTGCCGCCAACGGTTCAAATCCTGTCAGTATTGTGGTGCCCTGCCACCGGGTGATCGGGCGTAACGGCACCATGACGGGTTACGCCGGCGGCGTGCAGCGAAAAGAGTGGCTATTGCGTCACGAAGGCTATCTGCTCCTTTGACCGTAAGTGCCTTTTCTGGAATCTTCCGGTAATTTTACAATCCAATATCGCCAGATAACTTATTCATAATCAATGAGATAAAATGGGTAACTGATTTACCCTTTTAATATTACGTGTTTCAGGGGTTCGAGACTTACCTGCTCACCAAAAAGATGTTAAAATTGACCAATATCAATTAAAGCCTGAGCAGACTTATGATCCCGGAAAAGCGAATTATACGACGCATTCAGTCTGGCGGTTGTGCAATCCATTGCCAGGATTGCAGCATTAGCCAGCTTTGCATCCCTTTTACTCTGAACGAGCATGAGCTTGACCAGCTTGATAACATCATCGAGCGGAAAAAGCCTATCCAGAAAGGACAGACCTTGTTCAAAGCCGGTGATGAGCTGAAATCGCTGTATGCAATTCGTTCTGGCACCATTAAAAGCTACACCATCACCGAACAGGGCGATGAGCAGATCACCGGTTTTCATCTGGCCGGCGATTTGGTCGGCTTTGACGCTATCGGCACCGCCCACCACCCGAGCTTTGCCCAGGCGCTGGAAACCTCAATGGTCTGCGAGATTCCGTTTGAAACGCTGGACGACCTCTCCGGTAAGATGCCGAACCTGCGTCAGCAGATGATGCGTCTGATGAGCGGCGAGATCAAAGGCGATCAGGATATGATCCTGCTGCTTTCTAAAAAGAACGCAGAGGAGCGCCTGGCGGCCTTTATCTACAATCTGTCCCGCCGTTTCGCGCAGCGCGGCTTCTCACCGCGTGAGTTCCGCCTCACCATGACCCGTGGCGATATCGGCAACTATCTGGGCCTGACGGTAGAAACCATCAGCCGCCTGCTGGGACGTTTCCAGAAAAGCGGTATGCTGGCGGTTAAAGGCAAATATATCACCATCGAAAACAGCGACCTGCTGGCGCAGCTTGCTGGCCAGGCCCGCAATGTCGCCTGATAGTCCTCCCGTATCCGGCCGGATCGCGAATTTTTTTCTAATTTGTTGATCTGGCCAGGCTCATCCCCTGTTTCATTTCATCCATATAGGTTATCTTTTTAATACAGACTGTAGTTACAGTTGTAAGGAGACCCTGTATGGCGAAGTATCAGAACATGCTGGTAGTAATCGACCCCAATCAGGACGACCAGCCTGCATTGCGGCGCGCGGTGTATCTGCACCAACGGATTGGTGGCCGCATCAAAGCCTTTTTGCCGATCTATGATTTTTCTTATGAAATGACCACCCTGCTCTCCCCCGACGAACGCACGGCCATGCGCCAGGGCGTCATCGGGCAGCGTACCGCCTGGATCCGCGAGCAGGCAAAATTCTATATAGAGTCCGGCGTGCCCATTGATATTAAAGTGGTGTGGCACAATCGTCCCTTCGAAGCCATTATTCAGGAAATCATCAGCGACAAGCATGATTTAGTGCTGAAGATGGCGCACCAGCACGACAAGCTGGAAGCGGTGATTTTCACCCCAACGGACTGGCACCTGCTGCGTAAATGCCCATGCCCGGTCTGGATGGTCAAAGATCAGCCGTGGCCGGAAGGCGGTAAAGCGCTGGTGGCGGTCAATCTCGCCAGTGAAGAGAACTACCACAACGCGCTCAATGAAAAACTGGTCAGAGAAACCATTGAGCTGGCGGAACAGGTTAACCATACAGAGGTTCACCTGGTGGGCGCCTATCCCGTCACGCCCATCAATATCGCGATTGAGCTCCCTGATTTTGACCCCAGCGTCTATAACGACGCCATTCGCGGTCAGCATCTGCTGGCCATGAAAGCGCTGCGGCAAAAATTCGGCATCGATGAAGGCCGCACCCACGTTGAAAAAGGGTTACCTGAGGAGGTCATTCCCGACCTGTCAGAGCATCTTCAGGCGGGGATCGTGGTACTGGGTACGATTGGTCGAACCGGACTCTCGGCAGCCTTCCTCGGCAATACCGCTGAACAGGTTATTGACCACCTGCGCTGCGACCTGCTGGCGCTGAAGCCGGACCAGTACCAGACGCCGGTTGAGCTGGACGACGAAGAAGACGATTAGTCCGTTGACTTCATTCGTGGTAATAAGACGTCATCCCCCGCCAGCGCGGGGGATTTTTTTGCATCCCATTAACAAAAATAAAGGGCCATTTGGCCCCGATTTCAACAGCTTTGTGGGTAACGAAAACGTTAGTGGATACCTAAGCGCCAGGCGTGATCGATCTCTTCTTTAAGCTCCATGGACGAAAGCGCCATTAAATCGGCGAACTCAAGTTCCAGCAATTTCAGCTTTTTCAGATACTGCGCGGGGGTTAAAGCAGCGGGGTCACGGCGCAGAAATTCGATGGCCAGTTGCGTGGGGGTTAACTCGGTATCCATAATATCCTCAGTTTGGGTGAAAAACAGCCTATTGTAACACCTTCGCCTGATTATTTTATGAGCAAATAACCCCTTCGTTGCCTATATAAAAAAGCCGTCTCAGAAGAGACGGCTTAAGAAGCACTGGTTTTAAACGACCAGGCCTTACAACGCTTTCAGAATCGCATCGACGCTGGCTTTGGCATCGCCAAACAGCATGTGGGTGTTCTCTTTAAAGAACAGCGGGTTTTGTACGCCAGCGTAGCCGGTGTTCATTGAACGTTTAAATACAATGACGTTCTGCGCTTTCCACACTTCCAGCACCGGCATACCGGCGATCGGGCTGCCCGGATCGTCCTGCGCGGCCGGGTTCACCGTGTCGTTAGCGCCGATGACCAGTACGGTGTCGGTATCGGAGAAATCATCGTTGATCTCATCCATTTCCAGCACGATGTCATACGGGACTTTAGCTTCCGCCAGCAGGACGTTCATATGGCCCGGCAGACGCCCGGCAACCGGATGAATACCGAAACGCACTTTGATTCCGCGCGCGCGCAGTCTTTCAGTGATTTCCGCGACCGGATACTGGGCCTGCGCAACCGCCATGCCGTAGCCCGGGGTGATGATGACCGACTGAGAACCTTTCAGCATCTCAGCGGTTTCTTCGGCGCTGATTTCACGGTGCTCGCCCACTTCTTCATCACCTGTGGACGCCGTGCCGTCAGAACCAAAACCGCCAGCAATCACGCTGAAGAACGAACGGTTCATCGCCTTACACATGATGTAGGACAGAATTGCACCGGAAGAACCTACCAGCGCACCGGTTACGATCAGCAGGTCGTTGCTGAGCATAAAGCCCGCCGCCGCTGCCGCCCAGCCGGAGTAGGAGTTCAGCATTGATACCACGACCGGCATATCCGCGCCGCCGATGGAGGCCACCAGGTGCCAGCCAAACGCCAGGGCAATCACGGTCATCACCAGCAGGCACAGTACCTGCATGCCGATGCTGTCGGTACGCACGAAAACGATCAGCAGCAGGAAAGAAACGACCAGCGCCGCCAGGTTTAGCTTATGACGGTTCGGCAGCATCAGCGGCTTAGAAGACATCTTGCCGCACAGCTTGCCAAACGCCACAACGGAACCCGTAAAGGTCACCGCGCCGATGAAGATACCGAGGAACACTTCGGTCAAATGAATATTGACCAGAATCTGTTCCATACCGGTTTCATGCTGCAGATAGCTGTTAAAGCCAACCAGTACCGCCGCCAGGCCCACGAAGCTGTGCAGAATCGCCACCAGCTCCGGCATCTCGGTCATTTCAACTTTCTTCGCCAGACGAATACCGATCGCGCCGCCGATAACCATCGCCAGCAGGATCCACGCGACGTTGCTGCTATCCGGCCCCAGAATGGTCGCCACCAGAGCAATCGCCATCCCGGCAATGCCGTAGTAGTTCCCCTGCTGGGAGGTTTCGTGTTTGGAAAGCCCCGCCAGGCTAAAAATAAACAGAATCGCGGCAACAATGTATGCAGCTGTAACTAATCCACCAGACATTTGTTACCCCTTATCCTTTGCGGAACATTTTCAGCATGCGCTGAGTGACGGTGAAACCACCAAAAATATTAATGCTGGCGATCAGCACCGCGATAAAGCTCAGGAAGCTGACCCAGCCGCCGTGGCCTATCTGTAACAATGCCCCTACCACGATAATGCCAGAAATCGCGTTAGTGACCGACATCAGCGGCGTATGCAGCGCATGGGAGACGTTCCATACGACGTAGTAACCGACCACGCAGGAGAGCGCGAAAACGGTAAAGTGGCCGAGGAACTCTTTCGGCGCCACGCTTGCCAGCCAGCCAAACAGAATAATCGCCAGCGCCATCAGCGCATACTTGCGCAGCGGCGAGCTCGGTTTCGCCTCTGCTTTTGGCGCTTCAACCTTTTTCGCTGCCGCCTGCGGCTGAGCAGATACCTGAATGGGTGGAGCGGGCCAGGTGATTTCACCCTCGCGAACCACGGTAACGCCGCGGATAACGACATCATCAAAATCGATAACGACATTGCCGTCTTTCTCTTTGCACAGCAGCTTAAGCAGGTTAACCAGGTTGGTGCCATACAGCTGTGAGGACTGCGTCGGCAGACGACCAGGGAGATCGGTATAACCGATAATCTTCACGCCGTTGGCGGTGGTAACCACCTGGCCCGGCACGGTGTATTCACAGTTGCCGCCGTTTTGCGACGCCAGGTCAACCACCACGCTGCCGGACTTCATGGAGTCAACCATCTCGCGGGTAATCAGCTTCGGCGCCGGTTTACCCGGAATCAGCGCGGTGGTAACGATGATGTCGACATCTTTGGCCTGCGCGGCAAAGAGCGCCATCTCGGCTTTGATAAAGGCTTCAGACATGACTTTGGCATAGCCGTCGCCGCTGCCCGCTTCCTCTTTAAAATCCAGCTCAAGGAACTCGGCGCCCATACTCTGCACCTGTTCTTTCACTTCCGGACGGGTATCAAACGCGCGGACGATTGCGCCGAGGCTGTTAGCCGCGCCGATGGCCGCCAGACCGGCAACCCCGGCTCCGATAACCATCACCTTCGCGGGAGGAACCTTACCTGCCGCGGTGATCTGCCCGGTGAAGAAGCGGCCAAACTCGTGGGCGGCTTCAACGATTGCGCGATAGCCGGCGATGTTAGCCATCGAACTTAACGCATCCAGCGACTGAGCGCGCGAAATACGCGGCACTGAATCCATCGCCATCACGTTGATGTTGCGCGCCGCCAGTTTTTCCATCAGCTGCGGGTTTTGCGCCGGCCAGATGAAGCTGATGAGCGTCGTGCCGGGATTAAGCAGCAGGATCTCTTCGTCATCGGGCGCGTTCACTTTCAGAATGACGTCGGACTGCCAGACGTCATCACCGCTAACGATCTCCGCTCCAGCCTGAACGAAGGCCTCGTCGTCGAAACTGGCCAGCTTACCTGCTCCGCTTTCTACCGCGACGCTGAACCCGAGTTTCAGCAGCTGCTCCACCGTTTTCGGCGTGGCGGCGGCCCGGGTTTCCAGGGCTAGTCTCTCTTTTGGTACACCAATACGCATAGTTTTCCCTTCCATCGGTTTTTGATGATGGTTTACTTTTCTTACAAACGACCGTCGCGAAGGCGGATGAACGTGCCTTCCAACATATGTCTGAAAAAATAAAACAGTAACAAACTTTTTATAACCTACTGAAAATACCGATTGTGATCTACAGCAATAAAAAAGAAATTTTGATTTTATTGGTAAAACGCACGGCTAACCGTGCCAGGCAGCAATATTTACCTTATTTTTATGCCAGCGCCTGATAATCCGCTTGGCAGAGGGGTTAATTCACCATTTATCGCCGTCTTGATCATCGCATTAACATTACGTTAACTTATGAAAGTGATATCGATTATCGATTTTGCTGGTCAAGCGGCTGTTTTTTCAACATATCGAAAAATGTTATATTTCTGCAGTATACGTTTAGGGCGACAACTGAAAATTGACGCAGACAGTCACTCACGATAAATGCAATAATCAAATGTTTTCAGTCAACAACAATACCAGTACATGGTTTGCGCAAGGCAAAGGATTATTTTTATGAAGCTTAAGAACTCACTCCTGGCGTCTGCTCTTCTGGCTACAACCGCGTTGTCTGCCCATGCAGCGACCGAGCTGACTCCGGAGCAGGCGGCAGCGCTGAAGCCCTACGATCGCGTAGTGGTTACCGGCCGTTTTAACGCCATTGGCGACGCGGTGCAGGCCGTTTCCCGTAAAGCAGACAAAGATGGCGCAGCATCCTTTTATGTTGTCGACACGTCTGATTTTGGCAGCGGCGGCAACCTGCGCGTAACGGCCGATTTTTATAAAGAAAATGCCCCGCAGGCCGACGCGCCGAAAAATCGTGTGATTAACGGCGTAATGGAATTACCGAAGGACCAGGCCGTCGAGCTGGAGCCGTTTGATACCGTCACCGTACAGGGCTTCTACCGCAGCCAGCCGGAAGTTAACGACGCCATCACCAAAGCCGCTAAGGCCAAGGGCGCCGCCTCCTTCTTTATCGTGCGCCAGGTTGATGCCAACCAGGGCGGCAACCAGCGAATCACCGCCTATATCTACAAAGCCGATGCCAAAAAACGCGTTCTGCAAAGCCCTGACGCTATCCCGGCAGATTCAGAAGCCGGTCGCGCTGCGCTGGCCGAAGGCGGAGAAGCCGCGAAGAAAGTGGAGATCCCGGGCGTAGCGACCACCGCAGCGGTCGGTTCCGGCACCGGCGTAGGCCGCTTCTTTGAAACGCAATCATCTAAAGGCGGTCGTTACACCGTCACTCTGCCGGACGGTACCAAAGTCGAGGAAGTGAACAAAATCACCGCCGCGCAGATGGTGCCATACGACAGCATCAAGTTCACCGGTAACTACGGTAACATGACGGAAATCTCCTACCAGACGGCTAAGCGCGCGGCGAAGAAAGGCGCGAAGTACTACCATATTACCCGCCAGTGGCAGGAGCGCGGTGGCAACATCACCATCAGCGCCGACCTGTATAAGTAACGGCGTCTGAGCTGAACAAAAAGGCGGCGATCTGCCGCCTTTTTTCTTTTTTTCATTTCTCGCCATTGCATGCATACAAAACACTCCGTAAAATCCCGCGCCTTAGCGCAATCCTCCATTTTTATGCGATTTCGCCAAATAAATATTCTTAGTTTGATGATTGTCACCTCGGGAATGCAATGGAAAAGAAACTGGGCCTTAGCGCCCTGACCGCGCTGGTTCTCAGCTCAATGCTGGGTGCAGGCGTATTCAGCCTGCCGCAAAATATGGCAGCCGTCGCCAGCCCTTCCGCACTGCTTATCGGCTGGGGTATCACCGGCGTGGGGATCCTGTTCCTCGCCTTTGCCATGCTGCTGCTCACCCGCATTCGCCCCGAACTCGACGGCGGTATTTTTACCTACGCCCGGGAAGGCTTTGGCGAGTTGATAGGCTTCTGCTCCGCCTGGGGCTACTGGCTGTGCGCGGTTGTTGCCAATGTCTCCTATCTGGTTATCGTCTTCTCTGCGCTAAGCTTCTTTACCGATACCCCCGAGCTGCGCCTGTTTGGCGACGGCAACACCTGGCAATCCATCGTCGGCGCCTCCGTCCTGCTGTGGATTGTCCATTTCCTGGTGCTGCGCGGTGTACAAACGGCCGCGGGTATCAACCTGGCCGCGACGCTGGCCAAACTGCTGCCCCTCGGCGCGTTTATCGCGCTGGCCGCCATCGCGTTTCGTATGGAGACATTCCGCCTGGATTTCAGCGGCCTGGCGCTGGGCGTACCGGTATGGGAGCAGGTGAAAAACACCATGCTGATCACCCTGTGGGTTTTTATCGGCGTCGAAGGCGCGGTGGTTGTTTCCGCACGCGCGCGTAATAAACAGGATGTTGGCCGCGCGACGCTGCTGGCAGTACTCTCCGCGCTGGCGGTCTATCTGCTGGTGACGCTTCTCTCGTTAGGTGTCGTGCCGCGTAGCGAGCTGGCGGAAATACGCAACCCCTCAATGGCCGGGCTGATGGTCAACATGATGGGCTCATGGGGGGAGATTGTTATTGCCGCCGGGCTGATTATTTCCGTCTGCGGCGCGTATCTGAGCTGGACCATTATGGCGGCGGAGGTGCCCTATCTGGCAGCAACGCATAAAGCCTTCCCGCGCCTGTTTGCCCGGACCAATAAAAACAATGCCCCGTCGGCTTCGCTATGGCTCACCAACGTCAGCGTACAGGCTTCGCTGGTATTGATTTGGCTTACCGGCTCAGATTACAACACGCTGCTGACCATCGCCTCTGAGATGATCCTGGTGCCCTACTTTCTCGTCGGCGCATTTTTGCTGAAGATTGCTGAGCGCCCGCTACACAAGGCCGTCGGTGTCGGTGCCTGTATTTATGGCTTATGGTTATTATATGCGTCCGGCCCTGTGCATTTATTGTTGTCAGTGATACTTTACGCTCCGGGTCTTCTGGTTTTCCTGTATGCCCGTCGTACACACCAGCACGATCGCCCGCTCAAACGCCGTGACCTGGCATTAATTGGTTTTTTGCTGGTTGCCGCCGTACCGGCAACGTGGATGTTGGTAGGGTAAGCGGTTACCCTGCCGCTGAACTCAAAGGAGATACCCATGGCTGACATCCAGCCTCGTCCAATCCTGATTACCGGTGGGGGCCGTCGTATCGGCCTCGCCCTGGCCCGCCATTTTCTGGCCCGGCAGCAGCCCGTTATTATCAGCTACCGCACCTGGTATCCCGCCATCGACGCGCTACGTGAAGCGGGCGCCGTTTGTCTGCACGCGGATTTCAGCACTGACGATAGCATTCTGGCGTTCGCCGAAGAGGTGAAGGCGCACGCCGGCAGCGGTCTGCGCGCCATCATCCATAACGCCAGCGGCTGGATGGCGGAAAAGCCCGGGGTGCCGTTAACCACGGTGCTCGCCAGCATGATGCAAATTCACGTCAACGCCCCCTACTTGCTCAACCATGCCCTGGAGAGCCTGCTGCGCGGCCACGGCCATGCGGCCAGCGACATTATCCATATCACCGACTACGTTGTGGAGCGCGGCAGCGACAAACACATTGCCTACGCCGCCAGCAAAGCGGCGCTGGATAATATGAGCCGCTCGTTCGCCCGCAAGCTGGCGCCGGAAATTAAGGTCAATGCTATCGCCCCTTCGCTGATTTTATTTAACGAAGGCGATGACGCGGAATACCGCAAGCAGGCGCTTGATAAATCGCTGATGAAAATCGCGCCAGGTGAAAAAGAGATTAGCGACCTGATCGAATACCTGTTCAGCAGCCGCTACGTGACCGGTCGCTCATTTGCCGTCGACGGCGGCCGCCATCTGCGCTAGTGGAAACGGCTCCAGCCGATAATTAACAGCCACGCGCAGAGGCTCCAGCACCCCACTGCGCCTGCCAGAGCGAACGGCAGGCGCATAACGCCGGTGAAATACCATAGCGAGAGCAAATAGATAAAGTACGGAATGATCGACCACATCCCGAATACGATGGTGGTTCTCAGCGCTTCGATCCCCCGCTCGCTGGCAACGATATAGTTCGCGATCAGGGCGAAAGTCGGAAAGAGCGGAATCAACCCGGCGATATAGTAGTTCTTCGTTTTAGACAGCACGCCAATCAGGACAACGACCAGCGCGCCGAGCAGCGCTTTTATCAACAACCCCATTCCTTTAGCCTTAACATTTAAACAACAAGACCCCGCAGCATAACGGAAGCGCCGACAATTATAAACGCGCAAGAGCGGCCGATACCGTGTAGAAGCAAAAGACCTATTTTTTAGCGGTCTCATCACTGCCGCCCCCCCTATGCCGAATATCCGCTCCTGGCGATAACCGTTCGCATGGATGATATCCCTGGCAAGTGGAGCGCGTTATTCGAGAGCCGTTTTTGCTGCCTTAAAAACTCTTCGGCTAAATACATTCATTAAATCAAAAAGAGAATGTTTTTTCTGATTGTTGAGTTATACGTATAACATATTATTTTTCGTATTTTTAGATACAAATCAAATTAGCCTATTTTCGGCGCGTCTCTTCCTCGCGTATTTACACAGATTTTAAGCCTCGAGCGTTTGACTGACGGGCATTTACAAAATACCCAGCTCAATAACCGCACCGTTTCAGTGCAGCTATTGTTTTGCACTAAATGATTCAAATCAATACTGGCAAAATAGAGTAAAAGTGGTTAATTGATATGGTTGATTTTTATCATAAGAGGTTATTTTGAAATTATTCTTTTTGCGCAAATCCTGAATAAGCGCACATAGCCATTTTTTAATAAAATGGCTAAATAAAACCAATTATTTTGATTTACATCAATATAAAACCGATTTCATAAGGAAGCATACTTTGCCGTTAATAACAGGCGCGGTAGTAGATATGATCGTAATTATATGATTTCACAATCTTTCGATCTGTTCCTGATATCCAGAACAGAATTTTATTCTGTTCACAACCCTCAATGCAGCCATTTAGTTCAGCTCATGCCAGTTTTTCGAATCTTTTACTTGTTGCTATTATCATTACTAGTATTAGACACTCATCTAATTGTTATTATTTTATATTAATCAGCATAAGAACCAGTTAAAGGAATCTCCATGTTCGGACCTGCTTCACGCAAAGTAAAAATGGCCATGAACTTAATCAAAATATATTCATCAACGCGAAAATGCTCGTAAATTACCGGAGAGCGTCAAGCATGCAGTGGAATATTGAAAATAGCCTTGTATGTCCTGTAACAGGAACAGGTTTTTCAGTTGCGGCAAGTGCCAAAAATCTGAAATTAATTATTTGGTATAGTGGGGATTATTTTTTGAGCATTGGTTCGGTTATTAACATCACACAAAATGAAGTTTTCATTAATGGTGTGCCCGGCGATTTACAGGTTATTCATGCATTCCCCTATACGGAAAATTTATGGTCAACATTTTCAAAGAATATTGAATGCCCCGGTAATCAGAACCCTATGCTGCTCATCTGCAATCGAAGAAGCCTCTGCAAGTTCGCCTTGTGCCCCTACGGCGCCAGGCAAAAGAGGCCGCAATAAGGCTTCCCCATCATTCGCGCTAGCGTACCGGTACTTATTTTCTATGTGGGCACGCGCTGTCCTGACAGCCCGTGCCCACATTGTGCCGCACCCTGTTCCCTTAATGCGCAATGCTTCTGCTCGTATCTGAATCATTGTCTGGCTCCGCAAAAAATAGTCCTGAACCGCAGCTCCGGGAATCATAGCGAATTTCATGGCTAATATATAGCTCATATTAATGTCCGGATGGTTTACAATGGCGGTAGCGAATGAATAGGCACCTGACTTCAGATACTGAATGCGCCACCTCAGCCGCGATGCAGGTAAAGAGATTCAAGCGATTAAAAGATGAGTGCAAGCATACACAATATGAATAAAATTGTTTTCGTTGAGGATGATGCTGAGGTCGGCGCACTGATTGCGGCCTACCTTGGCAAACACGATATGGACGTGGTGGTAGAACCGCGCGGCGATCGGGCGGAAGAGGTTATCGCGCGCGAAAAGCCGGACCTGGTGCTGCTGGATATCATGCTGCCGGGTAAAGACGGTATGACGCTGTGCCGCGATTTACGCGGCCAGTGGCAGGGGCCAATCGTATTGCTCACTTCACTGGACAGCGATATGAACCATATTCTCTCACTCGAAATGGGCGCCAGCGATTATATCCTGAAAACCACGCCGCCCGCGGTGCTGTTAGCTCGCCTGCGCCTGCATTTGCGCCAGCATATCGCCGTGCCGGACGGCAGCGTCCCCTCCTCGCTCACCCCGCATAAAGCGATCGCTTTTGGCTCCCTGAGTATCGACCCGGTGAATAGACAGGTGATGCTCGGCGGCGAAAGCGTCGCCTTATCCACTGCGGATTTCGATCTCCTGTGGGAGTTAGCGACCCATGCTGGACAAATTATGGATCGGGACGCGTTATTAAAAAATCTGCGCGGCGTCAGCTACGATGGTATGGACCGCAGCGTCGATGTCGCCATCTCGCGGCTGCGTAAAAAGCTTCTCGATAATGCGACTGAGCCATATCGTATCAAAACGGTACGCAATAAAGGTTACCTGTTCGCCCCGCACGCCTGGGACAACTAATTCAGGCATGTGGCGATGGAATAGCTGTTTGTGCGGAGTTAGCCGTCAGAGCCAATTCAACCTCCTGTTAATTATTTTAAAACAGGGGGTGAAATTGCTTTTCCCACGCAAAACCCGCGCTTCACCGCGCGGCCCGCCTCACGACTTGCCGGGCGGGTGATACTCTTTGCAGACAATCAACGGAAAACATTCTACTGTGGAGTGATAGCGCTGGCGCCTGGCCAGTATCGACACCCGTCGTGAGTATAGAGATTCACACCTTCAGTGGGTTGGGATGACCGCAATATCTACTGCACGGGAGCATCTATATGTTGAACGATCTCAGCAGCGATGAAAGCAAAAGACGCGCGGCGATTGACCTGTTAAAAAACGCGGACGAAGGGCGAGACGAAGCGTTAAAAAAATACACTCATCTGGTCTGCCAGTTGCTAAAAATGCCAATGAGTTTTGTGTCAATCCTTGACGATGAAAAGCAGTACATCAAATCCGCTCAGAATATCGCCCCCACGGACACCAGCCTGGGCGGAGCATTTTGCGAACAGACCCTGAAACAGGGTGAGACTTTCCTTTGTCCTGATACGCATCAGCACCCGATCTTTCATCGCGATCGGGCGGTCAGAGAAGCGCCATTCATTCGCTTTTATGCAGGATGCCCGCTGAAAACCCGCGACGGAGTGACCGTGGGTACCTTGAGTATCTTAGATACGCAACCCAGGGTACTTTCAGATGAGCAGATCGCTATTTTTAAGGCGCTGGCCGAGCTGATATCGGATTTCTTAGCCTCCTGGCACTCAGTGGGGTATATCGACGTCGTCACGCTTTTACCCAATCGGCAGCGCCTGCTCAAGGACATTGAGGTGTCGGCGGAGGGTACTTTCAGGCTGGTCATTATTGACTGCATTGATATGCCATTTGCCTACGAGATGGCCCGCTCATTGGGGATGCTGGCGGTAGAGAATTTGCTTCGTGACATGACCGTCGCGCTGCAGGCGCGCCTGCCCATGGCGAGCAAACTTTACGCCGTGGCGGTGGGACGCTTTGCCTTTTTCACCCCGGAACCCATGGCGCTGTCACTGGAGGGTATAGCACTACGGCTTCAGGGAACCCAGGCCAGGATCGGCCCGGACGTTCCCCTGGATTTGAATATTCACATGGGTGACTCCGGTATTTGCGATAGCTCCCTGACGCCAAATGAAATTCTGCGGCGCGCGGTGAGCGCACTGCATGAAGCGATAAGCCAGGAGCACCGTTTTACGACCTATAATGACGCACTGGACATCCGCAAGAAGCGAGATTTCAGCCTGCTCACCGAACTCAGGCAAACGCTGCAGGGAAACCAGGGGTTATATCTGGTCTTTCAGCCAAAAATTTCGCTGACGACGGGAGACGTGACGGGCGCTGAAGCCTTGATAAGATGGAAGCATCCTATCAATGGCGAAGTGCTGCCAGGTGAATTTATTCCGCTGGTCGAAAAGACTAGCCTGATGCGCGAACTCTCGGCCTGGGTTATCGATCATACTATCGCGCAGCTGAGTGACTGGCGGGATCGGGGGCTTTCTCTTCCCGTCTCAATTAATCTCGCCGCCAGCGATTTTTCTCGACCCGATTTCGCTGAGGAGCTTGAGCAGAAACTGCGGGAGGCGTGTCTTGACCCAGCCCTGCTGGGGGTGGAGTGTCTGGAGACTGAGAAGATGCTTGAAAGTCCGGCCGCGCTGAACGGACTGGACATGCTCAAAAAACGCGGGTTTAAAATTTCTCTGGATGACTTTGGATCGGGATACAGCAACATTAATTACCTGCGGCAAATCCCGCTGGACATCATCAAACTCGACCGGTCTATTGTGAGGCATATAGTCCATGAGAAAGCCAGCCGCATTATTGTGCACAACGTTATCAGGCTCCTCAAGCAGCTCGATTACGTCGTCCTTGCCGAAGGCGTCGAGGATCTCGAAACGGTTGAGATTTTACGCAGCCTGGGCTGCGATGAGGTTCAGGGATATTTTTATGCCCGGCCGATGGTCTCCGTTGATTTTGCCGCATGGTATCGCGCCAGAAAGGCAGACCTGGGAAAGCAATCCTGAGACGAACGACTCTTTTCAATGTTCTTTCAGTATATGAACCAATCCAGCGATAAAGACGCGCAACGGGCGCTGCACTGAGGAACACGATATGACTACCTTTTACCAATTGACTGCCACCAGCCTGCACGGCCAGCCCATCTCAATGGCTGACTATGCTGGCAAGCTCGTTCTGGTAGTCAATACCGCCAGCCACTGTGGCTTCACGCCACAATATGCAGGGCTGGAAGCGCTCTACGCGAAATACGCTGCCCATGGGCTGATAGTGCTTGGTTTCCCCTGCAACCAGTTTGGTAAGCAGGAGCCCGGCGGCGTCGATGACATCGAGCAGACCTGTCGGATCAATTACGGTGTAAGCTTCCCGATGTTCGAGAAAGTGGAGGTCAACGGCGCCGGCGCGCACCCGCTGTTTCGTTACCTGAAAGATGAGTTACCCGGCGTACTGGGCGGGCGGATCAAATGGAACTTCACGAAGTTCTTGATCGGTCGCGACGGCACCCCTCTCACGCGTTTCGCGCCGTTCACCACCCCGGAGAAAATGGAGGCCGCCATCCTTGCCGCACTAAAGATTTAAATCTTTTGCCTCCCTGACCGCTGCCTGTGCGCGAGTGAATGTTCGCTCCGCGCCGGAAGTGCGCCTGAAAAAATGACAATGGGTTAGGAATAAGTCCCGCGCACGCGATACAAATCACTCATTTTTCAGCCCACCACACGCCAGATATTTCTCTTTTCTGCGAGTTAAGCCATCTATTAAAACAATACCTGCCCGGCAAGATGACCTATTCCCATCGACGAAAACATCGCCAGGGTGCTCCAGAAAGTAATTCTGCCGATAGCCCTGACAGGAGAGGCTCTGCTGACAATTGAAGATATATAGCCAAGAGCAGCCAGTGAAAAAAGGGAGGAGAGAATAACAAAGAGAAAAACCAGCGTTGCTGGAGAAAGCCATGCAACGACTAAAGGCAACGTTGCGCCAGCGGAAAAACTCAGCGCCGAGAAAACGGCAGCCTGCAGGGGGCGCGCAGAATTGGTATCCGTCAGTCCCAGCTCCTCGCGGGCATGCGTGTCCAGAGCATCTTTCACCATGAGTTGTTCGGCAACCTTTTGGGCAAGCTCTGGCTCGAGTCCGCGTTGCACATAAAGTAAAGTCAGCTCGCGTACTTCTCCCTGATAATCTGTTTCCAGTTCCCTCTTTTCCTGAGCGAGAGCCGCGTTTTCCGTGTCGGCCTGAGATGAGACGGAAACATATTCCCCCGCTGCCATCGACATCGCCCCCGCGACCAACCCGGCAATGCCCGCAAGTAAAACCCCGGAAGAGCCCGTATTAGCAGAAGCAACGCCAAGAACAAGGCTCGCTGTCGAAACAATACCATCGTTAGCCCCGAGTACAGCAGCCCTCAACCATCCGACGCGTTCAATGCTGTGTCGTTCAAGATGCATGCTTCTATTCTCCTTTAAGTACACCTGTTCAGCCTACCGGGATGAGGGTGGAATAAAACGGATTAAAACAGAGAACGCTTCGCACATCGGCGCCGACCGAGGTACATTACATTCTTCTCTGATTTGGCTTCAACCCACACCATCATACTTATGCGTGCCGGATGTTGTCAGCCGCAGCGAACCCTGCTTTCATAGCAAATCAAATGGGCATAAAACGCAACAAGGCTTTTTCACGTAGATTGCGCCTGGATAAATGCCCCCGCAGTGCCCCTGCAGGTAAAAGCAGGAATTTAACCTTTTGATTTTGAGTGAGATTTAATGAAAAAGCTGTTTGTGCAGTTTTACCTCCTGCTGTTCGTCTGCTTCCTGGTCATGACCATGATGGTGGGCCTGGTGTACAAATTCACCGCCGAACGCGCAGGGCGTCAGTCGCTGGACGATCTGATGAAAAGTTCGCTGTATCTGATGCGCAGCGAGCTGCGGGAGATCCCGCCGCGCGACTGGAGCAAAACGCTCAAAGAGCTGGACCTCAATCTCTCTTTCGATCTGCATATCGAGCCCATCAGCAAATTCAAGCTCTCGGAAAACTCGATGCAGCATCTGCGCGCCGGGGATATCGTCGCCCTCGACGATCAGTACACCTTTATCCAGCGGATCCCGCGCAGCCACTACGTGCTCTCCGTCGGTCCGGTGCCGTATCTCTATTTTTTGCATGAGATGCGCCTGCTCGATCTGGCCCTGATGGCTTTTATCGCCATCTCGCTGGCCTTTCCGGTCTTTATCTGGATGCGCCCTCACTGGCAGGAGATGCTGCGTATTGAGACCGCCGCCCAGCGCTTCGGCGACGGACATCTTACTGAACGCATTCATTTCGACAGCATGTCCAGCTTCGCGCGGCTGGGGGTGGCGTTTAATCAGATGGCCGATAACATCAACGCGCTTATCGCCAGCAAAAAACAGCTGATCGATGGCATCGCCCATGAGCTGCGGACCCCGCTGGTGCGCCTGCGCTATCGCCTGGAAATGAGCGAGAACCTCACCGAAGCCGAATCGCAGGCGTTGAACCGCGATATCGGCCAGCTGGAGGCGCTGATTGAAGAACTTCTGACCTACGCGCGGCTTGACCGCCCGCAGAACGAACTGAAGCTGACGACCCCCAATTTCCCGGCGTGGATCCGCGATCACGTGGAAGATATACAGACGGTTAATCCCCAGCGCGAGATTGCGCTAACCGACGTCGTGGCCGGGAGTTACGGCGCGCTGGATATGCGCTTAATGGAACGGGTGCTGGATAATCTGGTGAACAATGCCCTGCGCTACAGTAACCAGCGTATTCAGATCAGCCTGACGCTGCAGGCTTCGCGCGCGACGCTGCGGGTCGAAGATGATGGCCCCGGAATTGCGCCTGATGAACGTGAGCGAGTGTTCGAGCCTTTCGTACGCCTCGACCCGAGCCGCGATCGCGCGACCGGCGGCTGTGGCCTCGGTTTAGCTATCGTCCACAGCATCGCCCAGGCAATGGCCGGGGAAGTGCATTGCGAAGCGAGTTCGCTGGGCGGGGCCTGTTTTTGCTTTAGCTGGCCGGTCTATCATCAGTTGCCGGATTTTACCTCCGCCTGATACGCCTTTGCGCAAAAGCTGAGGCCTGCTATAGTTAAAAAATCTCTAAGTATGTTGTAACTAAGGTGGGGAATATGGCCAGCTATGACCTTGTTGAACGTCTGAACGACACCTTTCGCCAGCTCGAGCATGAACTACAGGCGCTAAAACACGCCCTGAGCCAGTGCCGCCTGCTGGCCGCCCGCGTCTTTGAGCTGCCGCCGGTGAGTAAAGACGCAGAACACCAGCCGCTGGAGAGCATCAACGTGGTTCAGCACACCGGCAAAACCGCGCTGGAGATGGCGCTCAGGCACTATAGTCATCTGTTTATCCAGCAGCAGTCGGAAACCCGCAGCAGCAAAGCCGCCGTGCGTTTACCCGGCGCGATTTGTCTGCAAACTGACGCCCGCGAACAGGCTGAACTCTTAGACAAAATCACCCATATCAACACCCTCAAAGCGCGCTTCGAGAAGATTATCACCGTGGATTCCGGGCTGCCTGCCGCCGCGCGGTTTGAGTGGGTCCATCGCCACCTGCCGGGACTGATTACGCTGAGCGCCTATCGCACGCTAACTCCCCTCCTCGATCCGAGCACCATCCGCTTCGGCTGGGCCAATAAGCACGTAATTAAAAATCTCACCCGCGATCGGGTACTCATGCAGCTGGAAAAAAGCCTTCAGTCGCCCCGGGCGGTTCCGCCGTGGACCCGCGAGCAGTGGCAAAGCAAGCTGGAGCGAGAGTATCAGGATATTGCCGCCCTGCCGCAGCGGGCAAAGCTGAAAATAAAGCGGCCGGTGAAGGTGCAGCCCATCGCCAGGGTCTGGTACAGCGGGGAACAAAAACAGGTGCAATACGCCTGTCCGGGACCGATGATTGCGCTGATATCCGGCACGAAGGGCGTCAGCGTGCCGGACCTCGGTGAACTCCTGAACTATGACGCCGATAACGTGCAGTATCGCTACAAACCGCAGGCGCAGTCGCTCAGGCTACTGATTCCGCGGCTGCACCTGTGGCTGGCTAGCGAGTAGACATACTGCCCACCATCTCTTCCGGGCGCACCCAGCGGTCAAACTCGGCTTCCGTCAGGTAGCCGAGCGCCAGCGCCGACGCTTTCAGGGTTAACCCCTCTTTATGTGCCTTTTTGGCAATTTCCGCCGCTTTGTCATAGCCGATATGGGTATTCAGCGCGGTTACCAGCATCAGCGACTCATTCAGCAACTGGCTGATGCGTTCACGGTTCGGCTCAATGCCTTCCGCGCAGTGCTCGTTAAAGCTCGCCATCCCGTCAGCCAGCAGCCGCACCGATTGCAGGAAGTTGTGGATCACCATCGGGCGATAGACGTTGAGCTCAAAGTTGCCCGATGCGCCGCCGATATTCACCGCGACATCGTTGCCCATCACCTGACAGCACAGCATGGTCAGGGCTTCGCACTGGGTCGGGTTCACCTTGCCAGGCATAATCGACGAACCCGGTTCATTTTCCGGGATCGCAATTTCGCCAATCCCACAGCGCGGGCCGGAGGCTAGCCAGCGCACATCGTTGGCAATTTTCATCAACGAAGCGGCCAGCCCTTTCAGCGCCCCGTGCGCGTGCACCAGCGCATCAACGGTCGCCAGCGCTTCAAACTTGTTCGGCGCGGTGACAAACGGCTGGCCGCTTAAGGCCGCCAGCTCGGCGGCGACGCGTACCGCATATTCCGGATGGGTATTGAGCCCGGTTCCCACCGCCGTCCCGCCCAGCGCCAGCTCGGCCAGATGCGGCAGGCTATGGTCGAGATGTTTTAAATTGTGCTCCAGCATGGCTACCCAGCCGGAGATCTCCTGACCGAGGGTCAGCGGCGTCGCATCCTGCAGATGGGTGCGGCCGATTTTGACAATATCGCTGAAGGCAACGGCTTTATTGTTCAGGGTCTGCTTCAGCACGTTGAGCTGCGGGATCAGCTTCTCCCGCAGGGCAATCATCGCCGCCACGTGCATCGCCGTCGGGAACACGTCGTTAGAGCTCTGGCTCTTGTTGACATCATCATTGGGGTGAATCTTACGCTCCATCCCGCGCGCCCCGCCCAGCAGTTCACTCGCGCGATTGGCCAGTACCTCATTCATATTCATGTTGCTTTGCGTGCCGGAGCCGGTTTGCCAGATAGCCAGCGGAAACTCGTCCGGATGTTTGCCTGCCAGCACTTCGTCCGCGGCCTGAATAATCGCTTGCGCTTTCTCCGCGGCCAGAAGGCCGAGATCGTTATTCACCTTCGCCGCTGCGCGCTTGGTCAGCGCCAGCGCATAAATAAGCTCGGCCGGCATTTTTTCCGTCGAAATACGAAAATGTTCCAGCGAGCGCTGGGTTTGCGCGCCCCATAGCTTGTCGGCAGGCACATCGATAGCGCCCATTGAGTCTTTTTCACTGCGATACGTTGTCATGACTTTCTCCTTGGATTCAACGTGCGTAATAGCGACAAAGCTCACCTGCTCAAAGGGTAAAGTATGGGTCAGATTTATAAGTTGTTTTGGTGGTTCGTGCCGCTAAGCGGCATAAAAAAACCGCCCCGAAGGGCGGCTGAAATCATTTCACGCAGCGGGCGCACTGCGAGCTCTGGATTTGCTGGAAGAAGTCGTTGCCTTTGTCATCCACGAGGATAAACGCCGGGAAGTCTTCGACTTCAATTTTCCAGATGGCTTCCATCCCCAGCTCCGGGTACGCCACGCACTCGAGGCTGCGGATACTCTGCTGCGCCAGTACCGCCGCCGGGCCGCCGATGCTGCCGAGGTAGAAACCGCCGTGTTTATGACAGGCGTCGGTCACCTGCTGGCTGCGGTTGCCTTTGGCTAACATGATTTTACTCGCCCCGTGCGCCTGCAGCAGGTCGACGTAGGAGTCCATGCGGCCAGCGGTAGTCGGGCCAAGGGAGCCGGACGCGTAGCCGTCCGGCGTTTTCGCCGGGCCCGCGTAGTAGATCGGGTGGTCTTTGACGTACTGCGGCAACGCCTCACCGCTGTCGATGAGCTCTTTCAGCTTCGCGTGGGCGATATCGCGGGCCACGATAATCGTCCCGCTCAGCGACAGGCGGGTCGACACCGGGTACTGCGACAGCAGCGCCAGAATATCGCTCATCGGCTGGTTGAGGTTGACCTTGACCGCCTCGCCCTCGCCGGCCTGACGAAGATGCTCGGGAATATATTTGCCCGGATTGCTCTCCAGTTTCTCAATCCAGATCCCCTGGCGGTTGATCTTGGCTTTGATATTGCGATCCGCCGAGCAGGAGACGCCCATGCCCACCGGGCAGGAGGCGCCGTGGCGCGGCAGGCGCACGACGCGAATATCGTGGGCGAAGTATTTGCCGCCGAACTGCGCGCCGAGACCGAGGTTTTGCGCCTCCACCAGCAGTTCCTGTTCCAGCTGAATATCGCGGAAGGCCTGACCATGTTCGTTGCCTTCGGTCGGCAGGCCGTCGTAGTACTTGGTTGAGGCCAGCTTAACGGTTTTCAGGGTGGACTCCGCCGAGGTGCCGCCAATGACGAAAGCAATATGGTACGGCGGGCAGGCGGCGGTTCCCAGAGTGCGCATCTTTTCGACGAGATAGTTTTTCAGCTTCGCCGGGGTAATTAACGCTTTGGTTTCCTGGTACAGGTAGGTTTTATTCGCCGAGCCGCCGCCTTTGGCGATGCAGAGGAATTTGTACTCCTCGCCGTCGGTGGCGTAAAGATCGATCTGCGCAGGCAGGTTAGTGCCGGTGTTGACCTCTTTATACATATCCAGCGGCGCGTTCTGCGAATAGCGCAGGTTATCCTGGATATAGGTGTTATAAACGCCCTGCGCCAGCGCGGCTTCATCGCCGCCGCCGGTCCACACGCGCTGGCCTTTTTTGCCGGTAATAATCGCGGTACCGGTATCCTGGCAGGTCGGCAGCACGCCTTTGGCGGCGATATCCGAGTTGCGCAGAAACTGCAGCGCCACGTACTTATCGTTTTCGCTGGCTTCCGGGTCGTTGAGAATATCGGCCACCTGCTGCTGGTGCGCCGGGCGAAGCATAAAGGAGGCGTCGTGGAAAGCGTGTTGTGCCAGTAAAGTTAGCGCCTGAGGTTCAACTTTCAGAACTTCCTGGCCGGCGAATTCGGCGACGGAGACGTAATCACTGCTGAGGAGGTAGTACTCGGTATCGTCCTTTTTCAGTGGAAAAGGATCCTGATATACAAACGGTTTATTCGACATTGTGCTCTCACTTACTGCTTAGCTGATTATATTTCAGGCAGACACTCCATTTGCCCGTGGAAAAGCGAGTCGATCGATTTTACACAATTTTTTAACAAAAACTGAGACAAGGACGACTTTTTCTTCGCGCCGGTTGCTTATCGGTCGATTGCTGGTTTAATAGTGCCATGACTATTAAGTGGAAACAGGGATTGAGAATGCAAAAGCTCATTAACTCAGTGCAAAACTACGCCTGGGGAAGCCATACCGCCTTAACCGAACTTTATGGGATTGCTAACCCGGACAACCTGCCGATGGCGGAGCTGTGGATGGGCGCCCATCCCAAAAGCAGCTCGCAGATTGTGGATAATAGCGGGACGCCGCGCTCTCTGCGCGACGCGATCGAAAGCGATAAAGCAACCCTGCTTGGCGCGAAAGTCGCCGAGCGTTTTGGCGAACTGCCGTTCCTGTTCAAAGTCCTGTGCGCCGCGCAGCCGCTCTCTATCCAGGTCCACCCCAACAAGCAGGCCTCGGAAATCGGTTTTGCCAAAGAGAACGCTGCCGGGATCCCGCTTGATGCCGCCGAACGTAACTATAAAGATCCGAACCACAAGCCGGAGCTGGTTTTCGCCTTAACGCCGTTCCTCGCCATGAACGCCTTCCGCGAGTTTGCCGAAATCGTCACCCTGCTGCAGCCGGTTGCCGATGCGCATCCGGCGATTGCCCAGTTCCTTGCGCAGCCTGACGCCGGGCATCTGAGCCAGCTGTTCGCCAGCCTGCTGAACATGAAAGGCGATGAAAAAGCGCACGCCTTACGGGCGCTGCAGGCGGCGCTGGACAGCGAACAGGGTGAGCCCTGGCAGACTATCCGCCTGATCGCCGAGTTCTACCCGGACGATAGCGGCCTCTTCTCTCCGCTGCTGCTCAACGTGGTCAAACTGAATCCCGGCGAGGCGATGTTCCTGTTTGCGGAAACCCCGCACGCCTACCTGCAGGGCGTGGCGCTGGAAGTGATGGCCAACTCTGACAACGTGCTTCGCGCGGGCCTGACGCCGAAATATATCGATATTCCGGAACTGGTGGCGAACGTCAAATTTGAGCCAAAACCCGCGGGCCAACTGCTGACCCAGCCGGTAATTCACGGCGCGGAGCTGGACTTCCCCATCCCGGTTGACGATTTTGCCTTCTCGCTGCACGACCTGTCAGCGCAGGCGTCAACCATCGCCCAGCAGAGCGCGGCGATCCTGTTCTGCGTCGAGGGTGAGGCGACGATTGCCAAAGGCGAACAGCGCCTGACGCTGAAGCCGGGTGAATCCGCGTTTATCGGCTGTAATGAATCACCGGTGCAGGTTAGCGGCCGCGGCCGCGTGGCGCGCGTGTTTAATAAGCTCCAGTAAGTTACTGAACTTTTTAGCCACAGTTGCTAGACTTTCACCCATCATGACAACACAACCAGGCGGCCCGATCCGCCTGGTTTCATTTATGGACAAATGCTATGAAAAAATCGCTGGTCGCAGCAGGAGTTATCATTGCGCTGGGCGTCGTCTGGACGGGCGGCGCGTGGTATACGGGGAAGCAGCTGGAAAGCCGCATTGCCGACATGGTGCAGCAGGCTAATGCTCAGCTGCAAAGCAGCGCGCCGCAGGCTGGCGTGGAGCTGACGTATCAGGGCTATCAGCGCGGACTGTTCCGCAGCCATTTACAGCTGGTGCTGAAGCCTGCTGCCGGCAAAGCGCCCCGCTGGCTTGCCGCCGGACAGTCGCTGGTGTTTGATGAAGTCGTCGATCACGGCCCTTTCCCGCTGGCCTCGCTCAAATCCTTTAACCTCGCCCCGGCGATGGCGTCCGTCAAAACCACCCTGACCAATAACGACGCCAGCAAGGCGCTGTTCGACATCGCTAAAGGCGAAACGCCGTTCACCATTGATACCCGTATCGCTTATAGCGGCGACAACACATCCGCTATTGTGCTCAACCCGCTTGATTACGCGAAAGGCGATGAGAAGGTGACCTTCAGCGGCGGACAGTTCCAGCTGGACGCTGACCGCGAAGGGAAAACCCTCAGCCTGAGCGGCGAAGCCGGTAGCGGGCAGATTAACGCGGTTAACGAGTACAACCAGAAAGTTCAGCTCACCTTTAATAACCTGAAAACCGACGGCTCTACCGAAATGGCCAGCTTCAACGAGCGTATCGGTAAACAGGCTATCTCGCTGGACAAGCTGGCGATTGGCGTTGAAGGCAAAGAGCTGGCGCTGTTCGAAGGGATGAAAATTGACGGCAATTCGTCGCTGACTGCCGACGGTAAAGGTATTAACAGCCAGCTGGACTACACGGTCAATAGCCTCAAGCTGCAAAATCAGGATATCGGTAGCGGCCGGCTGACGCTGAAGCTGGACAATATTGATGGCGAAGCCTTCCATCAGTTCAGCCAAAAATACAACGCTGAAGCGCAGGCGCTGATGGCGGATCCGCAGCTGGCGCAGAATCCTGAGCTCTATCAGCAGGCGCTGACGCAGACCTTCTTTAGCGCGCTGCCGATGATGCTGAAAGGCAGCCCGTCTCTGACCATTTCGCCGCTGAGCTGGCGCAATGCGAAGGGGGAAACCACCCTGAATCTTTCGATTCTGCTCAAAGACCCGTCGCTGACCACCACGCCGCCGCAGACGCTGGCGGATGAAGTGGATCGTAGCGTTAAATCGCTCGACGGCAAGCTGGTGATCCCGGTGGATATGGCGACGGCGTTTATGACCCAGATTGCCGGGCTGGAAGGCTATCAGCCCGCCGACGCCGCTAAGCTTGCGGATCAGCAGGTGAAAGGCCTGGCGGCGATGGGGCAGATGTTCCGCATCACCACCATGGAAGATAACGCCATCACCTCAAGCCTGCAGTACGCTGACGGCCAGGTTACGCTGAACGGACAGAAAATGCCGCTGGATGAGTTTGCCGGAATGTTCGGTTTAGCGCTTCCCGCCGTCTCTGAACCCGCAGCGCCGCAGGAAACTCAGCCGCAAGATGACGCGCCGCAAGACGTGGTGCCACCCGCCGCGCCGCAGCAATAAACGGCAAATAGCCCCTGCCCAGGGGCTATTTTCGGGTAATCAGTCGGGGAGAAATAATCTGGTTTCTCGCCGCGCCCTGTCCCTCTTCCATACGCCGTAAAATACACTCCGCGAGGCTTTGTCCCAGCTCCCGGGCGGGCGTCGTCACCCAGGTCAGCGGCAGATCGTCCAGCGCCTCCTCGGGTAACTCCGCAAAGGCCGCCAGCGCGACCCGCTGTTCAAAATAGCTTTCGACGCCAGCTTCGCCGCTCTGGCGCCCGGCGCGCATCAGCCCAAACCACGCCCCGGTGGCAATCACGCTGTTGTAGCACAGCACCGCGCTAATCGTTGGGTTTTGCCGCAGCAGCGCCGCCATCGCCTCTGCCGCCTGCTTCTGGCTCGACTCGCACTCCAGCACCCACTCGCTATGAAACGGCAGGCCATACTTCAGCAGGGTGGCGCAGTAGCCGCCTACCCGTTCGGCGCGCGTCAGGGACGAGCTCTGCCCTCCCAGCCAGGCAATGCGCTGATGGCCGCGGCGGATCAGGTGCTCGGTGACAATCTGCGCCGCCTGCATATTATCCGGGCGGATCAGGTCGACATCGTCGAGATAGCTGGCGCGGGAAGCAAACACCAGCGGCATTCCAGCTTGCGCCGCGCGATCGCGCAGCTCCGCTCCCTGGTCGATCGCCCCGGCAATCACCACGCCGTCGACCCCTTGCGCCACCAGGGTATCAAAACGCTGGAGCATTTTTTCACCGCTGTGCCCCCCCTGGGTGAGAAACACCATTCTGCCCTGCGACTCAAGCGCGTCGGTCAATCCGGCGGTCATCTCCGCGTAGAAAGGCTTCGATAAGTCGCTGACGATCAGGCCAATAACGCCGCTCTGGCCGCCGCGCAGCGACGCCGCCTGGCGGTTGCGCACGAAGCCCAGCTGTTCAATGGCATGATTGACGCGCTCGCCGGTGGCCGACGAAATACGCCCCTTGCCGCTCAGCACCAGCGATACCGTACTGACCGACACGCCCGCCGCCTGGGCGACATCATTAATGGTGATTTTTTTCGCGATAGCCATAACTGCAGGCCGACTCCCTTTGGCTGTCGATAAAACGTTTTATCAAGATACTCTCTTTATAAACGTTATTATCGCCGGAATATGTGATTTTTATCGCACTAAAATTTGGTAAAACGTTTTATCTTTCCGTGGCGTTACATCCTACCGATAACTTAAAGAACCAGGATTCGTGTTATGACGGCGAAAACAGCAACCAAAATTACCCTGTGGGAGTTTTTCCAGCAGTTAGGGAAAACCTTCATGTTACCCGTGGCGTTGCTCTCCTTTTGCGGGATCATGCTGGGGATCGGCAGCTCTCTGAGCAGCCATGATGTCCTGACGCTCCTGCCGTGGCTGGACGTGCCGCTGCTGCAGGCCGTATTCATCTGGATGGGCAAAGTCGGCTCCTTCGCCTTCAGCTTTCTGCCGGTGATGTTCTGTATCGCTATTCCGCTAGGACTGGCCCGGGAAAACAAAGGCGTCGCCGCATTTGCCGGTTTTGTCGGCTATGCCGTGATGAATCTGGCGGTTAACTTCTGGCTGACGGCCAAAGGCATTCTGCCGACCACCGATGCCGCCGTCCTCAAAGCGAACAACATCCAGAATATTATCGGCATTCAATCGATCGACACCGGGATCCTCGGCGCGGTGATCGCCGGGATCATCGTCTGGGTGCTGCATGAGCGTTTTCACAATATCCGCCTGCCCGACGCGCTGGCCTTTTTTGGCGGCACCCGCTTTGTACCGATTATCACCACCGTGGTTCTCGGCCTGGTCGGTCTGGTCATTCCGCTGATCTGGCCCGTCTTCGCCATGGGGATTAATGCCCTCGGTCACGTCATCAATAGCGCGGGAGATTTCGGACCGATGATTTTCGGTACCGGAGAGCGCCTGCTGCTGCCTTTCGGCCTGCACCATATTCTGGTGGCGCTGATCCGCTTTACCGAGGCGGGCGGAACCATGGACGTTTGCGGCCATAGCGTCAGCGGCGCGCTGACGATTTTCCAGGCCCAGCTCAGTTGCCCAACCACCCACGGTTTCTCCGAAAGCGCGACCCGTTTCCTCTCGCAAGGCAAAATGCCGGCCTTCCTCGGCGGCCTGCCGGGAGCGGCGCTGGCGATGTACCACTGCGCTCGCCCGGAAAACCGCCATAAAATTAAGGGGCTGCTGATTTCCGGCGTTATCGCCTGCGTGGTAGGCGGCACGACCGAGCCGCTGGAATTTTTATTCCTGTTCGTCGCCCCGGTGCTGTACGTTATCCACGCGCTCCTCACCGGACTGGGCTTTACCATGATGGCCATTCTGGGCGTGACTATCGGCAACACCGACGGCAACGTTATCGACTTTGTGGTGTTCGGCATTCTGCACGGTCTGTCAACCAAGTGGTATCTGGTACCGGTGGTCGCGGCCATCTGGTTTGCGGTTTACTACGGTATCTTCCGTTTCGCTATCACCCGTTTTAACCTGAAAACCCCGGGACGCGATATTGAAACCAATAGCGCTTTCGAAAAGGCCGTCACCGGCGTGACCGGAAAATCAGGCTATAACGTTCCGGCGATTCTGGCGGCGCTCGGCGGCGCGGAAAATATCGTTTCGCTCGATAACTGCATCACCCGCCTGCGTCTGTCGGTTAACGACATGAGCAAAGTCGACAGCGCCGCGCTGAAAGCGAATCGCGCCATCGGCGTGGTGCAGCTTAACCAGCACAACCTGCAGGTGGTGATTGGCCCGCAGGTGCAGTCGGTAAAAGATGAAATGGCTGTCCTGATGAATACCGTCGAAGCATAGGCTCCGCCCCCTCCGAACAGGAGGGGGACATGATGAAGGAAGTGCAGATGTTTGATTTTTCAACGCCGGTCGACCGTCACGGCACCTGGTGCACCCAGTGGGATTACGTCGCCGACCGTTTTGGCGCGGCCGACCTGCTGCCCTTTACGATCTCCGACATGGATTTCGCCACCGCCCCCTGCATCATCGATGCCGTCAGCAAACGCCTGGCGCACGGCGTTTTTGGCTACAGCCGCTGGAAAAACGATGAATTCCTCGGCGCGGTGAGCCACTGGTTCGCCAGCCGTTTTCATAGCCCAATCGACCGCGAAGCAATTGTTTACGGGCCGTCGGTTATCTATATGGTGGCGGAGATGATTCGTCAGTGGTCGGCAACGGGTGACGGTATTGTGGTACACACTCCGGCCTACGATGCCTTTTATAAAACCATTGAAGGCAACCAGCGGCGCGTCGCGGCGGTTCCCCTCTCCCTCGACAACCATCAGTGGCGCTGCGATATGGCGCAGTTGGAACGGGTACTGGCTCAGCCGCGTAATACCGTGCTGCTGCTGTGCAGTCCGCATAACCCCACCGGCAAGGTATGGACCCGCGAAGAGCTGGAAACCATGGCGCGGCTGTGCGAGAAGCACGGCGTAAAGGTAATTAGCGACGAGATCCACATGGACATGGTGTGGGACGAACATCAGCACACCCCGTGGTGCGAGGTGGCGCGCAGCCCCTGGGCGCTGTTCACCTCCGGATCGAAAAGCTTCAACATTCCGGCGTTTACCGGCGCATACGGGCTGATTGACGATCCCGCGGCGCGCGAAAGCTATCTGCACGCGCTTAAGGCCCGCGATGGCCTCTCTTCCCCTTCCGTACCGGCGCTGGTGGCGCATATCGCCGCCTATCGCGAGGGCGCCGCCTGGCTGGATGCCCTGCGCGGCTATCTGCAGGAGAATATGCGCTACATCGCGCGCGAACTGAATCAGGCGTTTCCCGAGCTAAACTGGCAGCCGCCGCAGGCGACTTACCTGGCGTGGATTGACCTGCGCCCGCTGGCGGTGGACGATCGCGCCCTGCAAAAAGCACTTATTGAGGAACAGAAGGTCGCCATTATGCCAGGGGACACCTACGGCGATGAGGGTAAGGGTTTTGTCCGCCTGAATGCCGGCTGCCCACGTGAAAAGCTGGAAAAAGGCGTGCAGGGATTAATTGCCGCCCTGGGCTCGCTGCGCTAACTGTTTTCGCTGGCCGCCAACGCGGTAGCGGCCTGTCCGCTACCGCTGACTCTCCGCTCACTCATCCGTCCTCCCGGCACAATAAAACGATATTTTGACGAGACTCAAAAAACGCTATTTCACAAAGGTGTATTTAAATGCCGTTTTTAATTCCCGTCAAAATATTCACCAGGAGGAAAAAATATGAACACCTACGATCGTAACCGTAACGCTATCGCTACCGGCAGCATGGTTATGGTGGCCGACAGCGGCGCGACGGGCGTCATCAAAGCCATCCACGCCGAGGGTAAAACCGCGGAGCAGCTCCGCCGGGCGGACTGTGTGGAAATAGACGGACATCAGGGGTTATATTGCCCGCTAAACCTTATTCGCCTGGGCTTTAATTAATCGCAATATCCGTCATCAATATCTGACCGCGGATCCGCAGGCGTAAAAGGCCACCCAAGCGTGGCCTTTGATATTCTCTTTATCGTTCAATTTGATCCCATCGAGCGTTTTACATTAATAAGCAGCGTATTATCGCCCCTCTTCTACCCGCTACGGGTAATATACCTTCTGAGTTCAGAGGCATCTTCATGACATGGCAACAGTTCAAACAGGCGTGGCTGATTAAATTCTGGTCGCCCGTCCCCGCCGTTATCGCCGCGGGTATTCTCTCAACCTACTACTTTGGCATTACCGGCACCTTCTGGGCCGTCACCGGCGAATTCACCCGCTGGGGTGGGCAATTGCTGCAGCTCGTCGGCGTGCACAGCGAAGAGTGGGGCTACTATAAGCTCATTCATCTCGAGGGCACCCCGCTCACCCGTATCGACGGCATGATGATCATCGGCATGTTCGGCGGCTGTTTCGCCGCCGCGCTGTGGGCGAATAACGTCAAGCTGCGCTTCCCCCGCAGCCGGATCCGCATTCTGCAGGCCGTCGCCGGGGGAATCATCGCCGGTTTCGGCGCCCGTCTGGCGATGGGCTGCAATCTGGCCGCATTTTTTACCGGTATCCCACAGTTTTCCCTGCACGCCTGGTTCTTTGCCATCGCTACCGCTATCGGAACCTGGTTCGGCGCGCGCTTTACCTTACTGCCCATCTTCCGTATTCCGGTAAAAATGCAGAAAGTGTCCCAGGCCTCGCCGCTGACGCAAAAACCTGACCAGGCGCGGCGCCGGTTCCGTCTCGGCATGGTGGTCTTTTTCGCCATGATCGCCTGGGGCCTGCTCACCGCGGCCGATCGGCCGAAGCTCGGCCTGGCGCTGCTGTTTGGCGTCGGATTTGGCCTGCTCATCGAACGGGCGCAGATCTGCTTCACCTCCGCCTTTCGCGATATGTGGATCACCGGACGTACCAATATGGCGAAGGCGATTATTTTCGGCATGGCCGCCAGCGCTATTGGGATCTTCAGCTACGTGCAGCTGGGTATGGAGCCGAAAATCATGTGGGCGGGGCCCAACGCGGTTATCGGCGGCCTGCTGTTTGGCTTTGGCATCGTCCTGGCGGGCGGCTGCGAAACCGGCTGGATGTACCGCGCGGTGGAAGGTCAGGTGCACTACTGGTGGGTCGGGCTGGGCAACGTTATCGGTTCAACGATCCTCGCCTACTACTGGGACGGGCTCTCTCCGGCGCTGGCCACAAGCTGGGATAAAATCAACCTGCTGGCGACCTTCGGGCCATTCGGCGGCCTGCTGGTGACCTATCTCCTGCTGCTGATCGCGCTGATTCTGGTGATTGGCTGGGAAAAACGGTTTTTCCGCCGCCAGTCTCTCGCCCCCTCGACCGTTAAGGAAAGCGCATGAAAACTCTGGTCCCCGATTATCGCCTCGATATGGTTGGCGAACCCTGCCCCTATCCGGCCATCGCCACGCTCGAAGCCATGCCTTCGCTGAAGAAAGGCGAGATTCTGGAAGTGGTCAGCGACTGTCCGCAGTCGATTAACAACATCCCGCTGGATGCCAAAAACCACGGCTATACCGTGCTCGACATTCAGCAGGATGGGCCAACCATCCGCTATTTGATTCAAAAATAGCCAGAAAAAAGCCGGTAGTGGGCTACCGGCTGTCTTCCGCATCACATGCGCTAGCCCGCGCGTCACGGGCCTGAAAACGTCAACGATTACCAGCCCTTAACCGCATCGCCTTTGTAAAGCTGCTCTGCTGCCGCGGCCACCTCATCGCTCTGGTAGGCCTTCACCAGGTTTTTCACCTTTTCGCTGTCTTTATTTTCGATACGACTGGCGAAGATATTCACGTAAGGGGAATCTTTGCTTTCCACAAACAGGCCGTTGCGCGACGGCGACAGCCCGACCTGGCTTGAGAAGGTGGTATTGATAATCGCCATGGTTATCTGCTGGTCGTCCAGCGCGCGGGTGAGCTGCGGCGCTTCAATTTCGACGATTTTTAGCTTTTTCGGGTTGTTAATAATATCCAGCGAGGTGGGCAGCAGACCTACGCCGTCCTTCAGCGTAATCAGCCCCTGCTTTTGTAGCAGCAGCAGAGAGCGGCCGAGGTTAGTTGGATCGTTGGGGACCGCCACCTGCGCGCCATCGGGCAGCTGAGCAACCGACGTGATTTTCTTCGAATAGGCCGCTATCGGATAAACGAACGTGGTGCCAACCTGAACCAGCTTATAGCCGCGCTCCTGGATCTGTTTGTCCAGATAGGGCTTATGCTGGAAAGCGTTAGCATCAAGATCGCCATTGTTCAGCGCCTCGTTGGGCAGGACGAAATCATTAAACGTCACCACCTCAACGTCGAGATTGTACTTCTCTTTAGCCACTTTTTGCGCCACCGCCCAGACTTCCTGGTCAACGCCTGCGCTTATGCCCACTTTGATGTGGTTGGGGTCCTGCTCGCCAGGTTTGCAGGCGGCCAGCAGCAGCGAGCCTGCGACAACCAGCGGTACCGCGACTTTTTTTAACGTGAAGATCATATTCCCAGAGTCCTTTTTAAAATTGCCTGCCATTCATTGCAGGAAAACCAGCGCCTGAGACTATAGAAAATCTCGGGCGCGAAATTAAATACTGATTGTCTATGATTAATAGCGTTTTGCTATGAGCGATTTCGTCATTGCTCCCTTTGAGAGGGCAATCTTCCCTTCCCTCACCGTTTTCCCTTGTATTGTTCGGTAATTTTCTCCGCTTTTAACCATTTATCGTTCTGATGTACAATGACGCGCACTTTAACTAAAAAAAGAGTGCGACCATGATTGATTTAACTTTGCCATTAACCGACATCCATCGCCACCTTGATGGTAATATCCGGGCCCAAACCATTCTCGATCTTGGCCGCCAGTACAACCTCGCCCTTCCGGCAGACACCCTCGACACCTTACGTCCTCATGTACAGGTCACCAGCAATGAGCCTGATCTGGTCAGCTTCCTCGCTAAGCTGGACTGGGGCGTAAAGGTGCTGGCCTCGCTGGAAGCCTGCCGCCGCGTCGCTTATGAAAACCTCGAAGATGCCGCTCGCAACGGCCTGCACTACGTTGAACTGCGTTTCTCTCCGCGCTATATGGCGATGACCCACCAGCTGCCGGTCGCGGGCGTAGTCGAAGCGGTGATCGCCGGCGTTAAAGAAGGCAGCCGCGACTTTAACGTTGAGGCCCGCCTGATCGGCATTCTGAGCCGCACCTTTGGCGAAGCGGCCTGCGAAGAGGAGCTTGCGGCCCTGCTCGCCCATCGCGATGGCATCACCGCCCTCGACCTCGCCGGGGATGAGCTCGGCTTCCCGGGAAATCTGTTTATGGATCACTTCAGCCGCGCGCGCGATGCGGGCTGGCGCATCACCGTACATGCGGGCGAAGCCGCTGGTCCGGAAAGCATCTGGCAGGCGATTCGCGAACTGGGCGCCGAGCGTATCGGCCACGGCGTGAAGGCGGTGCAGGATCCGGCGCTGATGGATTATCTCGCCGCGCAGCGAATCGGGATTGAGTCCTGCCTGACCTCTAATATTCAGACCAGCACCGTGCCATCCCTGGCCGAGCATCCGCTGAAAACATTCCTTGAACACGGCGTGCTGGCCTGCATCAATACCGACGACCCCGCCGTTCAGGGCGTCGATATTATCCACGAATACACCGTCGCCGCCCCGGCAGCCGGTTTAAGCCGCGAGCAAATTCGCCAGGCGCAGAGAAACGGTCTGGAGCTCGCCTTTTTAAGCGCCCAGGAAAAAGCGGCGCTGATCCAGCGCGTGCAGCAGGCTTGATGTTTCTCCCCCGTGCCAGCACGGGGGGAAGCTCAATCAGCGCCTGGCCAGCGCGTTTCGTCAGGTCGGCCTAATTCAGGCACAGCGTCGCCCGATGCCTGGCCGACTCCAGCCCAAGCTCAATCAGCTCCATAATCTGAATCGCCTGGCTTGCCGGAACCGGGTTAACGCCGATGCCGTTAAGCGCATCGCGAATGGCGGCGTAATAGGCCGGATAGTTGCCCGGTAGCGTCAGCCACGACTCCTCGGTGATTTCCTCGCCTTCGGCACGCGTCAGCAGCCCGTCGCGCATATCGTACCCCCAATCCTCCTGCGGCAGGCGCTCGCCGCTTTTCAGCCGTTCTTCCTGCGGATCAAGGCCGTATTTCACATAGCTTCCCCGCGAACCGTGGATGATAAAGCGCGCCGTTTCCGCCGCGGCCACCAGGGTTCCGTGCAGCACCACGCGACGCTGCGGCCAGGCCAACACCGCATGAAAATAGTCTGTGGACTGGGAGCCAGGCCGTAGCTGAGCCAGGTCGACCTGCATACTCACCGGCAGACCGAAGAGATTTACCACCTGGTCCAGCAGATGCGGGGCAAGATCGTACCAGATGCCGCTGCCCGGCCCACCTTGCTCGCGCCAGCGTTGCCGTACCTGCGGTCGATAGCGGTCGAAATGCGACTCAAAATAGCCGACTTCCCCTAACAGGCCTTCGTTAATCAGCGACTTCACCGTCAGAAAATCGCTGTCCCAGCGGCGGTTATGGAACACGGACAGCAGTCGCCCCTCGCTTTTGGCAATGGCCTCAAGCTCGCGAGCCTGTGACAGTGTCACGGTAAACGGTTTATCCACCACTACATGCTTGCCCGCTTCCAGCGCAGCTTTCGCCAGCGGGAAATGGGTATCATTGGGCGTGGGGATCACCACCAGATCGATATCGGGGTCGCTAAAGAGCGCCTGCGGTGCGGTCACCACCTTCACCGCAGGCCAGTCGGCCAGCACTTTCGTTTCATCGCTGCTCGAGACCGCCGCCAGCGTCATCCCCGGCGTACCGCTGACCAGCGGCGCATGAAAGGTTTTGCTCGCATAGCCGTACCCGATTAAACCTACCCGGATAGGGTCACTCATTTTTCTGCCCCCTTAACGAAATGTCGCAGCCGCACTAACACCGCGATTCTGAACGCATCTTCGACGCGTTTGCCCCTGCACCGGTTGCTCAGCTTTACGCCATTTGCGCAGCTAAGATCATGTAACACTTGCGTTACTTCAGTCGTTGAGTACCATTTCAGTCTGGTTTCACCATTTGCCGTAGAGTTATGGAAAACGTTTTTAACCGTATTGTAGAACTTATTGGCTGGATTGTTTTGGGCGTTTCGGCCCTGCTTTTAGTTATCGCTCATCATATTGATAACTACCAGTCCCCGCCTGCCGTTGATGCTGTTCAGACGAAGCCGCTGTCGAAATAAACAGTGACCCGCTTCGCAACTATGCAACCGGTTTCTGAAACCGGTTGCATAGTTGCATATGCCTTTATTACACTCTCTTTATCAATCGATAAGGAGTTTCTTCATGTCCAAATTCCCGCAACACTTTTTATGGGGCGCCGCGACAGCGGCCTGGCAGGTTGAAGGCGGTCACGATGCCGACGGCAAAGGCCCTTCTATCTGGGATATTTATTCCCACCTTCCGGGCACCACCTATCAGGGGACGACCGGTGACGTCGCCGTTGACCACTACCATCGTTTTCGCGAAGACGTAGCGCTGATGGCGGAAATGGGTTTGCAAAGCTATCGCTTTTCTATTTCCTGGCCCCGCCTGCTGCCTGGCGGCCGCGGTGAAGTGAACGAGGCTGGCGTCCAATTCTACAGCGACCTGATTGACGAACTGCTGGCGCATAACATTGAACCGATGATTACCCTGTACCACTGGGATCTTCCCCAGGCGCTGCAGGATGAAGGCGGCTGGGAGGCGCGCAGTACCGCGGAAGCCTTCGCTGAGTACGCTCGCCTGTGCTATCAACGTTTTGGCTCCCGGGTCAAACTGTGGGCAACCTTTAACGAGACTATCGTCTTTATCGGCCACGGTTACATTAACGGCCTCCATCCTCCTGCGGTGCGCGATCCGGCGCGCGCCATTCAGGCCTGCCATCACGTCTTTATCGCCCATGCGCTGGCCGTGAAAGCGTTTCGTGAAATGGGCGTGGCGGGGGAGATAGGGTTTGTCAACGTGCTGCAGCCGCACACCGCATTAACCGACAGTGAGGAAGATAAGCGGGCGACAGAGATGGCGGACGCCATCCATACCCACTGGCTCTACGATCCGGTATTAAAAGGCGGCTATCCCGCAGAGCTACTGCAGCAGACCCGGGCGCTGTGGGGGGTTCCGGTCTTTGAACCGGGAGACGACGCGCTGCTGCGTGACAACCGCTGTGACTTTATCGGCCTGAACTACTATCGCCGTGAAACCGTGTCGGCGCAGCCTCCTGAAGTACCGACCGGCGGCGAGCCGGGCGTGGATGGGCTCTTCCACTTCGTGCGTAACCCGCAAAGCACCTATACCGAATGGGGCTGGGAAATTTGGCCTCAGGGCTTAACCGACGGGATCATGATGATTAAAGCGCGCTACGGTGATATTCCGATCTACATCACCGAAAACGGCCTGGGGGCAATAGACCCGATTATCAATGGCGAAATCGTCGACGACCCGCGGATTGACTATCTCAGTAGCCATATTACCGCGCTGGAAAAAGCGCTGGAACAGGGCGCCGACGTGCGCGGCTACTACCCCTGGTCCTTTATTGATCTTTTGAGCTGGCTGAACGGTTATAAAAAACAATACGGATTCGTTTATGTCGATCACCAGCAAAATCTGGCGCGTAAACGGAAAAAGAGTTTTTTCTGGTACCAAAACGTTATTGCCAGCCGAGGCGAACAGCGTTAATCTTCTCTCCCAGGCGCCTTCCGGCGCCTGATTCAGTTCTGGAATACTCTTAAATTTCTTTTTACCAGGCCGGAAACATCATCTGTTCTTGTCACCGGTATTTACAACCGAAATAATTGCATACAGTTTATCTTAGAAAGGAACTGCCGGTTGAGAACAGGTTTACTCAGTATGGGTATATTCAACTTAATTTATTCCGATTATAAAATGGATACGCAAATGACCGTTCAGGACTACTTATTAAAATTTCGTAAAATCAGTTCGCTGGAAAGTCTGGAAAAACTTTTTGATCACCTTAACTATTCCCTGACCGATAACGAAGAGATCGTCAACATGTATCGCGCGGCCGACCATCGCCGGGCGGAGCTGGTTTCTGGCGGCAAATTGTTCAACATCGGCGAAGTGCCCAAGTCCGTCTGGCGCTACGTGCAATAAAGACTGTCATCATTCACGCCAGTTGCTTATACTTCCGCCCTGCTTTTATTTATAACTGGCGTTGAATTTTGGAGTAATAATGTCTTCTGACTCTGTGGAACGTATTGGCGGATGGCTTCTGGCACCGCTGGCATGGCTCCTGGTAGCCCTGCTTAGCGCCTCATTGTCGCTGCTGTTTTTTGCTGATGCCCTGATGTCTTCCCAGACTTACACATTGCTGAGCGCGATGAGTATCGAACATCTCGCCCTGTGGATCGCCTCCTTAGCCTTTGCGATCGCCATGTGGTACTACACGCTGTGGTTGACCATCGCCTTCTTTAAACGGCGGAAAGGGGTACCGAAGCACTACATTATCTGGCTGCTGATCACGCTTCTGCTGGCGGTAAAAGCCTTTGCCTTTTCCCCTATTTCCGACGCGCTCGCGCTGCGCCAGCTGCTTTTCCCTCTCCTCGCCGCAGCGCTGCTTGCGCCCTATTTCAGGCGTTCTCAACGGGTTAAGCGGACCTTTGTGAATCCGTAATAACCACACAGTTAACCTGTTGTCGCCGGTATCGATTTATTCGATAATAGACGGCTTTTTCTATTTCAGGTCGAATGATGGCTGATTATTTACTGCTCTTTGTTGGCACTGTCCTGGTTAACAACTTCGTGCTGGTGAAGTTTCTTGGACTGTGCCCGTTTATGGGGGTTTCCAAAAAGCTGGAAGCCGCTATGGGGATGGGGCTTGCCACCACGTTTGTGATGACGCTGGCATCTATTTGCGCCTGGTTAATTGATACCTGGATCCTTATCCCGCTGGATCTGGTCTATTTACGTACGCTGGCCTTTATCCTGGTCATCGCCGTGGTGGTGCAGTTTACCGAAATGGTCGTGCGTAAAACCAGCCCGGCGCTGTATCGCCTGCTGGGCATCTTCCTGCCGCTGATCACCACCAACTGCGCGGTGCTCGGCGTGGCGCTGCTCAACATTAACCTTGGGCATAATTTCCTGCAATCGGCGCTGTACGGTTTTGCCGCCGCGGTCGGTTTTTCGCTGGTTATGGTGCTTTTCGCCTCCATTCGCGAGCGACTGGTGGTAGCGGATGTTCCCGCGCCGTTTCGCGGTAACGCGATTGCACTGGTCACCGCAGGTTTAATGTCCCTTGCTTTTATGGGCTTTAGTGGTTTGGTGAAGTTGTAATGAACGCTGTCTGGATAGCCGTGGTCGCCATTAGCCTGCTGGGGCTAATTTTCGGCTTAATTCTGGGGTACGCCTCCCGCCGCTTTGCGGTGGAAGATGACCCGGTGGTGGAAAAAATTGATGCCCTGCTTCCGCAGAGCCAGTGCGGCCAGTGCGGCTATCCTGGCTGTCGTCCCTACGCTGAAGCGGTGGGGACCCAGGGCGAGAAAATCAACTGCTGCGCCCCCGGCGGCGAAGCGGTGATGCTGAAAATCGCCGAGCTATTGAACGTCGATCCGCAGCCGACAGACGGCGATGCGCAGGAAGCCGAACCGGCGCGAATGCTGGCGGTGATCGACGAGGCGAACTGCATCGGCTGCACAAAATGCATTCAGGCCTGTCCCGTCGATGCCATCGTCGGCGCCACGCGCGCCATGCATACGGTGATGAGCGATCTCTGTACCGGCTGTAATCTTTGCGTCGCGCCTTGTCCGACGCAATGTATTGAACTGCGCCCGGTGGCGCCGACGACAGAAACCTGGAAATGGGATCTTCAGACCATCCCGGTACGCATTATTCCCGTGGAACAACATGTTTAAGTTATTTTCCGCTTTTCGCAAAGATAAAGTCTGGGACTTCAACGGCGGCATCCATCCGCCAGAAATGAAAACCCAGTCCAACGGTACCCCGCTGCGTCAGGTTTCACTGCCGCAGCGTTTTGTCATTCCGCTAAAACAGCATATTGGCGCTGAAGGTGAGCTCTGCGTTCAGCCTGGCGATCGCGTCCTGCGCGGCCAGCCGTTAACGCGCGGCTGGGGCAGAATGCTGCCGGTGCACGCCCCGACGTCCGGTACGGTGGCGGCCATTGCTCCCCACTCTACCGCCCACCCTTCCGCGCTGGCGGAAATGAGCGTGATTATTGATGCCGATGGCGAAGACCGCTGGATTGAACGCGATGGCTGGAACGATTACCAGAATAAATCCCGCGAAGCGCTGATTGAGCGTATTCACCAGTTTGGCGTGGCCGGACTGGGCGGCGCGGGTTTCCCGACCGGCGCCAAGCTGCGCGGCGGCGGCGACAAAATCGACACACTAATTATCAACGCCGCCGAGTGCGAACCCTATATTACCGCCGACGACCGTCTGATGCAGGATTGCGCGGCGCAGATCGTCGAGGGTATTCGCATCCTTGCCCATATTCTGCAGCCAGCTCAGGTACTGATCGGCATCGAGGATAATAAACCGCAGGCGATTTCGATGCTGCGCGCGGTATTAGCCGACACGCACGGTATTTCCCTGCGCGTGATCCCCACGAAATATCCCTCCGGCGGAGCGAAACAGCTGACGCAGATCCTCACCGGCAAGCAGGTGCCTCACGGCGGACGCTCCTCTGACATCGGCGTGCTGATGCAGAACGTCGGCACCGCCTATGCGGTGAAACGCGCGGTAATCGACGGCGAGCCGCTGACCGAGCGCGTCGTCACCCTGACCGGGGAAGCGATCTCGCGTCCGGGCAACGTCTGGGCGCGCCTCGGCACTCCGGTCAGCCATCTGCTCAACGATGCCGGTTTCTGTCCAAGCGGCGATCCTATGGTAATTATGGGCGGGCCGCTGATGGGCTTCACCCTGCCGTGGCTCGACGTGCCGGTCGTGAAAATCACCAACTGCCTGCTGGCGCCGTCGGCGAGCGAAATGGGCGAGCCGGAAGAGGAAAAAGGCTGCATCCGCTGCAGCGCCTGCGCGGACGCCTGCCCGGCCGATCTTCTGCCGCAGCAGCTTTATTGGTTCAGCAAAGGCCAGCAGCACGACAAAGCCACCAGCCATAACCTGGCGGATTGCATTGAGTGCGGCGCCTGCGCTTGGGTCTGCCCAAGCAATATCCCGCTGGTGCAGTACTTCCGCCAGGAAAAAGCGGAGATTTACGCGCTTGCTCAGGAAGAGAAACGCGCGGCGGAGGCGAAATTACGCTTTGAGGCCCGTCAGGCGCGTCTTGAGCGCGATAAAGCCGCGCGTCTTGAACGGCATAAGCAGGCCGCGGTCCAGCCCGCGGCGAAAGATCAGGACGCGATTAACGCCGCCCTTGCCCGGGTACGGGAAAAGCAGCGTGACGCGGCGCAGCCGATTATCGTGCTCTCCGGCGCCAAACCGGATAACAGCGAAGCCATTGCCGCCCGCGAAGCCCGCAAGGCCGAGGCCCGGGCACGCAAAGCTCAGCAACAGGCACAAAGCAACGTCGCCGGGCCGTCATCTGACGCCGCCCTTGACCCGCGCAAAGCCGCCGTCGAGGCCGCCATCGCCCGAGCCAAAGCGCGCAAAGTCGAACAGCAGGCGGTTCCTGCGGAAGACGCCCCAGCAGAGCAGCCCGCCGCCAGTGACCCGCGCAAAGCCGCCGTCGAGGCCGCCATCGCCCGGGCCAAAGCGCGTAAAGCCCAACAGCAGGCGGTTCCTGCGGAAGACGCCCCAGCGGAGCAGCCCGCCGCCGTTGATCCGCGCAAAGCCGCCGTCGAGGCCGCCATCGCCCGGGCCAAAGCGCGTAAAGCCCAACAGCAGGCGGTTCCTGCGGAAGACGCCCCAGCGGAGCAGCCCGCCGCCGTTGACCCGCGCAAGGCCGCCGTTGAGGCCGCCATCGCCCGGGCTAAAGCGCGTAAAGCCCAACAGCAGGCGGTTCCTGCGGAAGACGCCCCAGCGGAGCAGCCCGCCGCCGTTGACCCGCGCAAGGCCGCCGTTGAGGCCGCCATCGCCCGGGCTAAAGCGCGTAAAGCAGAACAACAGCAACAAGCAGTTCCCCCGTCGGCAGCCAATGATGACGCCCGCAAAGCGGCAGTCGCTGAAGCAATCGCCCGCGTTCAGGCCCGGAAAGCATCCCGGCAGGCAGTTAACGAGGATTAAATGGTTTTCAGAATCGCAAGTTCCCCTTATACCCACAATCAGCGCCAGACTTCGCGGATTATGCTGCTGGTGCTGCTCGCCGCCGTGCCCGGCATCGCGGTTCAGACCTGGTTTTTCGGCTGGGGTACCGTGCTGCAAATTATCTTTGCCGCCATCACGGCGTGGGGAGCCGAAGCGGCCATCCTTAAACTGCGCAAACAAAATATTCCCGCGATCCTCGCCGATAACTCCGCGCTGCTGACCGGCCTGCTGCTGGCCATCAGTATTCCGCCTTTTGCTCCCTGGTGGATGGTGGTGCTGGGGACCGCGTTCGCGGTGATCATCGCTAAACAGCTCTACGGTGGTCTGGGTCATAATCCTTTTAACCCGGCGATGATCGGCTATGTCGTCCTGCTCATCTCCTTCCCGGTCCAGATGACTTCGTGGCTCCCGCCGCATGAGATAGCCGCCAATGTTCCCGGATTTAGCGACGCGCTGCGGATGATTTTCACAGGCCATACGGCGAGCAGTGGAGACATGAACAGCCTGCGAATGGGCATTGACGGTATCAGCCAGGCCACGCCGCTGGATACCTTCAAAACCTCGCTTCATGCCGGTCACGCGGTTGAAGAGATTCTCCAGTATCCTGTCTACGGCGGCGCGCTCGCCGGCCTCGGCTGGCAGTGGGTTAACCTGGCGTATCTGGCGGGTGGTCTGTTCCTGTTATGGCAGAAAGCCATTCGCTGGCATATTCCGGTCAGTTTTCTGCTGAGCCTTGCCGTTTGCGCTACCCTCGGATGGCTGTTCTCCCCGGAAAGCCTCGCCTCGCCGCTGATTCATCTGCTGTCCGGCGCCACCATGCTGGGCGCGTTCTTTATTCTGACGGATCCGGTAACCGCCTCCACCACCAATCGCGGACGCCTGATCTTCGGCGCGCTGGCGGGATTACTGGTATGGCTAATTCGCAGCTTTGGCGGCTATCCGGATGGCGTGGCCTTTGCCGTTCTGCTGGCCAATATTACCGTTCCCTTGATCGATTACTATACGCGCCCGCGCGCGTACGGCCACCGCTGAGGACCCGAACATGTTACAAAGCATGCGTAAACACGGCATCACGCTGGCCCTCTTTGCGGCGGGGTCTACCGGGCTGACGGCCGCGATTAACGAGCTGACCAAAAGCACCATTGAAGACCAGGCTGCCCAGCAGCAAAAAGCCTTATTTGACCAGGTTATGCCGGCTAATCTTTATAACAACGACTTGCTGAAAAGCTGTTATCAAGTTACCGCCCCGGCGCTGGGAAAAGGCCAGCACAAGGTTTGGATCGCTCAGGATGGCGAAAAACCGGTGGCTGCGGTGATGGAAGCCACCGCACCGGACGGCTATTCCGGGGCCATTCAGCTGCTGGTGGCCGCCGATTTTAAAGGTACCGTGCTGGGTACCCGCGTCACCGAACATCATGAGACGCCGGGGCTGGGCGATAAAATCGAACTCAGAATTTCCGACTGGATCACCCTCTTTGCCGGTAAAGTGATTCATGGGCAAAACGACAGCCACTGGGCCGTGAAAAAAGACGGCGGCGACTTCGACCAGTTTACCGGGGCCACCATTACCCCGCGCGCGGTGGTCAATGCCGTCAAGCGCGCCGGCCTGTACGCACAAACGCTGCCCGCGCAGATTTCCGCATTCACTCCCTGTGGAGACTAAATCATGAGCGAAGTAAAAGACGTTATTGTTCAGGGGTTGTGGAAAAACAACTCCGCGCTGGTTCAGCTGCTGGGGATGTGTCCCCTACTCGCCGTGACCTCGACCGCCACCAACGCCCTTGGCCTTGGGCTGGCGACGACGCTGGTGCTCACCCTGACGAACCTGACCATTTCCAGCCTGCGCCGCTGGACGCCGGCGGAAATCCGTATTCCGATTTACGTCATGATCATCGCTTCGGTGGTGAGCGTCGTGCAGATGCTGATCAACGCCTACGCGTTCGGCCTCTATCAGTCTCTGGGGATCTTTATCCCGCTGATTGTCACCAACTGTATCGTGGTTGGGCGCGCTGAGGCCTTTGCCGCGAAAAAAGGCCCGGCGCTGTCGGCGCTGGATGGTTTTTCCATCGGCATGGGGGCCACCTGTGCGATGTTTGTGCTCGGATCAATGCGGGAAATTCTCGGCAACGGTACCCTGTTTGACGGTGCCGATAGCCTGCTCGGCAGCTGGGCTAAAGTTCTGCGCATTGAAGTATTTCATACCAATACGCCGTTTCTGCTGGCGATGCTGCCGCCGGGGGCATTTATTGGCCTCGGTATGATGTTGGCGGTAAAATACCTTATCGATGAACGTAGCAAACAGCGCAAAGCTAAAGCGGTACAAGCCGATGTCGTTGCGCCGTCTGATGTGACGGGAAAAGCCTGGAATGAATAAGAGTAAACGCCTGGAGATCCTCACCAGGCTCAGGGATAACAACCCGCACCCCACCACGGAGCTGAATTTTCACTCGCCGTTTGAATTATTGATCGCCGTCCTGCTCTCGGCGCAGGCCACCGACGTCAGCGTCAACAAAGCGACGGCAAAACTCTACCCGGTCGCCAACACGCCGGCGGCCATGCTGGCGCTGGGCGTTGAGGGCGTGAAGTCGTATATCAAGACTATTGGCCTGTTTAACAGCAAAGCAGAAAACGTCATCAAGACCTGTCGTATCCTGCTTGAGCAGCACAATGGCGAAGTGCCGGAAGATCGGGCGGCCCTTGAGGCGCTTCCCGGCGTCGGCCGTAAAACCGCGAACGTGGTACTCAACACCGCCTTCGGCTGGCCGACAATCGCCGTCGATACGCATATCTTCCGCGTTTGCAATCGTACACAATTTGCGCCCGGTAAGAACGTTGAACAGGTCGAAGAAAAGCTGTTAAAGGTGGTTCCAGCGGAATTTAAAGTCGACTGCCATCACTGGTTAATCCTGCACGGTCGTTATACCTGTATTGCCCGCAAACCGCGCTGCGGCTCCTGCCTGATAGAAGACCTTTGCGAGTACAAAGAGAAGGTCGATCTCTGAACACGCATCGCGTCATTATCCATCAGGGTGATGACGCTGCTTTTCCCCCGCCTTCATCGACATTCACGCCATCATTTTCGCGCTGTTGCGGGTGATTATGCGGTTATATAATCATCGGCCAGCTTATTCATTTTTTTTAGAGGCAAAATTTCTATACATTTGTGATCGAGATCACCTGGTCAATTTATTGTTGATTTAATGTTAACGCTTTTGCGTGCAAACCTGCTGATTCAAATACCCTTAAGTTAAATACCAAAACAATAACCCATCAATTTTTAGGATTACGGGCTATATCACTGGATGCAAGCGCATACAGCCGAACATATCGCCATTATGCGAAAAACTTCGGATTCCAACAGATAAAAACTCTCCCTTTGGCTAAACCTTGAAATTTAACTCTGAATAACATTTGAGTAGGCGGTGTATTATGCCGCATGGAATATGTGTAACAGATTATTGCAAAGCTATTGCCTGAAGGGGCAGGATAGTGAACATTACCTGCCGTTTTCCCTCCAGAATAACTATAAAGGCGGCGGTCTGAGAAGATTGCGCCCCGAACACCCCCCGTTAATATGGGATGTAAAAAAAGAGGTATTTGTGTCGACTGCAAACAATAAACCAACAGAAAGCGTAAGTTTAAACGCTTTCAAACAACCACGTTCGTTCTATCTCATCTTCTCTATTGAGCTGTGGGAACGTTTTGGTTTCTACGGCCTGCAAGGGATCATGGCCGTTTACCTGGTTAAACAGCTGGGTATGTCAGAAGCGGACTCTATTACTCTGTTCTCCTCCTTTAGCGCCCTGGTCTACGGTCTGGTGGCGATTGGCGGCTGGCTGGGCGACAAGGTGCTTGGCACTAAGCGCGTCATCATGCTCGGCGCAATCGTTCTGGCTATCGGCTACGGCCTGGTGGCGTGGTCAGGGCAAGATGCAGGCATCGTATATATAGGTATGGCGACGATTGCCGTCGGTAACGGCCTGTTTAAGGCTAACCCCTCTTCCCTGCTCTCAACCTGCTATGAAAAGAACGACCCGCGTCTGGACGGTGCATTTACCATGTACTACATGTCCATCAACATCGGTTCTTTCTTCTCTATGCTGGCCACGCCATGGCTGGCGGCGAAGTTCGGCTGGAGCGTCGCTTTCGCCCTGAGCTTTGTCGGCCTGGTGATCACCATCGTCAACTTCACTTTCTGCCAGCGCTGGGTTAAACAGTACGGCTCGAAGCCTGACTTCGCCCCGCTGCAGATAGGCAAGCTGCTGGCGACTATCGTTGGCGTGGTGGTTCTCATCGCGATTGCAACCTGGCTGCTGCACAACCAGGGTATTGCACGTATGGCGCTGGGCGTGGTTGCGCTGGGCATCATCGTTATTTTCGCTAAAGAAGCCTTCGCGATGCAGGGCGCGGCCCGTCGCAAAATGATCGTCGCTTTCATCCTGATGCTGCAGGCGATTATCTTCTTCGTTCTGTACAGCCAGATGCCAACCTCCCTCAACTTCTTTGCGATTCGCAACGTTGAACACTCTCTGCTGGGCATCGCTTTCGAGCCTGAGCAGTACCAGGCGCTGAACCCTTTCTGGATCATTATCGGTAGCCCGATTCTGGCCGCCATTTATAACAAGATGGGCGATACCCTGCCGATGCCGATGAAGTTTGCTATTGGTATGGTCCTGTGCTCCGGCGCCTTCCTTGTCCTGCCGCTGGGCGCTAAGTTCGCCAGCGATGCGGGCATCGTAAACGTCAGCTGGCTGGTGATCAGCTACGGCCTGCAGAGTATCGGTGAACTGATGATTTCCGGTCTGGGTCTGGCGATGGTGGCACAGCTGGTTCCGCAGCGCCTGATGGGCTTCATTATGGGTAGCTGGTTCCTGACTACCGCTGGCGCCAACCTGATCGGCGGCTACGTGGCGAACATGATGGCGGTGCCGGATAACGTGACTGACCCGCTGATGTCGCTGGAAGTTTACGGTCGCGTGTTCCTGCATATCGGTGTCGCCACCGGCATTATCGCCATCCTGATGCTCATGACGGCGCCGAAGCTGAACCGTATGACCCAGGACGACGATAAAACGGCAAAAGCCAGCGATACCGCTACGGCTTAAGCTCCCCGGGAAAACCCATAAATTTAAACCGCTAACGCGCTGTTAGCGGTTTTTTTTTACCCCTGAGCGGACTAACATACAGGAAACCGCAGCCACGAGGAGTTACCGATGAAACTGTTCTACAAATCCGGCGCTTGTTCTCTTGCTTCGCATATTGCGCTACGCGAAAGCGGGCTGGACTTCACCCTGCAGGGCGTTGACGTGATGAAAAAACGTCTCGAAAACGGGGATGATTATCTGCAGATCAACCCGAAGGGTCAGGTACCGGCGCTGCTGCTGGACGATGATGTGCTGCTGACGGAAGGCGTGGCCATTATGCAATATATCGCCGATCGCGTGCCGGACCGCCAGCTGCTGGCGCCGGTGGGAAGCATTGCCCGCTATCAGACGCTGGAGTGGCTAAACTACGTGGCGACGGAGCTGCATAAAGGTTTTACCCCGCTGTTTCGCCCGGATACGCCGGAGGATTACAAACCTGTCGCTCGCGCGCTGCTGGACAAAAAAATGCAGTACGTGAACGAATGCCTGGAAGATAAAGAGTGGATTAACGGGCACCGTTTCACTATCGCCGATGGCTACCTGTTTACCGTGCTGCGCTGGGCGTACGCCGTGAAGCTGGATATGGAAGGCTATAGCAATATTGCAGCCTGGATGAAGCGCGTTGCCGCGCGGCCTGCGGTAGCCGCCGCCCTCGAGGCTGAAGGGCTGAAGTGAAGCCGATGCTTGCCCGACGCAGGTCGGGCAAGTTGTTCTCACGCCTCTTAAAGCTGCGTGGCGCTGAAGTAGTGCTCCGGCTGCGCGATGCGATCCTGAGCCGCCACAACCTGTAGCTCATACTCCTGCATATTTTTTGTCGCCAGCATGATTTCATACACCGCGGCGGTCACGTGCTCCAGCGCATCGCGCAGTCCCGCGCCCTGCAGCAGCTTAACCAGCAGCAGCCCGCTGGTGACATCGCCGACGCCCACCGGCTGGCGCATGCCAAAATCCACCAGCGGACGGCTGATATGCCAGGCTTCCTGCGCGGTGACCAGCAGCATTTCAAAACGATCCATACTCAGCCCGGCCCGCGAAAGATGCTTCACCAGCACCACTTCCGGCCCCTGTGCAATCAGCTCGCGCGCGGCCAGCACCGCTTCGTTAACGTTCGCCACCGGATGCCCGCAGAGGATCTCCAGCTCAACCAGGTTTGGCGCAATAATATCGCTCGCCGGCAGCGCATAGCGTACATGAAACTCCGCGACGCCGGGCGCTACGATACAGCCCTTTTCAGGGTGCCCCATGACCGGATCGCAGAAATATTTCGCGGCCGGATTGGCGCTTTTCACCTGACGCACGATGCCAAGAATATGTTCGCCCTGTTCCGCCGATCCCAGGTATCCGCTTAATACCGCGTCACAGCGCTGCAGCTGGTTAATATCGGCAATCCCCTGAACAATTTCCGTCAGATGCGCTGGCGGCATCACGCAGCCGGTCCACTTTCCGTATTGGGTATGGTTGGAGAATTGTACGGTATTAAGCGGCCAGACGTTGGCACCAAGGCGGCGCATCGGAAATTCAGCGGCGCTGTTGCCCGCATGGCCAAACACAACGTGGGACTGGATGGCGAGGATATTCTTCATCTTGATTACCTGAGAGCAAAAAATAAGGGGCGCGGTTTCCCACGCCCCTGCCTTTACGCAATTACTTCCAGCAGACCAGACAGTAATTTTTCTTACCGCGACGCAGTAAGGTGTAGCGACCAAAGAGACGGTCGGCATCAACAAATACGTATTCCGGGTCGGACTGTTTTTCGCCGTTGATGGTCACCGCATTGGATGCGATGGTTTTACGCGCCTGACCGCGGGACGGCTGCAGTTCAGAATCCACCAGCGCCTGCATCAGATCGGCGCCTTTATCCATTTCGATCATCGGCACGCCATCCTGCGCCAGCTGTTCGAAATCGGCTTCGCTCAAATCGCTCAGGTTACCGTTGAACAGGCTCTCGGTAATGCGTTTTGCCGCCACAAGACCTTCTTCACCGTGCACCAGGCGGGTCACCTGTTCGGCCAGCACATACTGGGCGCGCGGTGCTTTACCGCTGTTTTTGTCTTCTTCTTCCAGGGCATTGATTTCAGCCATGTCCATAAAAGTGAAGAACTTCAGGAAGCGATAAACGTCGGCATCCGCGGTGTTGATCCAGAACTGGTAGAACTTGTACGGACTGGTTTTCTTCGGATCCAGCCACACTGCGCCGCCTTCGGTTTTACCGAATTTCGTGCCGTCCGCCTTGGTGATCAGCGGAACGGTGAGGCCAAAGACCTGGTTCTGGTGCAGACGACGGGTCAGGTCGATACCGGAGGTAATGTTGCCCCACTGGTCAGAACCGCCGATTTGCAGCGCCACGCCGTGCAGCTTGTTCAGGCAGGCAAAGTCGTAACCCTGCAGCAGGTTGTAGGAGAACTCGGTAAAAGAGATGCCCTGGTCGTCACGGTTCAGACGCTGCTTCACCGCTTCTTTGTTAATCATCTGGTTTACCGAGAAGTGCTTGCCGATATCACGCAGGAAAGTCAGCACGTTCATGCTGCCAAACCAGTCGTAGTTGTTGGCGGCAATGGCAGAATTTTCACCGCAATCAAAGTCGAGGAAAGGCGCGACCTGTTTGCGAATTTTATCTACCCACTCCTGCACGGTATCTTCAGTGTTCAGTTTACGCTCCGCGGCTTTAAAGCTCGGGTCGCCAATCAGACCGGTCGCGCCGCCCACCAGGGCAACCGGTTTATGGCCGGCCATCTGGAAGCGTTTCAGGCATAACAATGGAACAAGATGCCCCAAATGCAAGCTGTCAGCGGTGGGATCGAAGCCGCAATAGAGCGCGATCGGGCCTTGCGCCAGTCGCTCTGCTAACGCTTCTTCGTCCGTCACCTGGGCTATCAGCCCCCGCTCCTGCAATTGTTTAATCAAGTTACTGCTTGCCATCAAATTCTCCATCTATAAAACGACTGCACCTCTGCCGGTACACGACTTTTCGCCAGACGCGAAAAAAATATCTACGCAAAATTATTCAAGCTGCGTCGCCGCGGCAAGCATGTGAAAGCCCAGGGAACTTACTCAGGTAAGCGACAGAGCCAGGCAGGCGCAGCTAACAAAGATGCAGCTTGAAAAATGAAGCGTATAGAATAAAGCGCCGGGCCACGATGCACCAGCGCTTAACACAACATTTTTGCGTCCTTTATGGCGCCAGTCGGTCGATTTGCCAGCCGCCGTTTTGCCGCTGGTAGAGAAAACGATCGTGCAGACGATGCTCGCCGCCCTGCCAGAACTCCATCTGTTCGATACTGACGCGGAATCCGCCCCAGAAGCTCGGCAGCGGCACTTCGCCCTGCTGGAATTTTTGCTTAAGCTCGAGGAACTTACTCTCAAGGATGCCACGCGCCGAGATACGGCTGGACTGCTGCGACACCCATGCGCCAATCTGACTATCGCGCGGACGGCTATGGAAATATTTCACCACTTCCAGCGTTGAAAGGCGTTCCGCTTTACCGATAACCATCACCTGACGTTCCAGCATATGCCATGGGAAAAGCAGGCTGATGCGGGGATTTTTTTCAATCTGATGGGCTTTGCGGCTGCCGAGGTTGGTATAGAACACCAGGCCTTTCTCATCGTAGTGCTTGAGCAACACGATGCGCTGGTAAGGCTGCGAGTTTTCATCGACGGTCGCGACAACCATCGCCGTTGGGTCAGCGAGCTTTGCGTCACAGGCCTGACGCAGCCAGCGCTCAAAGAGTGCCAGAGGTTCGGCGGGAAGATCGTGGCGGCGCAGGCCACCACGGGTATACTCACGGCGCAGGTGCGCGATTTGCTGCAATTCGTCGTTATCAGACATGGCAATTGAGAAAATAATCAAAGGGTAGCGTTATTGTGCGCCCCCATGGCTGAAATCTCAACGTTTGGCGGTTTGCAGCTGACAGTTTTCCAGCACGATACGGTCCCGTTTATAGACGGTGGCGCTATCGCCCTTCGACCAGAAGACGTAAACGCCATCGGTATAGCGCGCGCCAGAAGCGGAGAGCCCCTGCTGTAAATTGAGCTGCTGATTATCGTAAATAAAGCTGACCTGCTGGCGAGTATGATTGAGATGGACGGTCAACGGTTTCTGGTCACACTGATACTCGAGGGTGTCCGTATTCATCCGCTCGACAAACTGGTTGTAATAGCTACAGCCCGCCAGCATAAAAGGTACAGCAAGAATAAGAATTTTTTTCATCAATTTGCCTTCGACTTTCCCGGTCCGGGAAGGCATAACGCCCTCCCTCAACGCTGTCCAGTTTACGAAGAAACCGGCGCGGGTGATTTCAGTTAACTCTGATTTTGCGGCGGATTGGCGGGAAAAATCGCGCCAAGCACGGAAGCTTGCGACGCGCCGGTCACGGAAGGGAGATTGCCGGGTAGTCCGGCAAGCGTCCGCCACGCCAGCCATGCGAAAGCCAGCGCCTCCATATCATCACCGCTGATCCCCGCCTCATCGGTCGTCGATACTTCCGTTCCCGGCAGCAGCGCCGCCAGACGGGCCATCAGAAGCGGATTGCGCGCCCCGCCGCCGCATACCAGCAGACGTTCACATCCCCCGCTGAGCAGCACCTGTTCACTGATGCTGACGGCGGTCAGCTCCGCAAGGGTCGCCTGAACGTCCTGGGCGCGAAGCCCCGGATAACGCGCCAGATGCTGCGACAGCCAGCCGTAGTTAAAGTATTCACGACCGGTGCTCTTTGGCGCCGGCAGCGCAAACCACGGATCGCTTAGCATATCCTGCAGCAACGGCAGCACAATTTTACCCTCGCTGGCCCACTGTGCGTCTTTATCGAAGGGTTTACCGCACTGACGCCAGACCCACGCATCCATCAGCATGTTGCCCGGGCCGGTGTCGTAGCCGCGCACCGGCAGACCTGGCGCCAGCAAAGAGAGGTTGGCGATCCCGCCAATATTGAGAACCATTCGACGCTCAACCGGGTGCGCCAGCAGCGCGTGGTGGAACGCCGGGACCAGCGGCGCGCCCTGCCCGCCGAGCGCCATATCGCGACGGCGAAAGTCCCCGACCACCGTCACGCCAGTATGCGCGGCAATCTGGTTATTGTCGCCAATCTGCAGAGTATGCGGCGCATCGCCTGCTGGCTCATGCCAGACCGTTTGGCCGTGGCAGCCGATAGCGATGATGTCCGCCGCCTTGAGCTTTTCCTGAGCCATCAATGCCAGAACCGCATCGGCAAATAGGCGTCCCAGGCGCGTATCGAGCCGCCCCAGCTGCGAGAGAGTCAGCGGCTGCCCCTGGCAGATGGCCAGGATATCTTCTTTAATCGCGATGGGGATGGGATAGGTCAGGCTGGCCTGCTGGGCAACCAGATTTTCATTAATTGCTGCGAGAACAACATCAACACCATCAAGGCTGGTGCCGGACATAACGCCGATAAAGCGGCCTGATTTCATACGCTTTCCTTCATTCCATGACTCTCGTATATCCCCACACTCCATCATAAACGAGGGGGCAAAGCTACGCTGCTATAATACTTTTTAACAATACAAGCAGCGCTGCCGGTTCTTAGGGTAAAGAACTTGTGTTTAGTTTAGGTTGAGACGACTCTGATTATTATTTTTTGTATAGTCGTTGCATCTGCTATGCCAGCAGACGCTTAAATGCCATATAATTGGCTACAAGGAAGTTCAACAGAACGCTTCTTGGTGAACAGGAGATTCATAAATGATTTTACGTGTTTTGGCTGTCTCGATGATTGGTTTTACGCTTGCAGGCTGCGTCAGCAGCAGCGGCCTGTCCGGCGATGTTTACTCCGCATCTGAAGCCAAACAGGTCCAGAGCGTGACCTACGGCACCATTGTGCATACCCGTGCGGTGCAGATTCAGGGCGGAGATGACAGCAACGCCATCGGCGCTATCGGCGGCGCGGTGCTCGGCGGCTTCCTCGGTAACACCATTGGCGGCGGCACAGGTCGCTCCCTGGCAACGGCGGCAGGCGCTGTCGCCGGCGGCGTAGCCGGTCAGGGCGTACAGGGCGCGATGAACAAAACTCAGGGCGTTGAGCTGGAAATCCGCAAAGATGACGGTAACACCATCATGGTAGTGCAGAAGCAAGGCAGCACGCCGTTCTCCGTCGGCCAGCGCGTAGCCATTGCCGGCAGCGGCAGCCAGGTGACGGTCTCCCCGCGCTAAATCTTCTCTCTGCGGCCCGGACGGGCCGCTTATTGATATAAAATACGCATTATTTTCCCAGCGTAAATAAATAATTCATATATATTTATATTTTTCTTTTATACACACACTAATTTGCGCCCGCGCAATATTCTGCCCGCCACCATCACGTATTCTCCAGTCAGTATTATTTAAAAGCATTCACGACTATCTTGTCGTTTTACCTTCGCATTTTTCAGGGATGTTGACTATGCGCGTTAATATAAAAAGCTTACCCTATCGGATATTTATTTACGCTATCGCGTGCAGTCTTTCCATTGCTGTGGTTAATTTTATTACCACCTCATTAATTCATCGTATTTCTACAACATCATCCATGCTTTTCCCCGTGCTGACTATTTCACTGATGGGCTTTCATATTATGATTGCCTGCTTTATGGGCATGAAATATCTGTGTGATAAAAATCAACTGTACCTGGCCCCGATAGCCTTCGCGTTTACCTGCTCGGCCCTGCTGATGCTGGGAACGATAGGCAGCTATCCCGACTGGCTGGTCTGTGCTCAGGGGCGCGAGATCAATCAAAATGACGCGCTGGTTTTTTATTTTTTCCGCAACGTGATGATGGCTGTTTTATTTATAACCTCAATTGTTTTATATCGAATCCGACACATTACCGGCCACTCAAGAAAAATTCACGGTGCGGTGCTCAGTAGTTGTTTTATTTTTATCAGCGCAACGCTCATATTATCGTGGGTTCATTCAAGCAACTCGCCGTTGCTAAGCATTGAATTCATTGACAATCTAACCTACACCTTTACGCCACTATGGCATAATCGCATTGGCTGGCTATTAATTATAATATGGTCATTAACGCTGATTTTACTGATCGGCCTGACTCGGCTGCGTAATATATTCTGGTACAGCGGCGCTTTTTTTTGTACCGCCTATATCTTTACGCTGCTGGTGCTGCTCTCCACGGTTAGCGGTAACGCTCACTCCTGGAACCAGGCGCGGCTTTTTGAAACGCTGAGCACCCTGTTTCTGATTTTAATTCTACTTGGTGACGTTTTTATACTCTATCGTGAATCAAACGAAAGATACGTCCGCTCTTACCAGAACTCGATTCGCGATCCCCTGACCCGGCTGTATAACCGCAGCTATTTCTATGACACCCTGACTCAGCGGTTGTCGAAGGCTTCCGCTTCACAGCCGCTGTCGGTCATCGTCTGCGACCTCGATCGCTTTAAGCGCATCAACGACACCTACGGTCACGTGCAGGGAGATAAGATGATTCAGTTTGCTGCCAGCGTGTTGCAGAACAACGTGCGCCAGGAGGACATTGCCGCGCGTATCGGCGGGGAAGAGTTTGCCGTGCTGCTGGTGAATATCGGCGCCAACGAAGCGCTGGCAATCGCCGAACGTATCCGCCTGTCGGTCAGCGAGAAGCAGGAGGGATTACCGGAGAGAATGACCATCAGTATGGGCGTGTTCACCACGCAGGATGCGCACGTTTCGGCAGAAGAGTGCGTTAAGCGCGCGGATACCGCGATGTACGAAGCGAAAAACAGCGGGCGTAACCGCGTAGTGGTCTGGCGTGAATAAACAAAAAAGAGGCCTTGAGAGTCCTCAAGGCCTCGCTAAGGTCAATCTTTTGCCTGGAGATCGAGAATATTGTGTTCAAGTTTACGAATCAAATTAAGCAGCGTTTCCACCTCTTCCTTAGATACGCCGGCCAGAATCTCATCACGCGTTTTGCCGATAACCTCTTCCATTTCGTTGATCAGAGGCTCGGCTTTTTCGGTAAGCTTGATACGTTTTGCCCGCCGATCGTTAGCACAGGTCTGGCGAGAAATAAGCCCTTTCTCCTCCAGCTGGTCGAGCGTGCGAACCAGCGACGGCTGCTCAATACCTATGGCTTTCGCCAGCTGAATCTGCGACTGTTCAGGCGGCAGCTGGTGAATGTTATGCAGCGTGACCCAGTGCGTCTGCGTTAACTCCAGAGGTTTCAGGCGATGGTCGATTAGCGCGCGCCAGACGCGCACCAAACGTGCCAGATCAGAACCAAGTGGCGATTCCAATTTCATCTCCTTATAATTAGCTTGCTAAGTTATTATACTGATTTTAGAATAGTGTGCAGCATTTAAATTACCAAAACAAATGAATTACCCGATTCACTAAAATCAGAACAATGATTTACAATGTGAATAATCGCATAACCTGAACATTCTTCCTGCAACGGCAAAGGATTTTTGCTTGTGAAACTGAGTCTTAACACTGCCGGATTGTCGCTCCAGGACCTGGTGTTCGGCGCTTCTGTCTATTTCCCTCCCGTCTTTAAAGCCGTTTTGCTGGGCTTTTTTATCTGGTTGATTATCCACCGCCAGCTGCGGGACTGGATGTATGCAGGCGAGATTTGGCATCCCCTGCTAATGGACCTCTCCTTCTTTGCGCTCTCCGTCTGTCTGGCGCTGGTTTTACTGACTATCTGGTAATGTTCATTACATGAAGAAACTAAAATACTTATCCACGCTGCTGGTCGCCGCGCTGGCTATTATTGCCGCCTGGCTGGTCTGGAATTACTACACGCAATCCCCGTGGACCCGCGACGGCAAGGTCCGCGCCGAGCAGGTTGGCGTCACGCCCCAGGTTTCCGGCAGCATCCTGCAGCTCAACGTGCGCGACAACCAGCTGGTTAAAGCGGGAGACGTGCTGTTCAGAATCGATGACACGCCTTATAAAATCGCCCTGCTCAACGCCCGGGCGCAGCTTGCTAAAGCTAAAGCGGAAGTCGCCCGCGCGCAGGCAGAACAGAAAAAAGCCGCCAGCGATGCCAGCCGTCGGCGTCATCTTTCACAGAACTTTATCTCGGCAGAAGATTTAGAAAACGCCAACACCGCGCTGAATACCGCCACGACCAACCTCGAAGCCGCTAAGGCCGTGGTTGGCGTGGCGCAGGCCACCCTCGATCACGCCCAATGGCAGCTCACGCAGACGGAAATAAAAGCGCCGGTTGACGGCTGGGTCACCAATCTCTCAACCCGGGTTGGCGACTACGCCGCCGTTGGCCACCCGGTTTTCGCCCTCGTGGACAGCCGCTCCTTCTACGTGGTGGGTTATTTTGAAGAAACGAAACTGCGCAATATCCGTCCCGGCGACAGCGCCCAGATCATTCTTTATAGCAGCAAGCAGAAGTTACAGGGTCACGTGAGCAGCATCGGACGCGCCATCGTCGACCAGAGCGTGGAGAGCGGCGGCGATCTGGTGGCGAACATTAAACCGAATATTCCGTGGGTCCGACTTGCCCAGCGCGTACCGGTGCGTATTGAGTTTGATCATTTGCCGCCGGATACCATCCTGGTCTCCGGTACCACCTGCACCGTAGCCATCGGCGCGCAATAATGAAGCTGCAGGCTCTGACGTGGCGCTCGCTCCCGTGGATTAAGGCCAGCCGTCCGCAGTGGCGCTATGCCTTGCGTAACGGGATTGCCATGTGCCTGGCGCTGAGCGTCGCCTACTGGCTGAATCTTGACGAACCCTACTGGGCGATGACCTCCGCCGCGGTGGTCAGCTTTCCCACCGTCGGCGGGGTGATCAGCAAAAGCTTCGGGCGTATTGCCGGCAGCCTGCTCGGCGCCTGCGCGGCGCTGCTGCTGGCCGGGCATACGCTCAACGATCCGTGGCTGTTTCTGTTCAGCATTTCGGCGTGGATAGCCCTCTGCACGTGGGCCTGCGCGATGTTTACCAATAACGTCGCCTACGCTTTCCAGCTTGCGGGCTACACCTGCGCGATTATCGCTTTCCCGGTTATCAATATCACCGACGCGAACGAACTGTGGACCATCGCCCAGTCGCGCGTCTGCGAAGTCATCGTCGGTATTTTGTGCGGCGGGCTGATGATGATGATCTTACCGAGCACCTCCGATGGCGCTACGCTGCTGACGGCGCTGAAAAACATGCATGCGCGCCTGCTGGAACACGCCAGCCTGCTGTGGGTGCCGGAAACGACCGATGCCATTCGCACCGCGCACGAGAGCGTGATCGGGCAAATCCTGACCATGAATCTGCTGCGCATTCAGGCCTTCTGGAGCCACTATCGCTTTCGTCGGCAAAATCCGCTGCTGAACTACCTGCTGCATCAACAGCTGCGAATGACCAGCGTGATTTCGAGCCTGCGGCGAATGCTGCTCAACTGGCCCACCGCGCCCGCCCGCACCCGCGAGATACTGGAGTCGTTGCTCAACGAGTTATCTCATGCCAACGCCGACGCCCTGAGCGTTGCCCGCATCATCGCTCCGCTGGCGCCCCCCGCGGACGCTGACTACCGGCATATCGCCTTCTGGAAGCGTCTGCGCTACTTCTGTCGTCTCTATCTGGAGAGCAGCCGCTGGCTCAGGCGCATCGAAAACGCCAGCGCGATAACCGAATTTAACGTACCTTCCGCGCCAGCGCTGGCTCGCCATACCGATCAGGCCGAAGCCTTATGGAACGGCGTACGCACCTTTTGCGCGCTGGTGATGGTCGGCGCCTGGGGAATTAGCACCCAATGGCAGGCCTGCGCCGCAGCCCTGACCCTGGCGGCGATCTGCTGCGTGCTCTATTCGGTCTCTCCTTCGCCGTTTAAGTCACTAACGCTGCTGATGCGTACCCTGATCCTGCTTTCACTCTTTAGCTTTGTGGTGAAGTTTGGCCTGATGGTGCAGATAACCGATTTATGGCAGTTCCTGCTGTTTCTGTTTCCCCTGCTGACCACCATGCAGCTGCTGAAACTCCAGATGCCTAAGCTCGCCGGACTGTGGGGGCAGCTGATTGTCTTTATGGGGTCGTTTATTTCGGTGACCAACCCGCCGGTCTACGACTACGCATCGTTTCTTAACGATAATCTGGGCAAAATCATCGGCGTCGGCCTTGCCTGGCTGGCGTTCGCCATCATCAGCCCGGGTTCAGACGCGCGTAAAAGCCGCCGTCATATCCGTGCGTTACGGCGTCACTTTGTCGACCAGCTAAGCCGCCGCCCGCAGCATAGCGAGCATGAATTTGAATCGCTGGTTTATCACCACATCAGCCAGCTCAGCAATAGCCAGGATGCGCTGGCGCGCCGCTGGCTGCTGCGCTGGGGCGTGGTTTTGCTCAACTGTTCCCACGTGGTGTGGCAGCTTCGCGAGTGGGAAACCCGTTCCGACCCGCTATCGCAGGTGCGCGATTTATGCATCAGCCTGCTGCGGGATGTGATGAGCGAGCGCGGGGTACAGCAGCGGCCACTCGCCTCGACGCTGCAGGAGCTGCAGCGCATCTGCGACGCGCTTAATCACCACCACCAACCGGCGGCCAAAGAGCTGGCGGCGGTTATCTGGCGACTGTGGTGCGCGCTGTCGCAGCTGGAGCAGGCGCCCATTGCCGGCACCTTAACGGAAAGAACTACTTAATCACGCCGCAGGCGAACCGCTCGCCGCCGCCGCCAAGGGGCTGCGGGCTATCGGACATATTGTCGCCCCCCACGTGAATCATCAGCGCCTTCCCTTTAACCTCATCCAGCGTTTTTAAGCGCGGCGCGACCACCGGCTGGGTTGCTTTACCATCGTTATTGACCACCAGGAACGGCAGATCGCCGAGGTGACCGGCGCCGTCGGGACCTTCATGCTTACCGGTTTTTTGCGGATCGTAGTGCCCGCCTGCTGCGCCAGCGGCGACGGCTTTACCCTCTTTAATCGCGGGCTGGCAGCTGCCGTTGGCGTGGATATGGAAGCCGTGCTCGCCGGGAGGCAGCGCCTTCAGGTCTGGCGTAAATTCCAGGCCTTTCGCGGTTTCGCTGATTTTAACGCTACCGATAGCCTGACCGACGCTCTGGCTGGTGACAAGATTGATATCGACGCTTTCACTGGCCGCCTGCGCGCCTGCGCACGCGGCCAGGGTAAGTATGGCGAGAATACATCGTTGCATAACACCTCCTTAATGGCTCTGTCGCTACTAAGTGTAGGCCATTGCGGAGGTGATGGGGTTTACGGAACGTCGTAACCTAACGCCGCTTTGCGGATACGGAACCACTGCTGGCGGGACATCTTCAGCTTTTCGGCCACCACCGCGGAACGCACGCGCTCTATTTTCCCTGAGCCAATAATCGGCAACGGCTGCGACGGCAGGCGCAGGATCCAGGCATACACCACCTGCTCAATGCTCTCCGCATTCAGCTCCTGAGCAACGCGCGCCAGCTCATCGCGCAGCGGCTGGAAGCTGTCGTCGTTAAACAAACGACCGCCGCCGAGGCAGGACCAGGCCATCGGGCGAATACGCAGCTGCTGAAGCTGATCCAGCGTACCGTCAAGCAGCAGCGGCTGATGAACCGGAGAAATTTCCACCTGGTTGGTCGCCAGGGTAAACGGCAGGCGCGACTGCAGCAGGGTAAACTGGGCGGGGGTAAAGTTCGATACGCCGAAGTGACGAACCTTGCCGCTATGGTGAAGGGCCAGGAAGGCTTCCGCCACTTCATCCGCATCCATCAGCGGGTCCGGACGATGAATCAGCAGCAGGTCAATATGGTCGGTGGCAAGGTTACGCAGCGACTGCTCCGCGCTGAGAACAATATGGTCGCGGTCGGTAATATAGTGGCCGATGGTGTTTTCCGCCCGCGCTTTCGTGGCAATCCCGCACTTGGTGACAATTTCCATCCTGCTGCGCAGATGCGGCGCCAGCTTTAGCGCTTCGCCAAACGCAGCCTCGCAGCGATAGTCACCGTAAATATCGGCATGATCGATGGTGGTAATGCCCAGATCCAGGTGTTGCTCAACAAAGCCCACCAGCGCCTGAGCGGACATATTCCAGTCCATCAGACGCCAGTAGCCCATCACAAAACGAGAGAATTCCGGCCCCTGCGGAGCCATAGCAATACGCTGAACCATAACAGCTTCCTCAATAAAAAAGTGCCCTGAGTATACGCAATTTTAGGCTTAAAACAGTGAGGGTTGCTGCGGTTCTTCCGCACTATCCTGCTTAGCTGCGCGTAATTTGCGCAGTAGCCGCTGACGGCACAGACGCAAAACATCCTGCTTTTGCGCATCGCTCATTTTCTGCCACTTGAAACGCTCGTCGCGGCTACGCATACACCCCCGACAGTAGCCGCGTTCATCAGACTGACAAATCCCCCGGCACGGACTCTGTACCGGGAAGAATTCCAGTTGTTCAGCCACTTCGCCTCTCCTGCCGCTCATCTCTTTCTTTATTGAAGACGTTTCATCCGCCGTACGCAAATTTTGTTCATCAGCCTCTGCGCCAGGCGGCATTTTTAATTATGACTTGCATTAGACCAATCGGTCTATTACAGTGAGCGCCATGAACAAGCACAGTGAATGTAACACCCGCGAACATATCCTGGCCACCGGCGAGCAGCTCTGCATGCATCGGGGGTTTACCGGTATGGGTCTGAGCGAACTGCTGAAAACAGCGGAGGTGCCGAAAGGCTCTTTCTATCACTATTTTCGCTCTAAAGAAGCCTTTGGCGTTGCGCTGCTCGACCATCACTACGCCGGATATCTTCAGCGCCTGGTCGATCATTTTGACCACGGCGAGGGGAACTATCGCGATCGCCTCCTGGCCTACTATCAGCATACGCTGACGCAGTTTTGCCAGCAGGGCATCATCAGCGGCTGTCTGACGGTGAAGCTGTCGGCAGAGGTCTGCGATCTGTCGGAAGATATGCGCACCGCGATGGATAAAGGCGCCAGCCAGATCATCGTTCTCCTCGGCGATGCGCTGGAGAAAGGCCGTCAGGAGGGCAGCCTTGCGTTTGACGGCGACGCCTTAACGCTCTCGCAGGTGCTTTACTCCCTGTGGCTGGGGGCGAATCTGCAGGCTAAAATTACGCGTAGCGCAACGCCGCTGGAAAGCGCCCTTGCCCACGCCAAACGTATTATTGCTGCGCCTGCCGTTTAACAGGCGTTTTTATTTACCCCGTTTCAAGACGACCGGTCTACTCAGGAGTCATTATGTCAGAATCAAAGTTGTTTACCCCGTTGAAAGTGGGTGCGGTAACCGTACCGAATCGCGTGTTTATGGCTCCGCTGACGCGTCTGCGCAGCATTGAACCGGGCGATATTCCTACCCCGCTGATGGGCGAATACTACCGCCAGCGCGCCAGCTCAGGTCTGATTATTTCCGAAGCCACCCAGATCTCCGCTCAGGCTAAAGGCTACGCGGGCGCACCGGGCCTGCACAGCCCGGAGCAGATTGCCGCATGGAAAAAAATCACCGCCGGCGTACACGCTGAAAACGGGCGTATTGCCGTTCAGCTGTGGCACACCGGGCGCATTTCCCACAGCAGCATCCAGCCGGGTGGCGCCGCGCCGGTTGCGCCATCGGCCATTAGCGCGGGCACCCGTACCTCGCTGCGTGATGAAAACGGCCACGCTATTCGCGTAGACACCTCGATGCCGCGCGCGCTCGAAACCGCCGAGATCCCGGGGATCGTTGATGATTTCCGCCAGGCGGTAGGCAACGCCCGCGATGCCGGCTTTGACCTTGTCGAACTGCACTCCGCGCACGGCTACCTGCTGCACCAATTCCTTTCCCCTTCTTCCAACCATCGTACTGACCAGTACGGCGGCAGCGTGGAAAATCGCGCTCGCCTGGTGCTGGAAGTGGTTGATGCGGCGAGTAAAGAGTGGAGCGCCGACCGTATCGGGATTCGCGTCTCGCCTATCGGCAGCTTCCAGAACGTCGATAATGGCCCGAATGAAGAAGCCGACGCGCTCTATCTCATCGAAGCGCTGGCCAAACGCGGTATTGCTTACCTGCATATGTCCGAGCCGGACTGGGCTGGCGGCCAACCGTACAGCGATGAATTCCGTCAGAAAGTCCGCGACCGCTTCCCGGGCGCTATTATCGGCGCTGGCGCCTACACGGTGGAAAAGGCAAACGATCTGATCGGTAAAGGCCTGATCGATGCCGTGGCCTTCGGTCGCGACTATATTGCCAACCCGGATCTGGTCGCGCGCCTGCAGAAGAAGGCCGCGCTGAATCCGCAGCGTCCGGAAAGCTTCTACGGCGGCGGCGCGGAAGGTTATACCGATTACCCTACCCTGTAATCCCTCCATTGATAGCGGCGGGTTATCGCCGCTATACTCAACGCTCTGATGTATCAAAATAAACTGCATAGGGGACATTATGCGCTTACTTCACACCATGCTGCGCGTTGGCGACCTGCAACGTTCTATTGAGTTTTACACCAACGTGCTGGGCATGAAACTGCTGCGCACCAGCGAAAACACTGAGTATAAATACTCGCTGGCATTCGTGGGTTACGGCGAAGAGAGCGATACCGCCGTGATTGAGCTGACCTATAACTGGGGCGTTGATAAGTACGATCTCGGCAGCGCTTATGGCCATATCGCGCTCAGCGTTGAAAACGCGGCCGAAGCCTGCGAGCGTATCCGCCAGAACGGCGGCAACGTGACCCGTGAAGCCGGCCCGGTCAAAGGCGGCACCACCGTCATCGCCTTCGTCGAAGATCCGGATGGCTATAAAATTGAACTGATTGAAGAGAAAGACGCCGGAAAAGGCCTCGGCAACTAATCGGCTGCGGGCACCCGCGGTGCCTGCTGTTTTATCCCCTTCCTGCTGCAAGCCGCGGCAAAATTTGCCATAATGCGCGCTACTTTTTTCCAGCTAAGAGAATCTGATGTCCGAGAACGTTCAACTTAATGGTCTGTGCGACCGTTTTCGCGGTTTTTATCCTGTGGTAATCGATGTTGAAACCGCCGGGTTTAATGCCAAAACCGACGCCCTGCTGGAGATCGCCGCTATTACGTTGAAAATGGATGAGGAAGGCTGGCTGATGCCGGACGAAACGCTGCATTTTCATGTTGAGCCTTTTGAAGGCGCCAACCTGCAGCCCGAAGCGCTGGCTTTTAACGGTATTAACCCTAACGATCCCGAGCGCGGCGCGGTGAGCGAATACGATGCGCTGCACGCGATTTTTAAAATGGTCCGCAAGGGAATGAAAGAGAGCGACTGCAGCCGCGCGATTATGGTCGCGCATAACGCCACGTTCGATCACAGCTTTACCATGGCGGCGGCAGAGCGGGCTGGCCTGAAACGTAACCCCTTCCATCCGTTCGTGACCTTCGATACCGCGGCTCTGAGCGGCCTGGCGCTGGGTCAAACGGTGCTGTCGAAAGCCTGTATTGCCGCGGGAATGGCATTTGATGGTACCCAGGCACACTCGGCGCTTTACGATACCCAGCAAACCGCCAAACTGTTCTGCGAAATCGTCAACCGCTGGAAGCGCCTCGGCGGCTGGCCATTACCCGTGGCCGAAGAGTAAGCGATAAAAAAAGCGACTTCACCGGAAGTCGCTTTTTTATTGGCAGCCGAATTACTCTGCTTTCGGTTCGTCAGTCTTGTACTTCGCGGCCGTTTCTTTGATCAACTGCTGCAGTTCGCCGCGCTGATACATTTCAATCACGATGTCACAGCCGCCGACCAGTTCACCGTCAACCCACAGCTGCGGGAAGGTCGGCCAGTTAGCGTATTTCGGCAGCTCTGCGCGGATGTCCGGATTTTGCAGGATATCGACGTAGGCAAAACGTTCGCCACAGGCGGAGAGCGCCTGAACGGCCTGAGCGGAGAAACCGCAGCTTGGCAGCTTCGGCGACCCTTTCATGTACAGCAGGATCGGGTTTTCAGCGATTTGACGTTGGATTTTTTCTAAAGTCGTGCTCATTGTCGTGCTTCCTTAAACTTCTTTACGGCAGTAATTTGTCATTGTAGCGCCCTGGGCGCAGGACCGATAATAACATTTTTTTCACTTGCCACATTTTATCTTCTGTCGGCATAAGTTGCCTTAAAAATATCATTTTATTGCTATACGCGGCAACGCGTTGCGCGTTTTTCACGCGCGGGTACCGCTGACGGAAGCATTTTTTTGCAAATGTTAACCAAACGAGACGTTAGATACAAAAGAGTAGTAACTCTCCACGATTTTATGCTTTAGAATCGATGCGGTTTGTCATTCATCGTCAGGCATCTGTATATGTCTGTAATTTAATCAGGGGATTGCTCAGTGGCGCGTCTTAACAAAATCGCGATTTCGCTCTGTGCATTACTTTTCACATCTATTTCACTTACGCCGCTGGCGCATGCTTCCGGGCATACGCACGCTTCGGCCACGCCAAAAGCGCATCCGGCCAAGGGCACGACCGCAGAGCGTAAGAAAAAAGCAGCCAGTTCTAAAAGTAAAACCACCGCCAAAACCCCCAGCAAGAAAACGTCGACCGCCAGCCGCAGCAAATCAACCGCGTCACGCCAGACTGCCAGCGCCACAAAAAAATGCGTTCTGCGCAAAGGCTATAAAAAACTGTGCGCCAGCTCGACAAGGTCGATAGCGGAAAACAAGATGGCAACCGCAAGCGTGCAGAAAAAGTGCGTAGTGCGTAAAGGCTATAAAACCCGCTGCAAACCGGTTGCCGACGAGCCGCAGCTGACCATCGCCGACGCGCATAAAGCTCGGGTACAAAAGGCGCAAAGCACCGCCATGTCCAAGCTGATGGATCAGATTGGCAAACCCTATCGCTGGGGCGGCACCTCTCCGCGTACCGGGTTTGATTGTAGCGGTCTGGTCTATTACGCCTATAAGGACCTGGTTAAAATTCACATTCCGCGCACCGCCAATGAGATGTATCACCTGCGCGACGCCCGTCCGGTGGATCGCGGCGAGCTGCAAAGCGGGGATCTCGTCTTCTTCCGCACCCGCGGGCGCGGCACTGCCGATCACGTCGGGGTTTACGTTGGCAACGGCAAATTTATCCAGTCTCCGCGTACCGGCCGCGATATTCAGATCACCTCATTAAGCGACGATTACTGGGTACGCCACTACGTTGGCGCGCGTCGCGTCATGACGCCGAAAACCATTCGCTAATTGTGCCTTGTCGCTGCGGCGGCAGGGTAACTCTCTCTTTTGCCACATCTTTTAATTTGCTACTATTATTACCCTGCGTAATACATGGTTATTACGCAGGCAAACTATAAAAAGGAGAGTAGCAATGTCGTTCGAATTACCTGCATTACCATATGCAAAAGACGCCCTGGCGCCGCACATTTCCGCAGAAACCCTGGAATACCACTACGGTAAACACCACCAGGCCTACGTCACCAACCTGAATAACCTGATCAAAGGCACTCCGTTTGAAGGCAAAACCCTGGAAGAGATCGTGCGTTCTTCCGATGGCGGCGTTTTTAACAACGCCGCTCAGGTCTGGAACCACACCTTCTACTGGAACTGCCTCGCGCCGAACGCCGGCGGCGAACCGCAAGGCGAACTGGCGGCGGCTATTGCTAAGTCCTTCGGCAGCTTCGCTGATTTCAAAGCCAAATTCACCGACGCAGCGGTAAAAAACTTCGGCGCAGGCTGGACCTGGCTGGTGAAAAACGCCGACGGTAGCCTGGCCATTGTCTCCACCAGCAACGCCGGTACGCCGCTGACCAGCGACGCGACTCCCCTGCTGACCGTGGATGTCTGGGAACACGCTTATTACATCGACTACCGTAACGCCCGTCCGAACTATCTGGAGCACTTCTGGGCGCTGGTAAACTGGAAGTTTGTTGCTGCTAATCTGGCTGCATAAAAGCAAACCGCAGAAGCCTTTCAGCTTCTGCGGTTATTGTATGACTTCACGCAATATTAACGGTTGGCGAACGCCTCTTCCGGCTGCGCCCGGCCGCTGAACAGCACCAGCAGTAGCGCCACGCCCGCGATAATCGCCCCCATCACCGGGACAAAGGCATAGCCCAGGCCGCCAGAGATGACCGCGCCGCCCGCCGCCGCGCCCAGCGCATTTCCGAGGTTAAAAGCCCCAATATTGACCGATGATGACAGCCCCGGCGCTTCGTGGGCGACGCGCATCACGCGCATCTGCAAAGGCGGCACCACCGCAAAGGTCGCCGCACCCCAGACCACCATACTGATTGCCGCGCCCACCTGCGATTGCGCCAGCAGCGGGATCGCCAGCATGATAACCATCAGCAGCAGCAGAAAGCCCTTCAGCGTACCGCTAACGGAACGGTCGGCAAACTTACCGCCAAGGTAGTTACCCAGCGAGAAACCGACGCCAATCAGCACCAGCATGGCGGTCACAAACAGCGGGGAGGCGTGGGTGATGGTATGCAAAACGGGAGAAATATAGGTATAAAGCGTGAACATCGCCCCTGCCCCCAGTACCGTCGTCAGCAGCGCCGACAGCACCTGCGGACGCATCAGCACGGAAAGCTCCTGCTTGACGTCAGGGCGCTCGCCGGCGCTGCCCTTCGGTAGAGAAAACCACAGACCGATAATCGCGATCACGCCCAGCCCCGCCGTTGCAAGGAACGACATCCGCCAGCCGATGGTTTCGCCCAGCCAGGTCGCCGCGGGAACGCCGCCGATATTCGCGATGGTCAGCCCCATAAACATCGTCGCCACCGCGCTGGCCTGTTTGTGTTTTGGCACAACGCTCGCCGCCACCACCGAACCCAGGCCGAAGAAGGCGCCGTGGTTAAGGCTGGTAATAATGCGCGACAGCAGCAGCGTGGTGTAATCCGGAGCAATGGAAGAGAGTACATTACCGAGGGTAAAAATCGCCATCAGAAAGATCAGCGCATTTCTGCGCGCGCGGTGGGAGAGCAGCAGAGTCATCAGCGGCGCGCCGACCATCACGCCGATGGCATAGGCGCTAATCAGCATTCCCGCCGCCGGAATCGAAACGTCCACGCCTTTAGCGATAACCGGTAATAGCCCCATCGGGGAGAACTCGGTTGTGCCGATACCAAAGGCACCGATCGCCAGCGCGAGCAGGGGAAAATTGATTTTCATGCAGGGACTCCATCAGGCCGCCTTCCGCGACGGCATCTCTTCAGAAGTCAAAAGCATGACATCAATCACAGAAAAACAAAAGTGAACGAAATGGCAAAAGATTTTTGCGAAAATGATAATAATGGCGGAGAGAAAGGGAGAGCGGCCCCTCCCTTATCGCATAATTAGTGCAGTACGGCGGTCAAACCTGCGGCAACAATCAAACCAAGAACAATAATCGTCGTCGTCAGCGAAAACTTTAAATTTGTATCCATCAATTTTTCCCCCTGATTATCCCCACATGAAAAGTGAGCTTGCTCATTTTTACACAGAATAGCGTAAAAATCTTCCGAGATTTAGAGTGATGCACATTTTTGCTCTTCCCCTTTGCCCCAAGATCGGACAAAATCCCACGCTAATTTGAAAGCGTATCGGCCATTGACCCCTTCCTGTCGTTCTGTGTCGTTTTCCCGACGTGATGCCATGCTCAATTTTGGCGCCAGGGTGTGTACAGGCAAACGTTTACGTACCGATAAACAGACGATCAGGTCAAGGTCTGGAGTGAGAAGTAATGGCAACTATTAAAGATGTAGCGAAGCGCGCAAACGTTTCCACTACAACAGTGTCACATGTGATTAACAAAACCCGATTCGTTGCGGAAGAGACGCGCAATGCGGTGTGGGCGGCAATAAAAGAACTGCATTACTCCCCCAGCGCCGTTGCCCGCAGCCTGAAGGTCAATCACACCAAATCTATTGGTCTGCTGGCAACCAGCAGCGAAGCGGCCTATTTCGCTGAGATTATCGAAGCCGTCGAGAAGAGCTGCTTCCAGAAGGGCTACACCCTGATCCTCGGCAACGCGTGGAACGACCCTGAGAAACAGCGCGCCTATCTGTCAATGATGGCGCAGAAACGCGTAGACGGCCTGCTGGTGATGTGCTCCGAATATCCGGAGTCGGTGTTAAGCATGCTGGAAGAGTATCGTCATATTCCGATGGTAGTGATGGACTGGGGCGAGGCAAAAGCCGACTTCACCGACTCGGTTGTCGATAACGCCTTTGAAGGCGGCTATATCGCCGGGCGCTACCTTATTGAACGCGGGCATCGCGATATCGGCGTGATCCCCGGCCCGCTGGAGCGTAACACCGGCGCAGGCCGGCTGGCAGGTTTTATGAAAGCGATGGAAGAGGCGCAGATTAGCGTTCCGGAAAACTGGATTGTGCAGGGCGATTTTGAGCCGGAATCCGGCTACCGCGCCATGCAGCAGATTCTCGGCCAGCACCCTCGCCCAACGGCCATCTTCTGCGGCGGGGATATTATGGCGATGGGCGCCATCTGCGCGGCGGATGAAATGGGTCTGCGCGTGCCGCAGGATATTTCGCTGATCGGTTATGATAACGTGCGCAACGCCCGCTACTTTAGCCCGGCGCTGACCACCATTCATCAGCCTAAAGACTCTCTTGGCGAAGCGGCGTTTAACATGCTGCTGGACCGCATCGTTAATAAGCGTGAAATCTCGCAGTCGATTGAAGTCCACCCTCGCCTGGTCGAGCGCCGTTCCGTGGCCGATGGCCCGTTTGTTGATTATCGCCGTTAACCTTTCCCGCGGCGTCGGTCATTCCGGCGCCCGCAGCCACTCCCGGTTTAGCGTTTCGCTATCGCCAAGGTAATCCAGCAGCCATAGCAGCGCCGGCGAGGCATCGCTTTGCTGCCACGTCAGGCAGCATGCGGCGTCCGGGAAGGGGTTCTCCAGCTCCAGCGCCGTCCATGCGCCGCTATCAAGCCACGGGCGCGCTAAATGCCCGGGTACCATACCGACGCACAGTCCGGCTGAGAGACAGGTTTCTGAGGCATCCCAGTCCGGCACCACCACCCTCTTCTGGTTATCCAGCAGCCAGGTGGTCCGCTTCGGCAGCGAGCGCGAGGTATCCTCCCTGACCAGCGACGGCCAGTTGCGCAGGACGTCATCGCTCAGAGGCCCGGCCATTTTGGCCAGCGGATGGTGGCTCGCGACGACGCAGTCCCAGCTCAGCATTCCCATATCGCGAAAGGCGTAGCGGCCCCCTACCGGAATTGAGCGCGTCGCGCCGATGGCCAGCTCCACGCGACCGTCGGCGAGCGCATCCCAGACGCCGTTGAACACCTCCTGAAAAACAATCAGTTCGACGTCATCAAAATGACGATAGAAATCAACGATCATCTGCCGCATGCGCGTGGGTTTAACGATATTATCCACCGCAATAGAGAGCTGCCCGCGCCAGCCGTTGGCTATCTGCTGGCACTGCTGGCGGGTGATCTGCATTTTTTTGATAACAGAACGCCCCTCCTGTAAAAACCAGACGCCGGCCGGCGTTAATTCCACATCACGATGACGGCGTTCGAACAGCGGTACCGCCAGCCACTCCTCCAGCTGACGCACGGTATAGCTGACGGCCGAGGGTACGCGGTGCAGTTCCTGCGCTGCGGCGCTAAAGCTGCCGTTACGGGCGACAGCATCGACAACTTCAAGCGAGTATTCGGACCACATTTTCTGCCTGCAAAATTTTTGAATTCACCTGACAAATATTAGCGTTTCACAAGCCTTAATGCACTCCCTACACTCTGCGCCATCGTACCTGCAACAATAAAAAGAGAAGATGATGCAACAACCTGGGAAAGGATTTTTAGTCTGGCTGGCTGGACTCAGCGTACTGGGCTTTCTGGCGACCGATATGTATCTTCCGGCTTTCGCCGCCATGCAACAAGATTTGAACACTTCTGCGGCCTCCGTCAGCGCCAGCCTGAGCCTGTTCCTGGCAGGCTTTGCGCTGGGCCAGCTTTTCTGGGGGCCCCTTTCCGATCGCTATGGCCGCAAGCCGGTGCTGTTGAGCGGGCTGGCCATTTTTGCTATCGGCTGTCTGGGGATGCTGTGGGTTCGCGATGCCAACCTGATGCTCGCGCTGCGATTTATTCAGGCCCTGGGGGTTTGCGCCGCCGCGGTGACCTGGCAGGCGATGGTCACCGATTATTATCCAGCGCAAAGAACCAACCGGATTTTCGCCGCCATTATGCCGCTGGTCGGTTTATCGCCGGCGCTGGCGCCGCTGCTCGGCAGCTGGCTGCTGGTCCATTTTGAATGGCAGGCTATTTTTGCCGTGCTGTTCGCGATTACCCTGCTGCTGATGTTGCCCGCCCTGCGCCTGAAGCCAGCGAACAAACCGGTTGCCAGAGCCCAGCAGAAGCTCACGTTTCTCACCCTGCTGCGCTCGCGCGAGTATAGCGGTAACGTGCTCATCTACGCCGCCTGTTCCGCCAGCTTTTTTGCCTGGCTGACGGGGTCGCCGTTTATTCTTCATGAAATGGGCTATGGCCCGACCGTTATCGGCCTGAGCTACGTTCCGCAAACTATCGCGTTTCTGGTGGGCGGTTATGGCTGCCGCGCGGCGCTGCAAAAATGGCAGGGCCAGCAAATTCTGCCCTGGCTGCTGGCTATTTTCGCCCTCAGCGTCGCCGCTACCTGGCTGGTAGGCCTGCGGGAAAACGCCACGCTCGTTGGTCTGATGATTCCGTTCTGCGCCATGGCGGTGGTAAATGGCGGTATTTACCCTATCGTCGTCGCGCAGGCCCTGAAGCCATTCCCGCAGGCGACCGGTCGCGCCGCTGCGCTGCAAAACACCCTGCAGCTTGGCCTCTGTTTCCTTACCAGCCTGCTGGTCTCGACGCTGATTGCCACCCCGCTGCAAACGACCACCAGCGTGATGCTGGTCTCCATCGTGCTGGCCGGGATGGGCTACCGCATGCAGCACAAAGCCGCGCATCTGGCAACAAAATCGTCACATGCTTAAGGTAATGTGCTGATAGTGCTAAGATCCAGTAATTAGCTTGCTAAGATATTTTTGTTGAAAGCCTGTTTTTAGCGGCCTATACTGGATCCGGCGTCACATAAATAGAAAACTAATTGATTTTAACGGGAGCAGGATGCATCCCGTTTCACCATGGAAGGCCTTTCGGCAAGGGTTATCTCCCTTCCTCTGTTCTACGTCGGATAGCAGCCTCACGGATTATCCGTGAGATTTCTCACAAAGCCAAAAAAGCGTCTACGCTGTTTTAAGGTTCTGATCACTTGGGCGTGATGGAGAAGCTATGAGTTCATCGTGTATAGAAGAAGTAAGTGTACCAAATGATGACTGGTACCGAATTGCAGCTGAATTATTAGGCCGTGCGGGCATTGAAATTAATGGTCCTGCTCCCTCCGACCTGCGAATTAAAAACCCTCTCTTTTTTAAGCGCGTTTTACAGGAAGGGTCGCTGGGGTTAGGCGAGAGCTATATGGACGGCTGGTGGGATTGTGAGCGGCTGGATATATTTTTCCATAAAGTTTTACGCGCCGGTCTGGAAAATCAGCTTCCCCATCATTTCAAAGATACCTTGCGTATCGCCAGCGCACGCTTATTCAATCTGCAAAGTAAAAAACGATCCTGGATTGTCGGTAAAGAGCATTACGATTTAGGTAACGATCTCTTCAGCCGCATGCTCGACCCCTATATGCAGTACTCTTGCGCTTACTGGAAAGACGCGCAGACTCTCGATGACGCGCAGCAGGCAAAATTAGATCTGATCTGCCGTAAACTTGAGCTTGAGCCAGGGATGCGGGTGCTGGATATCGGCTGCGGCTGGGGCGGGCTGGCTTACTACATGGCCAAACATTACCAGGTCAGCGTGGTTGGCGTGACCATCTCGGCAGAGCAGCAGAAAATGGCGCAGCAGCGCTGCGCGGACCTCGACGTTACCATCCTGCTCCAGGACTATCGCGACCTGCACGAAAGCTTCGATCGTATTGTTTCCGTCGGCATGTTCGAACATGTCGGGCCTAAAAATTACGCCACCTATTTTGATGTGGTCGATCGTAATCTGAAACCCGACGGTCGTTTCCTGCTGCATACCATCGGTTCGAAAAAAACCGATCATAGCGTTGACCCGTGGATTAACAAATATATCTTCCCTAACGGCTGCCTGCCGTCGGTGCGCCATATTGCCGAAGCCAGCGAATCGCATTTCGTTATGGAAGACTGGCATAATTTTGGTGCCGACTACGACACGACGCTGATGGCCTGGTATGAGCGCTTCCTCGCCAGCTGGCCGGAAATCGCCGACAACTACTCGGAACGCTTCAAACGTATGTTTAGCTATTATCTGAATGCCTGCGCTGGCGCTTTCCGCGCGCGCGATATTCAGCTCTGGCAGGTGGTTTTTTCTCGCGGGGCCGAACACGGCCTGCGCGTGGCCCGCTAAAAATATCCCCGCATCGGCGGGGATATTTTTTACTCGGCCGCCGTTTTCAGTGCCTCCTCTTTCGCCGCCAGCACGCGCTCGACGGTATCGATGACCGCCTGAGTCTGCGGATCGATTTCAATATTCACCCGATCGCCCAGCTTTTTCACCCCAAGCGTGGTGCGCTGCAGCGTTTCCGGAATTAAATGAACGCAAAAGCGGGTTGGCGTCACTTCACCGACGGTGAGGCTAATCCCATCTACGCCGATATAGCCTTTATAGAGGATATATTTCATCAACGTCGGGTCCTGAACCTTAAACCAGATCTGGCGGTTATTTTCCGAGGTGAGAATTTTCACTACTTCCGCGGTGGTCATAATATGGCCGGACATCAGGTGACCGCCAATTTCATCGCTGAATTTCGCCGCGCGCTCAACGTTAACGCTGTCGCCCTCGCCAACCTCGCCCAGATTAGTTATACGCAGGGTCTCTTTCATCAGGTCAAAACTCACTCGCGCGCCGTCTATATGGGTGACGGTCAAGCAGCAGCCGTTGTGCGCCACGGAAGCCCCGGTTTCGAGCCCCGCCAGCATATGCTCAGGCAGCTCCACGACGTGGGTGCGAAAGTTAGGTTTTTCATCGATCGCCACCACTTTGGCGGTCCCCTGCACAATACCGGTAAACATATTTTGCTCCTGTATAAATTCGTGACGGTATCAGTACCGTTTTAGGCTATGACGAACAATAACAGGTGGCAAAACAGGTTGCCAGCGCACAACGTGCAGTGGAATTTTTTCACTGGCTAAATGGCTAATCCTCGCTACAATAGTCTGGCAAATCCCTCTGCTTTTCTTCTTGCTGCCACATATGGCGGCTTTTTTAGTCCTCCAATAACAACAATATAAAGGTGTTTACGTGCAGAAGTATTTTATTGAAGCGCGTCAGTTATTAGCACTGGCTATACCCGTTATACTCGCCCAGGTGGCGCAAACCGCCATGGGCTTCGTCGATACCGTGATGGCGGGTGGCTATAGCGCCACCGACATGGCGGCCGTCGCCATCGGCACCTCTATCTGGCTACCGGCGATCCTCTTTGGCCACGGCCTGCTGCTGGCCCTGACGCCCGTTATTGCCCAACTGAATGGTTCCGGCCGTCGCGAGCGTATCGCTCACCAGGTACGCCAGGGGTTCTGGCTGGCTGGCTTCGTCTCCCTGCTGGTGATGGTTGTGCTGTGGAACGCCGGTTACATTATCAGCTCAATGCATAACATCGACCCGGCGATGGCAGAGAAGGCGGTCGGCTACCTGCGGGCGCTGCTATGGGGCGCGCCCGGCTATCTGTTCTTTCAGGTCGCTCGCAACCAGTGTGAAGGCCTGGCGAAAACCAAGCCGGGTATGGTAATGGGATTTATCGGTCTGCTGGTCAACATTCCGGTGAACTACATTTTTATCTACGGCCACTTTGGTATGCCGGAGCTCGGCGGTATCGGCTGCGGCGTGGCGACGGCATCGGTTTACTGGGTTATGTTTTTCAGCATGCTCTTCTGGGTGCGCCGCGCGCGTTCGATGCGCGATATTCATCACACAGAGCGCTTCAGCAAACCGGATTTCGCCGTCATTCAGCGTCTGGTACAGCTGGGCCTGCCGATTGCGCTTGCGCTGTTTTTCGAAGTGACGCTCTTCGCCGTCGTGGCGCTGCTGGTTTCGCCGTTGGGGATCGTTGACGTCGCCGGGCATCAGATAGCCCTCAACTTCAGCTCGCTGATGTTCGTCTTACCGCTCTCGCTGGCGGCAGCGGTGACCATTCGCGTCGGTTTCCGTCTCGGGCAGGGTTCCACGCTGGAGGCCCAGACCTCAGCCAGAACCGGCGTCGGCGTCGGGGTGTGCATGGCCGTTTTCACGGCGGTTTTCACCATTCTGATGCGCAAGCAAATCGCGCTGCTGTATAACGATAATCCCGAGGTGGTTACCCTCGCGTCCCAGCTGATGCTGCTGGCGGCGATCTACCAGATTTCCGACTCCATTCAGGTGATCGGCAGCGGGATTCTGCGCGGCTACAAAGACACGCGTTCCATCTTCTTTATCACCTTTACCGCCTACTGGGTATTGGGACTGCCGAGCGGCTACCTGCTGGCGCTGACCGATATCGTGGTACCGCGCATGGGCCCCGCCGGGTTCTGGTGCGGCTTTATTATTGGCCTCACCTCCGCCGCCGTAATGATGATGCTGCGCATGCGTTTCCTGCAGCGTCAGCCTTCCAGCGTCATTTTACAACGCGCGGCGCGCTAGCCCGTCACGGAAGAGAAGTCGCTATCCAACGGCGCTGATTCAGCGCCGTTTTCTCAAGCTGGTGAAGAAATATTCTTTTGCATCAGTAAAATATAACCAATATGGATAAAACTTCTGCGATCGTGAGAAATCTGGAAGAAAAGTGACGTTTGCCTCTTGCCACAACCCCTCCCTCCCGCTAATATGCGTCCCCGTTGCCACTGCAACATTGCGTTCATAGCTCAGTTGGTTAGAGCACCACCTTGACATGGTGGGGGTCGTTGGTTCGAGTCCAATTAAACGCACCATAATGCGTCCGTAGCTCAGTTGGTTAGAGCACCACCTTGACATGGTGGGGGTCGGTGGTTCGAGTCCACTCGGACGCACCATTTCACAGCCTCGTGATCTGGTGCCTTTTATCTCCCGCATTGAAATATCCGAAAATTACTCTCAGCACTGGCAATACGCTATTTTCTGATTTTTCCCGGTCGTGTCCTTAATATCTTTCACCATCCCGACAACTTATTTCCTGCGCTTATGTAAATTGACGTAAAGCCCTGCGCCGCGTCTACGCTGCATTTATTAACGCAGCGGCCCCGCCTATATTCCCTCGCGAATAAAAATCTTTCGTTAGATCATAACCCGTTATGCTGACATTCATTAAAAACAAGCGAAACGGTAAAAGCAGCGCAATTCAGAGTATTTCAAAAAATATCACCACAAACTGGTTTGACTGTTCAAAAATAACGACTAAATTTAATTTCTGAACGACAACGGATACGTACCTGAAGCGTATCTTCCTGACATAAACTCAACAACAGAGGTATGAAAATATGGCAGAACATCGTGGTGGTTCCGGTAATTTCGCTGAAGACCGTGATAAAGCATCTGAAGCAGGACGTAAAGGCGGTCAGCACAGCGGTGGTAACTTTAAAAACGATCCGCAGCGCGCATCTGAGGCCGGTAAGAAAGGCGGCCAAAATAGCCATGGCGGCGGGCGTAAATCTGATAATTCCTGATATTAATCGCCTCATTCTCTTGTAACTAAAAGAGTAACCTGCGAGTCTGCGGACTCGCAGTTATTCTCCGTTTATAAAGGTAATTAATATGAATATGAAGAGCATAGAAGACGTTTTTATTCATCTTTTATCGGATACGTATAGCGCAGAAAAACAATTAACCCGCGGCCTGGCGAAACTCGCCAGAGCGGCGTCCAGCGAACAGCTTAGCGCCGCGTTCAAGGCCCACCTGGAGGAGACTCAGGGGCAAATTGAACGTATCGATCAAATTGTCGAGCAAGAGCCTGATATCAAAATTAAACGGATGAAATGCGTGGCGATGGAGGGGCTGATTGAAGAAGCTAACGAAGTTATTGAGAGCACGGAGAAAAATGAAGTGCGGGATGCGGCATTAATTGCCGCTGCGCAAAAGGTTGAACATTATGAAATTGCCAGCTACGGCACTCTCGCCACTTTAGCAGAACAGCTTGGCTATAAAAAAGCGGTTAAACTTTTAGCGGAAACGTTAGAAGAAGAAAAATCAACCGACCTTAAATTAACTGACCTGGCGGTCGGCAATATTAATAAAGACGCCCAAAATAAATAGCCAGATGGTAAACCAATATTAAGGAGTTGATTATGAATTATCTTGAACATTATCACGACTGGCTACGCGATGCGCATGCAATGGAAAAGCAGGCAGAATCTATGCTGGAATCCATGGCGAGCCGCATCGATAATTATCCTGACCTGCGCAGCAGAATTCAACAGCACGTAACTGAAACCAAACGCCAAATTACGGTACTGGAGGAGATTCTGGATCGTAATAATATATCACGCTCGGTGCTGAAGGATTCCATGAGCAAAATGGCCGCGTTGGGCCAATCCATTGGCGGGATGTTCCCTTCCGATGAAATCGTTAAAGGGTCAATTAGCGGTTATGTATTTGAGCAGTTTGAAATTGCCTGTTATACCTCCCTGCTTGCCGCCGCGAATAAAGCCGGCGACACCGCCTCAATCCCCGCCATCGAATCGATTCTGGCAGAAGAGCGGGCCATGGCCGACTGGCTGCTGAAACATATTCCGCAAACAACGGAAGAGTTCCTTCTGCGCTCTGAAGCCGAAGGCGTTGAAGCGAAAAAATAAGCAATAAGGATAAGAGCCTATGTTCCGACACGTTAAGCAGCTTCAGTATACCGTAAGGGTCGCCGAGCCGAATCCGGGACTGGCGAACCTTCTTCTGGAACAATTCGGCGGTCCCCAGGGCGAACTGGCCGCCGCATGCCGGTATTTTACTCAGGGCCTGAGCGATGACGATCCGGGCCGTAAAGATATGCTGATGGACATTGCCACCGAAGAGCTGAGCCACCTTGAAATTATCGGCTCGCTGGTTGGCATGCTCAATAAAGGGGCCAAAGGCGCCCTGGCGGAAGGCGCGGAAAACGAAGCCGACCTGTACCGCTCGCTTACCGCTAACGGTAACGACAGCCATATCACCTCTTTGCTATATGGCGCAGGCACGCCGCTGACCAACTCCGCCGGGGTGCCCTGGACCGCTGCCTATATTGATACGATTGGTGAGCCAACCGCGGATTTACGCTCCAACGTGGCGGCCGAGGCGCGGGCCAAAATCATTTATGAGCGCCTGATCAACGTCACTGATGACCCCGGAGTGAAGGATGCGCTGGCCTTTCTGATGACCCGGGAAGCCGCTCATCAGCTCTCTTTCGAAAAAGCGCTCCAGTCCATCAGAAATAACTATCCGCCGGGAAAATTACCGCCCGTCCCTGAATACGCCAGCACCTACTACAATATGTCAGAGGGCGACGACATTCGCGGTAGCTGGAATAGCGATAGGCACTTCGAATATGTGGCAAATCCACAGCCTGCAGTGGATGGCGGAGAGGGTGGCGCCAGCGTTAAGCTAACGGCCAAACAAAAGGCCCTGGCCAAAGCCATGGCGGAACGAACCCAATCCGACCCGGATGGCGATCCTCTGACCGGCGCAGAGCTCGGCGCAGGCAAGAAAAGCCCTGGTCCTCGATAACCTGCTGTTAATCACTTCCCCCTGCTCAATTCGGGGGGGGTTCTGTGATGGGGTCCGGAATATGTTTGAACTCGACGCGTTTAATCTGGCTCGGCTGCAGTTCGCATTTACCGTCTCTTTTCATATCCTTTTTCCGGCGATTACCATCGGACTGGCCAGCTATCTGGTGGTGCTGGAGGGGATGTGGCTGCGGACAAAAGATGACGTCTGGCGCTCATTGTATAATTTCTGGCTGAAAATTTTTGCCGTTAATTTCGGGATGGGCGTGGTTTCAGGCCTGGTCATGGCTTATCAATTCGGCACCAACTGGAGCGGTTTCTCACAGTTTGCCGGTAGTATTACCGGTCCCCTGCTGCTTTACGAAGTGCTCACCGCCTTTTTTCTCGAAGCCGGTTTCTTAGGCGTTATGCTCTTTGGCTGGAACAAAGTTCCTCCCGGCCTGCACTTCTTCACCACCTGCATGGTGGCGCTGGGCACGCTGATGTCAACCTTCTGGATCCTCGCGTCAAATAGCTGGATGCAGACGCCGCAGGGTTTTACCATTGAAAACGGTCATGTCATTCCCCAGGACTGGCTGGCGATTATCTTTAACCCTTCTTTCCCCTATCGTCTGTCCCATATGGCGATTGCCGCTTTTCTCAGCAGCGCGATGTTCGTCGGCGCCTCCGCCGCCTGGCATCTTCTGCGGGGCAATGATACGCCGGCCATACGTAAAATGTTTTCCATGGCGATGTGGATGGCCCTGCTGGTCGCGCCGGTCCAGGCTATCGTTGGCGATATGCACGGGCTCAACACGCTTGAACATCAGCCGGCAAAAATCGCTGCCATAGAAGGCCACTGGGAGAACAAACCCGGAGAAGCCACCCCGCTGCTGCTGTTTGGCGTGCCCGATATGGATGAAGAGCGCACCAAATACGGGCTGGAAATCCCTGCGCTTGGCAGCCTGATCCTCACCCATAGCCTGAACAAGCAGGTCCCGGCGCTGAAAGATTTTCCGCCGCAGAATCGGCCAAACTCCCTTATCGTCTTCTGGTCTTTCCGCATCATGGTCGGCATGGGCGTGTTGATGATTGCCCTCGGCGTATGGAGCCTGTGGCTTCGCTACCGGCAGCGTCTTTTTCACTCCCGCGCCTTTCAGTGGTTTGCGCTGGCGATGGGGCCGGCGGGGCTGCTGGCGCTGCTGGCCGGATGGATCACGACCGAAGCGGGACGCCAGCCCTGGGTCATCTATGGTTTATTACGCACCCGGGATGCGGTCTCTCTCCACAGCACAGCGCAAATGATCGTCAGCCTGCTGGTCTTTATCGTGGTGTACTGTTCGGTGTTTGGCGTAGGTTATTACTACATTATCCGGCTGATTCAGAAAGGGCCTCAGCCCGTCAGCGAATTGACATCGACAACCTCCGGTACGCCGGCTCGCCCCCTTTCCGCCGCAGAGGCTGTGCCTGAAGAGGAGACTCGCTAATGGGCATCGATATCCCCGTTATCTGGTTTGTCATCATAGTGTTTGCCACGCTGATGTATATCGTTATGGACGGCTTCGATCTCGGCATCGGAATCGTCTTCAGCTTTGTGCCCAACGCCAACGAGCGCGACGTGATGATGAACAGCGTCGCCCCGGTATGGGACGGCAATGAGACATGGCTTGTGCTGGGCGGCGCGGGGCTATTCGGCGCCTTTCCGCTGGCCTACGCCGTCATCACCGATGCGCTAACGATTCCGCTCACCGCCATGTTAATTGGCCTGATCTTTCGCGGCGTCGCCTTCGAATTTCGTTTTAAGGCCACCCCCTCTCATCAAAAATTCTGGGATTACTCATTTGTGGGCGGCTCGTTGTTGGCCACCTTTAGCCAAGGGATAGTCGTGGGCGCGGTCATCAGCGGCTTTGAGGTTGCCGACCGCAGGTTCATCGGCTCAGCGCTGGACTGGCTGACGCCCTTTAGCCTGTTCTGCGGCTTAGGGCTGGTGGTGGCTTATACGCTCCTCGGCACCACCTGGCTTATCATGAAAAGCGAAGGCGCGCTGCAGCAGCGCATGCGTGAGCTGACCCGTCACACGCTTCTGGCGCTGATGGCGGTTATCGCCGTGGTCAGCGTCTGGACGCCGCTGGGCTGGCCGTCCGTTGCTGAACGCTGGTTTACCCTGCCTAATTTCTACTGGTTTGTGCCCGTTCCCATTCTGGTACTCGTCTTTAGCCTGTGGATCTGGCGCCTGAGCGCTCATCCCGCGAGCCACGCCCGCCCTTTCCTCCTGACGCTTGGGCTTATTTTTCTCGGCTTCAGCGGCCTGGGCATCAGTCTGTGGCCCAATATCATCCCTCCGCATATCACGCTGTGGGAAGCCTCCGCGCCGCCGGCCAGCCAGCTATTTATGCTGGTAGGAACCCTGCTTATCATTCCGGTGATTTTGGTTTACACCGCATGGAGCTACTACGTATTCCGCGGCAAAGTTTCCGGAAATGAAGGCTATCACTGAGGTGGGCTATGGCTGACTGGCATACGCGGGCCATTATCTATCAGATTGATTCAGCGCTGTTTTACGATCTTAACGGCGATGGCTGCGGCGATATCGCCGGGATCGCCGCGAAGCTGCGCTATATTCGCCGGCTGGGCGCGACGGTGATCTGGATAACGCCCTTCTACCTGACGCCGTTTCTGGATGAGGGTTACGATGTCAGCGACCATCTGCAGGTCGATCCGCGATTTGGCCAACTGGCGGATATCATTGCTTTTATCGAGCAGGCCCGCGAATTAGGCATGCAGGTTATTATTGAATTGCTGATCCAGCACACCTCCGACGCTCACCCCTGGTTTCAACAAGCGCGGCGCAGCCGTCGCTCGCCGTTCCGCGACTATTATCTGTGGGCAGATAGCGATGATGACGATACGCCGCCCATGTTTCCCGGCGTCGAAGAGAGCATCTGGTCGTGGGATGACGACGCCGGGCAATATTTTCGCCATATGTTTTACCGCCATGAACCCGATCTCAATCTGGCCTCTCCCGCGGTGATCAAAGAGGTCGAAAATATCGTTATCTTTTGGCTGAAGCTGGGGGTTTCCGGCTTTCGTCTGGATGCCGCCTCGCATTTGACGAAACAGGCCGGACGCGGCGAGGAGAAACGCGGGCTATGGCTCCTGGAACATCTGCGTCGGCTGGTTGAACGACATAATCCGCAGGCCATACTGCTCGGCGAAGTCGACGTTGAGGTGGCGCAGTATCGCGACTATTTTGGCGATAATAACCGACTTAATATGGTACTTAACTTCTGGCTGAACAAATATTTTTACGTCAGCCTCGCCAGCCAGAGCGCCCACCCGCTGATCGACGCCATCAAGAAAATGGTGGTGCCTCCTGACGCCTGCTGCTTCGCAAACTGGCTGCGCAACCACGATGAACTGGATCTTGAAGGGATCGGTAACAAGAACAAGCAGACCGTGCTGGATGCCTTCGCGCCGGATAAGGAGATGAACGTTTATCAGCGCGGTATTCGCCGTCGGCTGGCGCCCATGCTGAACGGCGACCGGCGGCGGCTGGCGTTCTGTCATGCCGTGCTTTTTTCACTGCCCGGCGTACCGATCATGCGCTACGGGGATGAGATCGGCATGGGTGACGACCTGGCACTGGAAGAGCGCTACGCGGTGCGTACGCCGATGCAGTGGGCCGGTTCAGCGGGCGGCGGCTTCTCCGCAGCCGATCCGCAGACGTTTGTGGCTCCCATGATCGACCGGGGACCGTTTCGCTATCAGAAAGTCAACGTCGCTGATTCTCTGCTGCACCGCCATTCTCTCCTGCACCGTATTATTGATATCGCCAATACGCGGTCAGAATTCCCGGAAATCGCCGTTGCGCCTTTCCGCATCATTAGCACCGATCGGCAGGCGATTCTCGGAATCTGCTACGATGACCACGAGCGCAGCGTCATCGCCTTTCTTAATTTCAGTGATAAACCGCTGCGTTTTACCGCGAAAGGGATCTATGCGGCGGTGTGGACGCCCTGCCTGGCCGACAAAACCTACGCGGACGCGCTCACTCCCGGTAAGCACGCTAAGCTGGAGATTAGCGCATATGGCTATCGATGGTTCTGGACCAACAGTAGCGCGCTGCGTTAGCGTTTTTTACGCGAGATAAACCATTTTGCTAAAAGTAACCCCGCCGCTGCCGCGCCGCCCAGCAGCGCTTTTCCCGGCACGCCGGAAGTGATGGCGGTGGCGCGATATTTCGCCTCAGAGGAAAAACGCCCGTGCGTTTTATGCAATCCGCTGACCGGCTGTTCGAGATAGTCCTGACGGTCGTCGGCATTCAAGCGCCGGGTCATTTGCCCTTCCCACGCTTTTTTGACCATCAGCCGGTCAAGGAAGCCCGGGAAAAGAAATTGCCCAATAATGGACTGAATCGTGCTGCTCCCTACCCAGAGTTCGCGTACGGGCCGGCGCGCGACGTTGAAGATAGCCTGGGCGGCCACTTCCGGCTGAAATACCGGCGGCACCGGGCGCATCGCCCAGGCAAACTTATTGCGCGCCCACTCGAACTGCGGCGTATTCAGCCCCGGCATCTGTACCATCGCAATACTCACGCCGCTATTTTCATGCATCAACTCCGTACGCACCGCATCGGTAAAACCCCGAATCGCGGCCTTTGCCCCGCAGTAGGCGGACTGTAGCGGAATGGAGCGATAGGCGAGCGCGGAGCCAACCTGGATAATCACTCCGCGATCGCGGGGCGTCATCAGCGCCAGCGCGGCGCGAGTCCCGTTGACGTAGCCGAGGTAGGTGACCTCGGTTACCCGTCTAAATTCGTCGTGGGTCATCGCTCTGAAAGGCGCCAGCACCGCACACATCGCGTTATTGACCCATACCTCGATAGCTCCGAGTCGATTTTCGATTTCGCCGGCGGCGGTCAAGAGCGCATCGGCATTTGCCACATCGGCCTGCACGGTATGCACCCGAACGCCGCAACGAAGGAGCTCCTGCTTCGTCGCCTCAAGGCTTCGGCCATCGCGGGCAATAATGCCGACGTCATAGCCTGCCCGTGCAAAGCGCAGGGCCGTTGCTTTACCGACTCCCGCAGTACCGCCAGTGATCGCCATGACTGCCATATAAACCTCCGCAATAAAAGCGTTATGCGCTCTGCCAGCCGGGCAGTTTCTCGATGAGCATCGCCAGTGAATAGCGTACGGCTTTCTCCACAACATCCTGGCACTCGCCGGAAAACAGCGTTTTATGCGCGTCGATACTGCCGCGAAAATTCCACGCGAACCAGACGGTCCCCGCAGGCGTCCCGTCATCGCCGCCGTCCGGCCCCGCGTATCCGCTAATGGCGATACTGATATCCGCGCCGGAACGCGCCAGCGCGCCGGTGGACATCTCTTCAACGGTCTGCCGACTGACGGCGCTATATTTTTCCAGCGTTGAGGCGTTGACGTCGAGAAGCTGCTGTTTCGCCCGATCGCTAAAAGTGATTAAACCAATATCGTAGAATGCGGCCGTATCCGCTTCCGCGCACAGCGCTGCCGCCAGGCTACCGCCGGTGCAGGATTCCGCGGTGGTTAAGCGTAAACGACGGTCAATCAGCGCGCTGGCGACCTGTTTAGTCAACTCGCCGGTGGTTTTCGCCTGGTTATAAGGGTTATTTGACATAAAAAGACCTTTTTAACTCTCAGCAGGAATAATAGAAATGTGGCCATTCCGTTCCAGTATGGCATATTTGATTTTACTTAATTCCGTAATACCCTGATTCTGCCGCGCGGCGACCAGAATATCATCACAGGAGACGTCCACTTTTTTCAGCTTGTCAATTAACGGCACGCCATTTTCGACTAAAATCACCGGGCAACCATCAAGCGCTGACTCTGCGCCAGCGGAATATTTCTTCATTAATCCGAAAAGCATATCCACGACCACCAGCGTCATAATCGTCAGCATTGCGCCGGTCACCGAAAAATCGTTCCCCAGCAGCGCCTGCTGGGTAGCCTCGCTGATAATAAGTAATAAAATCAGATCAAAGCTGGTCATTTGTAATAGTGCCCGGCGGCCGGCGATTTTAAACACCACCAGCAAAATTAAATATATCGCTAACGCACGCAAGACCATCTCCATCGCATCCTCCTAAGGATAAATAAATTGCCAGAAGCGGATTTCGGGTTCGCCGTTTAGCTGCAAAGAGTGGTTCAACTTACCTGGGCGGGTGGGCGTAACGTAGAGCCATATAGAAAAATTATTCATGCTTTTCAAATCATTATAGACCAGAAAGAGCCGGTCGTTCTGACTGTACATCCTGTCTGGCCGGGGCCAGATACTGCCTGGTTCAAAAGAAGAGGTAAAATCCCCCCCAAGGCTAAAAATATATTTATCCGCGACCCGCGGATGGGCGGTAATCTTTAGCCTGAATTCAGTTTGTAAACGACCGAAGCGGTCATAGGCCACCGTTAAATTGCGCTGCGCAGTTGTTTTTTCGGCAGTGCTAAAATATCCTCCAGAAAAGAGTCCCAAAAGGGCTGCCAGTATGATCGCCAATAATATTCCGAGGCCTATCTGGCGGGCAGCGCATTCAAAATTAAGAAAAAATTCGTTCTCTTTAATCCCGGGCAGCCTCTCTTTTTCACTTGCCATTTTTCACCTCACCGTTGCGCTTATTATCGGAGCGCCAGTTTAAGAAATAGCAACCCGGTTTAATATGTCAAGTTCGTCGCGCCAAAGCCGGAATAATAGCTAAACGGGACATCTCGCTTGTTATTCGTTGAGCATCTCCCCCGCCTCCATCCGGAGGAAGATGTTTCCATTTAGCGCGGCGGGTGCACGGATGTTGTCTCGAGCTTAGGCCGTTGCCCGCGACAACATCCGTACCGCTCAGCAGGCGTGTCGTTAACTTTATTGTGAGTCAGGTCATGTTTTATAAAAATGAGGTTGACCCGGCTCCTGCGCGAAAATATTTTATGCCCATGTGATATCGATTTCATAAGAACCATGGCAACCATAAAAGACGTCGCTGTAAAAGCCGGCCTGTCGGTCACGACGGTATCCCGCTTCCTCAACAATCATCCTTATATCTCTGAAGATAAAAAGGAAAAAATCCTCGCGGCCATGAAAGAGCTGGATTACGAGCCGAGCACCGTCGCGCAGCAGATGCGCGGGGTGAAAACCCACCGGATTGGCGTGCTTATCTCAAGGATAACCAACCCTTTTTTTGCCAGCCTGGTCGACGCCCTTGAAGTTACGGCACGAAAAAACGGCTATTCGGTGCTGATCGTCCAGAACCACAATAGCGCGGGCGAAGAAGAAAACTGTCTCGATCTGCTGAAGAAAAAAATCATCGACGGGCTGATCTTATGCGCCGTTGAGAGTGACAAAGACGTCATTGAGCAATATCAGAAATATGGCCCTATCCTGCTGTGCAACACCAGCATAGATAATACCACTTTGCCCGTCGTCAGAATGAACGATGAACTGGCAACCTATAACGCCGTCAGCTGGCTGCTTAACAAAGGGTATAAAAAAATCGCCTACTCCACCGGTGGCGCATTCCAGCAAAAGGGCCACGGCAGCAGAAGGAACCGCGGCTTTATTGCCGCTATGCAAGACGGACAGCAGGCGGTTAACGAGCGGTTTATTTTTCGTCATGTCCACACCTGGCGCGACGGGCAGCGCCTGGCTGAGCAAATTCTGCAGATGACGAAAAGCGAACGTCCCGATGCGATTTTCGCCGGCAGCGATGAGGTCGCCTGCGGCCTGATTTCCGCGCTATCGGCCCACGGCGTCAGCGTTCCCGGCGAACTGGCGGTCATGGGCTTTGATAACCTTCCCGTGGCGGAGATGGTGCATATTCCGCTCACTACCGTTAGCCAGCCCATTGAGCAGCTGGGCCGCATCTCTGTAGAACGCCTGCTGTCCCTGATCAACCACACGCAGTATCGCTATGACGAGGAAGACCTGAAATCGGAACTGGTTATCAGAGCCTCGGCGTAATTTTTTTTCACTCAATATGGTATCGATTTCATACTCAGGAGAAATGATGAATCAATCACAACAAAGCGCATGGTGGAAAGAATCGGTTATTTATCAGGTGTACCCAAAAAGCTTCTATGACAGCAATAACGATGGCGTTGGCGATATCCCGGGTATTATCGCTAAACTGCCGTATCTGAAAACGCTGGGCATCACCCTGATTTGGGTCTCGCCGTTCTACCGCTCGCCGGGAGCAGATAACGGCTACGATATCGCGGACTACTATGCGGTGAATCCCGATTTAGGCCAGATGCAGGACGTTGATAACCTGATTAAACAGGCTGGCGAGCTGGGCATTGAGGTAATGGTCGACCTGGTGGTTAACCATACCAGCGATGAACACCCCTGGTTTCAGGCCGCGCTGGCCGACCCTCAATCGAAATATCGTGATTATTACATCTTTAAACCCGCCGCGGCGGGCGGCGCGCCCAATAACTGGCGATCGATTTTTGGCGGCAGCGCGTGGGAAAAAGTCGCTGGCGAGGAGTGCTACTATCTGCACGTTTTTCATAAAAAGCAGCCGGATCTCAACTGGGAAAACCCGCAGTTGCGCGAGGAAATCTACGCCATGATTAACTGGTGGCTGGATAAAGGCATCGCCGGTTTTCGCATCGATGCAATTACCTTTATTAAAAAAGATCAGGACTACGCCTCTCTGCCCGCAGACGGTATTGATGGTCTGGCATCGATTAAAGCGAAATCGCGCAACCGTCCGGGCATCGAGCGCTTTCTCCATGAGCTAAAAGAGCGCACTTTCCGTCGTCACCGCTGCGTAACCGTGGGCGAAGCGCCGGGCGTGCCTCTGGAAGAGTACGACAGCTATATTGGGCCAGACGGCTACTTTAATATGATTTTCGATTTTCACGCCGCCGATATTGATGTCGAAAACGGTTCTGAATGGTTTAAGCAGCGCGACTGGAACGTTCGCGAATTCAGGGAGGCGCTATTTGCCAGCCAACGGGCCTTTTGCCAGGCCGGCTGGGGAACGACGTTTATTGAAAACCACGACCAGCCCCGCGCGCTGTCCAAGCTTATCCGCGACGCGGATTATCAAAATGACATCGGTGCCAAAGCGCTGGCCGCGATGTACTTCTTTATGGCCGGAACGCCGTTTATTTATCAGGGCCAGGAGCTGGGGATGAAAAATTTCCGCCGACAATCGATCGCGGAATTTGACGATATTTCCAGTATTGATAACTACCACCGCGCCCTGGCGGAAGGTTTCTCTGAACAGCAGGCGTTAGGCTTTATCAACCAGCGCTCGCGGGACAATTCGCGAACGCCCTTTCCGTGGTCAGATAGCGCCAACGGCGGATTTAACCGGGGCGCGCGGCCCTGGCTGGCGTTTTCCGCAGCTGACTTCAGCGTCAACGCGCAAAGCCAGATAAACGATTCGGATTCAGTATTCGCGTTTTACCAGAAGATGATCGCCTTGCGAAATAAGCACTATCCGCAAACGCTGATCTATGGTTCATTCGCCGCCATAGAAGACGTTGACGATCGCATCATTGCCTACGAACGGAGAACGGCGACCGAGCGTTTTATCTCGATAACCAATTTAAGCGCACAGCCTCTGCCCTTTACGCTCCCGGCGGGTGAGATTGTCCTCAATAATTATGCCGACGCTGAGACTCCCCTGAAACCCTATCAAACCCTTCTCGTTAAGGAATGAGTCAAATATGAACAACTATAAAAATATCGCCGTTGAGATCGTGAATATCATCGGCAAGGAAAATATTGCCTCAGCCACCCACTGCGCCACCCGTTTACGTTTACAGGTAAAAGATCGACAGAAAATTGATGATGATAAAATCCGCAATATTAGCGAAGTCAAAGGCGTATTTTTTAATGCTGGCCAGTATCAGATAATCCTCGGAACCGGGATCGTCAATAAGGTTTACCAGGCGTTTGTTAACGAATTCCAGGTTGCCGAAATCAGCAAGGATGAAATGACGAAGCAGAGTACGGGCCGGTTACAGCGGGGAATTCGCAATTTATCGGACGTGTTTGTACCAATTGTCCCGGTACTCGGGGCCACCGGCCTGTTTCTCGGCCTGAAGGGGGTCATTTTTAACGATACCGTCCAGGCGTGGTTTGGCGGCAGCGTTCATCAGGTTCCAGTGGCGCTGCAAACGCTGACCACGGTGCTTTGCGACACCGCTTTCGCCTTTCTGGCGGCGTTTATTTGCTGGTCGGCGTTTAAGAAATTTGGCGGTACGCCAATTATCGGCTTCTTAATCGGCCTGATGCTGGTCTCCCCCGCGCTGCCGAACGCCTATGACGTGGCGTACGGCAACAGCAGCCCGATTTATGTATTGGGTTTTATTCCTCTGGTCGGCTATCAGGGGTCTATTCTGACCGCCCTGGTCACCGGCATTATCGGCGCTAAGCTGGAAATTTTTTTCCGCCGGGTGATGCCCAACTCGATGGATCTGATTTTTACGCCGTTTATCGTCATCCTGATTGCGGTGGCCATCGCTTTACTGGTTTTAGGGCCGCTGGTGCATGCGTTTGAACATTATGCCGTGATGGCTATTCAGCAATTTCTGACGTTGCCTGCGGGTATTGGCGGTCTGTTAATCGGCTTCATCTATCCCATTGCCGTGATGACCGGGATGCATCATATGTTTATTATGATTGAAACCTCGTTGATTGCCGGTACCGGGTTTAATCCATTAATTACGGTGTGCGCGATGTACGGCTTTGCCAACGCCGCCGTATGTCTGGCTATTTCACTAAAGGCGAAAAATATCGCGTTTAAAACCGCCGGGATTTCCGCGACCATTACTCAGCTATTAGGCGTTTCGGAACCGGCTTTATTCGGTATCGTGATGCAATCCGGGCTACGGGCGATAATGGTGATGCTCACCAGCTCGGCGCTGGGCGGCATGGTGCTGTCGCTATTGTCGATAAAAGCGAACTCATACGGTCTGGCGGTCCTTCTGTCGCCGCTGATGTATCTCTACGATCGCTATCAGTTTGTTACCTATATTACCGTCGGACTCGCGGTCTTTATTTTTGCCTTTATTATCACGTTCATTTTTGTCAAAACCGATAAAGCGACCAAAGAGGCCTGAAAAAAATAAAGCCCAACTATTAATTTAACACCCCAATAAACATCCCATTTTAATGGCACAGTAACCTGTGCTCTGCGCCCGCGCGTCCAGAGCACAGCTACCCCTGTACAGGTATTAATGATGAAAGCCTATATGCTTACGCTCTGCGCGCTGGCTTTGCCAGCATCCGCCGCTGCGGCGGATACGACCCTGAATGAAATTAACGCCCGACTCGAAAGGCTTGAGGCCGAATTAAAACAGTCGCGCATCCAATTACAGGATGCGACGCGAAAAATAGACGCTGCGGAAAAAAGAGCGGCCAGCGCCGAAAAAAACGCGGCGCGCGCGCAAGAAAGATTACAGTTTGTCGAACAGCAAACCGAGCAAGACCTGGCGCGAATAAAAAGCAAACCGTCGCAGCCTCTTATCGCACAAGAGAAGGATCGGGAGATTAAATTCGGCGGCTACGCGCGCAGCGGAATATTGACCAGCAAAGGCACCACCAGCACCGTAGGCCCCTCTCTGACGCCTGCGGGCAGTACCGGCGGCAGCGTCGGGCGCCTGGGCAATGAATCAGATACCTACGTAACCGCCGATATCAACTACCGGCGAAAATATGATAATAACAGCCAGCTGCGTTATTACATGAAAATCGCCGAGTGGGATAAAACGTATAATACCGACAGTTCATTCAACGGTCAGATGAACGTACGGCAGGCGTTTGTCGAAATGAGCGATATGCCTTCGTTTAGCGGCGCATTTAAACAGGCCACGCTGTGGGCCGGCAAGCGTGAAGACCGGGATAACTTTGATATTCACTGGCTTGATTCCGATATGATGAATTTAATCGGTACCGGCGCCGGTATTTATGACGTGAACTTGTGGGGCGATATCAAAACCAATCTCGCCGTATACGGGCGTAATTTCAACGATATCGATACGATGGACAACGTTGAATATAACAACATGACCGGCGCGGATAACACCTATATTCAAAACTACACCTTCTCGCTGAATAACCGGCTGGACAGCTGGCAGTGGATGCTCAACGGGTTATACTCGCAGGACAACGATAAACGCATTAACGATGGCCTGGCGTCGGATAAAGCGGCCTCGCAGGGGTTCAACACCATGCTGGCGTACCATGGCGACAGCTTCTACGGCCTGCGTCCCGGCAGTACCAAAACGGCCCTGCTTTATGGCCGCGCGCTGGGAGCGGAGGTTCGCGGCCCGGGCTCCGACGGCTATCTGATAAACCCGGCATGGACCGTCAAGTTTGCCTCTTACGGGACAACGTCCCTCACCGACAGGCTGAGCTTCGCGCCGCTGATCGTCGCCCAAAGCAGCAATAGCCGCTATATCGATTCAGACCATTACGACTGGGTGACCCTGAACGCGAGAATAATTCAGCAGATTAATCAGAACTTCGCCCTGCAGTACGAAACCAGCTATCAGTATATGGATATCGATCCGAAAGGCTTTAATGGCAACAGAGCTGCCAGCGGCAGCTATTACAAGCTGACGTTTGCCCCTACTTTCAAGATGCAGAACGTGACGGACTTCTTTGAACGCCCGGAAATCCGCTTTTTTGCCACCTGGATGCGCTGGGACAAATCGCTGGATGACTACTCCTCGACGGACACCTTCGGCAGCGCCGGATACCATAGCGCGGGGACGCTATTCTTCGGCGCCCAGCTCGAAACCTGGTTCTGAAAGCCTGCCTCTTTGACTAACCCCGAGGAAGAGGCGCGCCAGCAATTGGCCCTCTTCCTCATTTTGAACCACAATTATTGGGCCAGATTTCCGTTACCCGGAAATGATCTATCGTGGAGCTTTTCAACTGGCGGAAGGCCACCGACAACAAATGTGATAACAACAACGGCGGGTCAGTCATTATGAAGAAAATTGCCATTATCGGCGCAGGTCCAACCGGAATTTATACCCTGTTCTCACTACTCAAACAGGGCGAGCCGCTGGATGTGTCAATTTACGAGCAGGCCGAGGAAGCGGGCGTGGGCATGCCCTACAGCGATGAAGAGAATTCGCGCAAGATGCTGGCCAATATCGCCAGCATTGAAATCCCCCCCATTCAGAGCAGCTATCTCGACTGGCTGAAAGCCCAGAGCCGTACGCGCCTTGCGCGCTACGGCGTGGATTATGACGCTTTGCACGATCGTCAATTTTTACCGCGCATCCTGCTGGGTGAATACTTTCGCGACCAGTTTCTTGCGCTGGTCGGAGAGGCCAGGGAGCAGGGCTTTCGCATCCGGGTCAATGAGTCCTGTCGGGTCAGCGACCTGCAGGCGACCGAAGAAGGGGTCAGACTGTGGGTTGAGGATGAGCCGGTCGCCGAAGCCTTTGACCTCGCGGTAATCGCCACCGGACACGTCTGGCCCGATGAAGAAGAGTCGACCCGCACCTGGTTTCCCAGCCCGTGGTCTGGCCTCATGGAGGCCAGCATTCCCCCCTGCCGGGTGGGCATTATGGGCACCTCGCTAAGCGGAATTGACGCCGCGATGGCCGTCGCCGTCCAGCACGGTCGGTTTATCGGGTCCGACGATGACGCCCTCGCCTTCAGGCTGGACAAGGCAAGCGAGGCGCTAAGCATCACGTTGATGTCGCGCTCCGGCATTTTGCCGGAAGCGGATTTTTACTGCCCCATTCCCTGGGAGCCGCTGAGCATCGTCAGCGAAAGCGCGATGGAACAAGCCATCGCCGCGGGCAGCGACGGTCTGCTCGATCGCGTCTTTGAGCTGGTGGCGCAGGAAATCACGCTTGCCGACCCCCTATGGAGCGAAAATATCGCCCTTCACAGCCTTAACGCCGACAGCTTCAGCGAGGCGTGGTTTGCTAAACGCCAGCAGCATAATCCGTTCCACTGGGCGCTGGATAACCTTGAAGAGGTTGAGCGCAACAAACGCGCGCGATATACGGTTCCCTGGCGCTACGCGATCCTGCGGCTGCATGAAGCCGTTCAGGCGATGGTGCCTCACCTTAATGACCATGACCGGGAGCGTTTCAAAAATGGTCTTGCGCGGGTCTTTATCGACTGCTATGCCGCCATTCCTTCAGAGTCTATCCGCCGGCTGCTGGCGCTGCGCGAAGCGGGCGTCATCAGTATTCTCGCCTTAGGGCATGACTATGAGATGGCGGTAGAGCAGGAAAAAACGGTGATTACCAGCGAACAAAATCGCTATACGTTTGATGTATTTATTGATGCCAGAGGGCAAAAGCCGCTGAAAAATAAAGATCTTCCCTTCCCGCATTTAAGGGAGCAGCTGCTGGCGACCGGAGAAGAGATTCCTGAGGTCGGAGACGACTATACGTTGCGGGAACCGCCCGAAGTACGCGGGCGCATCGCGTTCGCCGCCATTCCCTGGCTGATGCACGATCAGCCTTTCGTTCAGGGTATCACCGCCTGCGCGGAGATCGGCGCGGCGATAGCGAAAGCGATATCCCAGCCGGCAAGCCGCTCGCGCAGGCGTTTATCCCCGCTCGATCTTTAGGAAAGAAAAATAGCCGCCCGTTGACGGGCGGCTATTTTTAACGCTTTTCAGGCTGGGGATGCCAGGGATCTTTTTTATGATCTTCGCTGTCGTCTCTTTTACGCGGCACTTCCCCCTGCTCGCGCGGGTCCTCTTTCGACGGATGACGGCCCCGCTTATCCGGGTCGGCTGGATGCTGTACGGACATCAATTCCTCCTGCTTGAGCGGTTATTTCTGGATCCGGTCCACCCGCACTACCGGCGGCGTCATTTTTTTATCGAGGCTGCCGTTGATGCTGATCATCTGATCGGGCTTCACTTCGCGGCCATCAAAAACCGCGGCGGGGATAATCACTGCGATGGTGTCGGTTTTATCGCGAAAGCTGTAGCGGTCGTTACCGTGCTGCTCGATAAGATTGCCGCGTAATGAGATGGTTGCCCCATCGTGCATTTCCAGGGCCTGGCGCACGGTCATAATTCGCCCGTCCTCCGTCCCGCGGTAGCCATCGTCAATTTTATGCGGCGGCGGCGGAGCGGCATCTTTTTTAAATCCCCCGTCGTCCGCGGCATAAACGCCCTGAGCCATCAGCGCACAGAAAATAACGGGCAGTAATTTTTTCATCAACCATACCTCCGGCATATTTTTGTCTTGTCTTAATAAGTCTGGTTGCTGATGTTCATTTTCACAAGTTCCGTACCTGATGAATCGCCCGGGAAATATTTTTTACGACTTCACCGCCCGCGTAAATATGCGCGCCGGGCAGCATTAAAAAGGCGCTAAATATACCGTCAGGCTTGCGATAGAATAATCCTAAAATGCCAAACGCCGCTGGCGCCTCTCATTTTGAAAAGTTTCCCGGCAATCAGTAAATTACCGATGGGAGAGGAATCAAAGCGCCAAAATTATAACAGCGAAGCCGTTCAATTATTCTTCAATATTCCACGGCAGGCTGACCAGGCAACTACGCTTACTCTTTTAACACGAGGAGGTCAGTATGAGCGACAACGCTAACAATACCGCGAAGTATCCCCGTCCCCCCTTTGTTGACCAGCCGCAATCGCCTCCGGGTCTTGCCGAAGAGATGAAGCCGCAGCCGGATCACGGTGAGCTGAGCTATGTCGGTTCCGGTCGGCTCGCCGGTAAACGCGCCCTGATTACCGGCGGCGATTCCGGGATTGGGCGCGCGGTCGCGATCGCCTTCGCCCGCGAAGGCGCCGATGTGGCGATAAACTATCTGCCGGAAGAGGAGTCCGATGCGGAAACCGTGATTGCCCTGATTCAGGCCGAAGGACGTACAGCCGTCGCGATTCCGGGAGATGTGCGCGACGAATCCTTCTGCGAAACCCTGGTGGAACAGGCCGCCAGCGAACTCGGCGGGCTGGATATTCTGGTCAATAACGCCGGACGCCAGCAATATTGCCAATCACTGGAAGAACTCACCACCGCCGACTTTGACGCCACCTTCAAAACCAACGTTTATGCGGCCTTCTGGATCACCAAAGCCGCCCTGCGACATCTTAAAGAACACAGCGCGATTATTAATACTTCATCCGTCCAGGCCTTTAAGCCGAGCCCCATCCTGCTGGACTACGCGCAAACCAAAGCCTGCCTGGTGGCGTTCACGAAATCGCTGGCCAAACAGCTGGGGCCGAAGGGTATCCGGGTAAACGCGGTCGCCCCCGGTCCCTACTGGACGGTGCTGCAGTCAAGCGGCGGCCAGCCGGATGAGAAGGTGCGTCAGTTCGGCGCCGATACGCCGCTGGGGCGTCCCGGGCAGCCGGTAGAGATTGCGCCGCTGTACGTTACCCTTGCCTCTGATGCCTGCTCCTTCACCTCCGGCCAGGTATGGTGCTCCGACGGCGGCGACGGCGTGCTGTAAATCCCGCGCGGCGGCGCGCCTCTCAGCGGTGCGCCGTCGTCTTAAGACAGGCGAGGTATTTCTGCGCTGAGTCCAGAACGATCTGCCGGGCATTTTTGGGGACGTTCTGCCCCTTAAAGGCGCCGTACAGCGCCCCGAAAGGCGTATCGCCCAGACGTTCAACGATCTTCTCCACGCTGGCGGCCGCCAACGGCAGCAAATTGGGATAGCTCCACATAAACGAAACAGCGCGCGCCCCCGGCGTCACCTGGATAATATCGCCCGCCAGCATAATACCGTCATCTTTCGCCCAGTGCAGAACGGTTCCTCCGGCGAAATGGCCGCCCAGGCGCAGCAGCCGCACCGCCGGGAGGATCTCCAGCGCATCTCCTTCCCATAGCGTGATGGCCGGGCTATCGCGCATAATCCATTCGCGATCGCTGGCGTGGAGATAAATTCGCGCATTAAAGGCGTCGGCCCAGTCCTGCATCGTGGTGTAGTAATGAGGATGGGAGATGGCGATCGCGTTTATCCCGCCCAGGGCGGTAATCAGCGTTTTGCTGGCGGCATCAAGATTGGCGATGCAGTCCCAGAGAATATTCCCCTGCGGCGTTAGCAGCAGAAACGCGCGCTGATCGATTGCAAATTTCGGTACCGTCCTGACGCTCAACAGCCGATCGTTATGCTGCTGCCACGTATTCGTATGCGTCTCGGTCAGATCGTCTGGCTTGATCCAGACCTGCCCGCTGGCCGGGACGTACTGGCGTTCATCCTCACAGATACGACAATGGTTCAGGGTGTTGCCGCGATCATCGTAGGACGTCCCGCAGGTTGCGCACAGCTTAATCATCACTTCTCCTTAAGAAATCATTCAGGGAGCCGTAATGAGTATGGCAGACAGGGAATTTATGGCAGGAGGTGAGCATCTCAGGGCTTCCGTGCCCTGAAAGAGAAGTTTATTCGAAATAAACGTCAGGGTTTTCCGACAGCGACACAAAGGTTTTGCTGTTTTTATCCAGAGCGCGAATGTCACCGCTTTCAATATCGTAGAACCAGCCGTGCAGACGCAACGTGCTATCCCGCAGACCCACGGCAACCGACGGGTGGGTTTTAATATTGTTCAGCTGGGCGATAACGTTTTCCTGCACCATACCGTTGACTTTATCGGTCTCGTTGGCCCAGGTTTTCTTCTCCACGACGGCTTTCGCCGCATCGGAGTAGCGCAGCCAGTGGGAAACGGCAGGCATGGGGTCCAGGCACTGGCAGGTGGCGATGGCTTTCATCGCGCCGCAGTTGGAGTGGCCGCAAATGACGATATCGGTCACACCCAGGGCCACGACGGCATACTCGATCGTCGCGGAAACCCCGCCCGGCTCAGGACCGAAAGAGGGCACGATATTCCCGGCATTACGGATCACAAACAGCTGGCCCGGCTCCTGCTGGGTCACCAGCTCCGGCACCAGGCGGCTATCGGAACAAGAGATAAACAGCGCTTTAGGATTTTGGCTGGAGGCCAGGCTGCGGAAGAGCTCTTTACGTTGCGGGAAAATCTCTTTCTGGAAGTTGAGGAAGCCCTCAATGATATGTTGCATAGCAGTGTCTCTTTTCTCTGTTTTAATGACGATATGACAAAGATCACATTTAGCCAGTTTATCACCGACGCGCGAAATGGGAATCGTTATTCGAACAGGCGATGAAACATCGCGCCGTAAAGTCGGGTGACAGCGCGCTAAAGATTGTTTATTTTTTGACGGTGAAACAATCATGAGCGGGAGCCGGATGCGACTTTAGCGCTCAACATCAACCAGGAGCGTTTATGTTTTTATCCAGCCTGATGGCCATTGCCGCCGTACTCATCATGGGCGTGATCAGCCCCGGCCCAAGCTTTATTTACGTGGCCCGCAACGCCGTTGCGCGCTCAAGGATGCATGGTCTGGTCACCGCGCTGGGAACCGGGACGGGGGCGACTATCTTTTCGATTATGGCCATGATGGGGCTGCAAAAAGTGCTGACGGCAGTGCCGGAAATGTTTATTGGCCTGAAGGTCGCGGGCGGCCTCTATCTGCTCTGGCTGGGGTATAAAATCTACCGCGGCGCGGCGCAGCCGATGGATTTTGCGGCAGGCGGCATGGCGGCGGAACATTCCCTGCTGAAAACCTTCCGCGATGGCCTCTATACCCAGCTCAGCAACCCAAAAACGGCGCTGGTGTTCGCCTCTATTTTTACCGCCCTGCTGCCGGAGCGTATCCCGCTGGCCTTTTACTATATCGTGCCGCTGATGAGCTTCCTGATTGACGTCAGCTGGTATTCGCTGGTGGCCCTGGTGCTCTCTTCCGCGCGTCCGCGCAGCGTCTACCTGCGCATGAAGCGTAAGATCGATATCGTCACCGCCACGGTGCTGGGCGCGCTCGGCCTACGCCTGATTGCCACTTCGCTGTCAAAGTAGGCCAGCAAACCGTTTAAACGGTATAAATACGAATATCGTGTTCGCTAAACGCGTCGCGATATTCGCGACTGATATTCTCCTCGACCACCAGCACGTCAATGGCGCTGCTTTCGACCACCACAAAGCGCGCCACCGCCGGGATTTTATCCGAGGTCAGGCCGACGATGATTTCGCTGCACTGTTTTATCACCGCTTTTTTAAATTCACAGTCGGCGTAGTCAAAGCCCGTCAGACCGGACTCAGGCGCCATGGCGCAGCCGCCGATAAATCCCTGATCGAAGAGCATGCCCTGAATCTGCGCCACGGCGGAGGCGCCCACGCAGCCGCCGCTGGCCCGCTGGATTTGACCGCCAAGCATCACCACGTCATACAGCGGTTTTTTGAGCAGTACGGCAGCGATCTCGGGAGAATTCGTGACCACCGTTAACGCCAGCTCCGCCGGCAGCGCTTCCGCCATCGCCAGGTTGGTGGTGCCGGTATCGATAAAAATGCAGCCGCCGGGCTTCACCAGCTTTGCGCACTTCTGCGCGATCCTGCTTTTTGTCGCCGTATTTTTCTCTTTGCGCTCGCTATAGTCCCCCGCCTCCGGCAGGGTCATCACCGCGCCGCCGTAGACCTTTTTACAGTACCCTTCGCGGCTAAGTTCATGTAAATCACGGCGAATAGTATGCTCGGAGACGTTAAGGCGGCTGGCGAGTTCGGCGCAAACCACCCTGCCGTTCTCCTGCAGGATCTGGCAAATAAGCGCTTGTCGTTGTTTAGGAAAAGCAGCATAATCGAGCACAAATAACTCCTGATAAAATCTTTATCGAGCAACAAAGTGCATGATCGTGCATTCAGACCCTGACTGTCAATACACCCTATAAAGAGGTTTGCTATGAAAATTGCCCACATCGCCCTATGGACCCGCCAGCTTGAGCAACAGGCCCGCTTTTGGGTGGCCTTCTTCGACGGCGAGATTAATGAGAAGTACTGCAGCCAAACCAACCCGGGCTTTGAGTCCTTTTTTGTCAAGATTGGCGACGGCATTGCCATTGAGCTGATGACCAAGCCGGGGCTTGTCGCGCAGACGGCGGATAACAACCACACCGGCTGGGTACACCTGGCGATTACCGTTGGCGGCGCTGAAAAGGTCGATACGCTGGCAAACCGCGCCGCCGCGCAGGGGATTCTGGTCTCGCCGCCGCGGACCACCGGCGATGGCTATTATGAAGCGGTGATTAAAGACCCCGATGGCAACCTGATTGAAATCGTCGCATAGTATCAGGCACTGACTCAACAGGAGACGCCCGTGGCCAACTATCGCGTAATCGACAAACAAAACTGGCCGCGAAAAGATCATTTTGATTTTTATCGCGGTTTTGCCAACCCCAGCTTTAATCTCTGCGTTCCTGTCGAGGCGCAGCGGCTATATGAGTGCGCGAAAGATCGCGGCGTCTCGTTTTTCCAGCTGGCGCTCTACGCCCTGGTTCGCGCGGCGAACGGGGTGCCGCAGCTGAAACAGCGGCTGCTGGGCGACGATATTATCGAATATGACCAGCTGGCGGTAATGACGCCGGTGATGACCGCCCAGGAAGGCTTTCGCCAGGTCTGGTGCGACAACGCCGCCGATTTTGCCGCCTTCAGCCATGCCGCCACGCCGAACATTGAAGCGGCGAAACATACCGCGCCGGCGCCGCTTATCGTCAACGGCGAGAATTTCTTCTGCGCCAGCTGCCTGCCGTGGCTGCATTTCAGCGCCATCACTCACGCGGAGTATTACGTCGGCGCGGCGGTGCCCGCCCTCACCTGGGGCAAGCTGAAAAACGGCATTATCCCGGTGGCGGGCAAATTCAATCACGCCTTTGTTGACGGCCTGCACGCCAGCCGCTTCTTTGCCCGAGTCGAAGAGGGGTTCGCCGAGCCGGAGACCCTCTGGCAGACGCCATAAACATTTGGCTTACGTCACGGGGCTGCCCGCGATCGCCGCACGCTACATACTGCTTACCGCGGCATTGCGGCCGGATGGCAGCCCTTCACCCCGTAAACAGCAGAGAATGCTGGCGCTTAGCGCAAAAATGACAGATTAATGCTGAATTATTGCTAATGCTAAATCGCTATAAGCCATAGCTTTTCGGTGTTAGACAGTGCGCGGTGCGCCTCTTATCTTTCGTCATGATTTGTAAATATTTTACGCAATTCTTTGATGAGGGAGCACTTTTGTCCAGACTACTGCACGGGTTAAAAACCAAACAGACGCGGTTCGCGCTTGCTCTGAAAATCGCGTTGCTCGGCGGCGCGGTGGCGTTTTCTTCGGTCACCATCGCCGACGACATTTTAAAAGAAGGGATCACCCCGGCCAGCGATGCCAGCCAGATCCCCGCCGCCGCGAAGCTGCGCAAAGATACCGTCGTGGCCGGCATCTCCGAGCCGCAGGGCATTTTTAACCCCTACTTCTTCGTCAACGGCTGGGATGAGAACGTCACCAACGTGATTTTCTCTCGCCTGATCGACTGGGACAGCCACGGCAATCTTGTGCCGGGCCTCGCCGAAAGCTGGACGGTGAGTCCGGATAACAAGGTCTACACCATCAAGCTGCGCCCCAACCTGACCTTTAGCGACGGTTCGCCGCTGACCGCCGACGATGTCGCCTTTACCCTTACCGTGCTGCTGGATCCGAAATACGACGGCGATACCGATATCACGCTCGCCAATATTGCCGGCGGCGCGGAGTACAAAGCGGCGAAAGCCGATAGCGTCAGCGGTCTGAAAGTGCTTGACCCCTTAACGCTGCAGGTGACCACCACCCAGCCGGGCGCGACGACGCTGGCAAAAATTGGCGGTCCGGTACTCTCCAAAGCCTATTACGGCAAAGGCTACCAGCGCGGCAACCTCGACTATCTGCGCACCCTGCACGGCAAACCGCTGGGCAACGGTCCCTACGTTTACGACAAATACATCCCCGGCCAGGAGATTCGTTTCCACGCCAACAGCCATTTTTATCGCGGTACGCCGCCCACCCCGCGCTTTATCTATCGCGTGACCAACCCGTCAACCAACTTCCAGCTCTTCCAGACGGGCGAAACCGACTACGACGCCTTTACCTCGCGTCCTGACGATATCGAACAGCTGAAAATGCTCGGCTTTGCCAACATCAACCTTTACGGCTCCAGCGACTACAGCCAGGTGGAATTTAACGTCCGCCGCCCGGCGCTGAAGGACGTGAAGGTACGCCAGGCGCTGATTTACGGCCTCGACCGCCAGAAGCTGATTGATGTGGTCTACCAGGGCTACGGCAAGGTGGCGATTGAGCCTATCGCGCCGATCTCCTGGGCCTGGAACGCCGACGGGGTAAACCCGTATCACTATGACCCGGCGCAGGCGAAAAAGCTGCTTGACGAAGCCGGCTGGAAACCGGGGCCGGACGGTATCCGCGTTAAAGAGGGCAAACGCCTGGAGTTAACGCTGCTGGTGAGCAAGAAAGTGCTCAACGATGCGCTGATCCCCATCGCCAAAGAGAACTGGCAGCAGATTGGCGTCCTGTTAAAACCGCAGGTCGTCGATTTCAACGCCCTGATGGCGCAGCGTAAGTCGGGTAATTACGATCTGGCGTCGTTCAGCACCAGCACCCTTAACGACCCGCATGATGGCGTGTGGGATTTTTACAGCGCGGAAGCGAAAGAGTCCGGCTATAACAACCCGCAGGTCGATAAGCTGATTACCGAAGGTAACTCGGTGCTCGACGTCGAGAAACGTAAGCCTATCTACCACCAGCTGTATCAGGTACTGGCGCAGGACCCGCCGGTGATCCTTCTCGGCTACCGTGAAATTCTCTCGGCGAGCAGCGCCCGGGTCACCGGCTTCAAACCGGATATCTACAACGGCCTGACCGGCAGCCTGCCGGATGTCGAAATCGTTAAGTAAATCCCCGGCCGCCGGGATGACCGGCGGCTGACGTGAGAATGTCATGAGAAATTTCATCCTGAGACGGCTGCTGCAAACGCTGCCGATGCTGCTGCTGGCCTCCTTTATTATCTTTATGCTGTTTGCCAAAACGCCGGGCGATTTTATCGACGGCAATATCACCCTCACCGCCGCCCGCGCCGCCGAACTGAAAGCCATTTACGGCCTGGATCAGCCGCTGCTCACCCGCTATATCCACTGGCTCGGCCAGCTGCTGCGCGGCGATCTCGGGTTTTCGCTGCAGTACCAGATCCCGGTCAGCCAGCTGCTCAACCAGTACATCTGGAACTCTTTCCTGCTGGCCAGCGTGGCGCTGGTATTTTACTGGGGAATTGGCCTGACGGTGGGCGTGGTCTCAGCGCTGAAGCCCAATTCTGCGTTCGATCATCTGGTGAGCGTCGCGGTGTTCGCCGCCATGTCTTTCCCGACCTTTTTTCTATGTCTGCTGCTCATCAAGTGGTTCGCCGTCGACCTGCACTGGCTGCCGGTGGGCGGCATGACTAATACCGGCAGCGACGACAGCGGCTGGGGGTATGTGCTGCAGGTCGCCGCCCATCTGGTGCTGCCGGTACTGGCGCTGGTGATGCTCCAGGCGGGCAGCCTGACCCGCTATTTTCGCGCCAGCATGCTCGACGTGGTGAAAATGGATTTTATCCGCACCGCCCGCGCGAAAGGGCTGCGCGAACGCACGGTTATCCTCAAGCACGCCCTGCGTAACGCCCTGCTGCCGATCATCACCCTGCTCGGCTTCGAGCTGCCGGGGCTGTTCTCCGGGGCGATCATCACCGAAAAAGTGTTTAACTGGCCGGGGGCCGGGCATATTCATATCGATTCGCTGGCCGCCCGCGACTACCCGGTGTTAATGGGTTTCACCCTGTTTCTGGCGGTGCTGACCATTCTTGGCAACCTGATTGCCGATGTGCTTTACGCGTGGGTCGACCCGCGCATTCGCGTGAGGTCCTGATGCTCAGCTCTCTGTTTTCTGCTAACCGACGCCTGCGCAAGGCGGAAATCCCGGCGCTGGCGCAGGTGACCCCATCCCCCTGGCGTCAGGCCTGGCAGGCGCTGCGCCGCAATCGCCTGGCGATGCTGTGCCTGCTGCTGCTGGTCGTAATGGCCCTCTGGTGCATACTGGGGCCGCTGTGGTCGCCGTGGAAAGACGATGCCACCGACGCGCTGATGATTAACAGGCCGCCCGGCGCGGAACACTGGCTGGGTACCGACTTTCTCGGTCGCGATATTTACACCCGCCTGCTGCTGGCCGGGCGCATTTCGCTGATCATCGGCCTGCTGACCATGCTGCTGTCGGTCACCCTTGGCTATCTGCTCGGCGCGCTGTCGGGCTACGCCGGCGGCCTGACCGATAAACTTATTATGCGTTTTGCCGATCTGGTGATGACTATCCCCGGCCTGCCGCTGCTGATTGTCGCGGGCGCGATGCTCTCGGAGCTCGATTTCTCACCGGACTCACGCATCTATATGGTGGTGATTATGCTGAGCCTGCTGGAGTGGCCGAAGCTGGCGCGTCTGGTACGCGGGCAGTGTCTCTCCCTGCGCGAGCGCGACTTTATGCTGGCGACCCAGGTGCTGGGACTGTCGGCGCGACGCCGTCTGTTTGGTCATCTGCTGCCGAATACGGTACCGATTCTGGTGGTCATGGCGACCATGGCGGTGGCGAACGCCATCCTCAGCGAGTCGGCGCTCAGCTACCTCGGGCTTGGCGTGGTACCGCCGACGCCATCGTGGGGCAATATGATGGACGCCGCTAATAGCCTGATCGACTTTCAGCGCCGGCCCTGGCTGTGGATGCCGCCGGGGATCGCCATTTTTATCACCGTCATCGCCATTAACGTGCTGGGCGACGGCCTGCGCGACGCCATGGACCCTAAAATGAAACAGAGGCTGAAATGAGTCGCGCATTAATCACCTTTAATCAGCTTTCGGTCTCTTTTGCCGCCGACAAAAACCGGGTACGCGCGGTACAGGATGTGTCGTTCACTATTCGCGCCGGGCAGACTGTTGGCGTGGTCGGCGAATCCGGCTGCGGCAAAAGCGTCACCGCCATGTCGTTAATGGGTCTGCTGCCACCGCAGGCGGCGCGCATTGACGGCGGGGAAATTCTTTTTGAGGGCCAGGACCTGCTGCGGCTGAAAAACGCCCGTATGGCCGACCTGCGCGGCAATCAGCTGGCGATGATTTTTCAGGAGCCGATGACCGCCCTGAATCCGGTACTCACCGTCGGCGAGCAGCTCTGCGAACCGCTGATTCGCCACCGCGGCGAGCCGCCGAAGGCCGCATGGCAGCACGCTACCCAGCGCCTGACGGATGTCGGGCTGGCGCGCGCGGATAGCCTGATGGCCAGCTATCCGCATCAGCTTTCCGGCGGCATGCTGCAGCGGGTGATGATTGCCATGGCGCTGAGCTGCCAGCCGAAGCTGCTGATTGCCGATGAGCCGACAACCGCCCTGGACGTCACCGTGCAGGCGCAGATCCTGCGCCTGCTGCGCGACCAGGCGCGGGCCAACCGGATGGCGATGATGCTGATTACCCACGATCTCGGGGTTATCGCGCAGATGGCCGAGCACGTTGTGGTGATGTACGCCGGGCGTATCGTCGAGCAGGGCGCGACCGCCGCGATTCTGCGTCACCCGCAGCATCCCTATACCCAGGGGCTGATTGCCTCGCGGCCGGTGCCGGGGGCGCGGCGCCGACGCCTCTATTCAATCCCCGGCCAGGTGCCGGACCTCGCCGCCCTTCCCGCCGGATGCGCCTTTGCCGAGCGCTGCGCAAAAGCCACCGCGCGCTGCCGACAGAGCATTCCGCCGCTGTCAGGGCAAGACCGGCAGGCCGCCTGCTTTTACAGTGAACTTTCGGAGTCCGTGACATGAGTCATGAATACGTGATTGAAGTGGATGGGCTGAAAAAACACTTCCCGCTGCGCGATGGGCTGTTCGGTCAGCAGACCGGCGTACTGCGGGCGGTGGATGGCGTGAGCTTTAAGATTCGCCGGGGAACGATTTTTGGCCTGGTGGGCGAATCCGGCAGCGGGAAAACCACCGTTGGCCGCACGCTGCTGGGGCTGTATGAGAAGACCGCCGGCAGCGTCAAGTTTCGCGGTCAGGAACTTGCCGAACTGCCGCCGCGGGCAATGCGCGCGCTGCGGCCTAAAATCCAGCTGGTGTTTCAGGACCCTTACAGTTCGTTAAACCCGCGCATTCGCATCGGCGACGCTATTGGCGAGGCGATGCTGGAGCACAAGCTCTGTCGCCGGGCGGAGCTGTATGATAAAACCCTTGAGGTGATGCGCATCTGCGGGCTGGCGCCGCAGCATTACAACCGCTTCCCGCACGAATTTTCCGGCGGCCAGCGTCAGCGCATCGGCATTGCCCGGGCGCTGATCTTAAACCCGGATTTTATTATTGCCGATGAGCCGATTTCGGCCCTCGATGTGTCGATTCAGGCGCAGATTATTAATCTGTTTTCCGATCTGCGCGACGATCATGGGGTGACGTTTTTGTTTATCTCCCACGATCTCGGGGTGGTAGAACATCTCTGCGATGACGTGGCGGTGATGTATCTCGGGCAACTGGTGGAGACCGCCAGCCGCGATGCGCTATTCAGCCGGCCTTTGCATCCCTACACCCGGGCGCTGCTGGCGGCGGTACCGACCCTCGATCCGGACAGCGAGCCGGTCGCGGTGGTACAAGGTGAAATTCCCGACCCGTCCCGGCCGCCTTCCGGCTGTCGCTTTTCCTCCCGCTGCCCGCAGGCCAGCGACCGCTGCCGTCGCGATATTCCACTATTAAGGGAGGTCGCCGACGGCCACCACGTCGCCTGTCACGCGGTTTAGCGCCGGCCAGCCTTCGGACCATAAAAAAACCGCCCACAGGGGGCGGTTACTTGCGCAAGAGCGAAACGGCTGCGGCTACTCTTCCAGCGCGAAGGCAATAATATCATCGCCCACGTCCGGCGAGTGGCTGGCGCCCCCGGCGGAGATCACCACGTACTCTTTACCGCTTTTCGGTGATTTATAGATCAGCGGCGCCGCCACTGCCCCAACCGGCAGACGAGCGCGCCACAGCTCTTTACCGGTGGCGGAATCCAGCGCGCGCAGGTAGTTATCCTGAGTTCCCGCGAAGAACACCAGTCCGGAAGCGGTTGACGTCGGGCCGCCCAGCGTCGGCATACCCAGCGGGATATGCATGTGCGTTTTCAGCCCCAGCGGACCGGTATCCTCCACCGACCCCATCGGCACCTGCCACAACAGCTGGCGAGTGTTGAGGTCAATGGCGCTCATGGTGCCAAACGGCGGGGTATTACAGGGAACGCCCAGCGCCGACTGCAAAATATCGATCCGCACGCCGCCGTATGGCCCGGCAATTTGCGGCCGCACGGTTCCCATAAAGCCGGGCACCTCGTCGGTGGAGACTTTATATTTCGCCATATCCTCTTTGCGCACCAGCGACATTCTCAACGGCATCCGCATATCGTTGACGAACAGCGTTCCTGTGCGCTCATCGATAGTGATACCGCCCCAGTTCATGCCGCCCAGCAGGCTTGGCCACTCGATGTACGGCTTCTCTGACGGCGGCGTGTACATGCCAAGATAAGTCGACGCTTTGAAGTCGATACGGCACATCAGCTGATCGAACGGCGTCACGCCCCACATCGATTTCTCGGTGAGCGGCTCGACGCCCAGCTGCGGCATGCCCGTGGAGAAAGGTTGGGTGGCGGAGAGATGCTCGCCTTCCGCGCCGTCATGGGCGACAGGCTGCTCTTCCACGCGGGTCACCGGCTTACCGGTACGCCGGTCGAGTACGTAAATCTGCCCGGTTTTGGTGGTCTGGATCAGAACCGGAACCTCTTCGCCCCGCTCGTTTTTCATATGGAACAGTACCGGCTGCGACGGCAGGTCATAGTCCCAGATATCATGATGCACGGTCTGGAAGACCCACTTCGTCTCGCCGCTGCTGGCGTCCACCGCCACCACGGAAGATCCGTATTTCTCTTTGGCCGCGTTGCGATCGCCGCCCCAGTAGTCCGGCGGACCGTTACCGGTCGGCAGATAAATCAGGTTCAGCTCTTTGTCAAAGCCCGGCACCGTCCAGACGTTCGGCGTTTCGAGGGTATAGACGCGACCTTTTACCGGGTCGGTAACGTTTTCCGGCTGGCCGACGTCCCACGCCCACACCACGTTTCCGTTACGTACGTCAAACGCGCGTACCACCCCGGACGGTTCACCGTGCACGATATCGCGCACCCAGCCGCCGAGCACCGCAATATGCCCCATAATCACCGGCGTTGAGGTCGGGTGGTAGCGTTTGCTGTTTTCGGTATTGTCCATACCCTGTTTCAGATCGACGCTACCGTGATCGCCGAAGTCATCGCACAGTTCGCCGGTTTTGGCGTTCAGGGCGATCAAACGGGCGTCGACGGTAGACACCAGGATACGCTGCGGGCACTGCTGCAGCGCCGGGCTGGCCTTCTCTTCTGCGCTCAGCGAATCATCGCTTTGTACATCGTAATAGCCGACCCCGCGACAGGTGACGTGTTCGGCGGTACTTGCGTGCGGGTCAAAACGCCAGCGCGCTTTCCCGGTATCCGCATCCAGCGCCGTAACCACGTTCAGCGGCGTACAGGAGTACAGCGTGTCGCCAATTTGCAGCGGGGTATTTTCATCGACGCCAATCCCGGCGCCGGTTAGCCGGCGGCCGGTGTGATACGTCCAGGCGACTTTCAGGTTTTTGACGTTTTGCGGCGTGATCTCATCGTACGGCGCAAAACGGGTGCCGGAGGCATCGCGGCCGAAGAACGCCCAGTTATCGCTTTTGGCAGCCAGGGTCGGCGTGCTGTCGTCGCTCGCTTTCACCACGCCGTGATGAATACCGCCGTGCGGGTAGAAGGCGGAAACCAGCGTCGCCAGCAGCAGGAGAAAAATCGCCGAGGCGCTCCAGTTGGCGTAGCGTCTGCGCGCAGGCGGGATCGGCAGCGTCGCCGCCAGCCACAGCGCCAGCATCAGCATCAGCGCGGGAACGACCAGCCGGGGGATCAGGCCCCAATAGCTGAGCTGCACTTCATACAGCGCCCAGCAAAGGGTCAACAGGAAAGTCAGAATGGCAAAAGGCAGGACATAGCGGCTGCGGACAAGATAGCCGACGGCGATAAGCAGATAAGCGAGACCGGCTAACAGATACCAGGCGCTGCCGCCGAGAGAGAGGAGTTTGCCCCCCCAGATAGTGAAAAAGAGTCCAGTGCCAAAGCTCAGTAATGCAAAAAGTACCCGGTAAACGGTAAAGAACAGGCCCCTACCGCTACCTTGTTGTTCGTCCATATTTCATCCCATACGACGTCAGTCGAAAAAACCAAAACATCTCATATAAACAGCGCGTTATCAGACCAATAAAAGCGCATACCGCATATCATGTTGGTTGGACGCTCTCGGACAGAGCGAAGAACGTAAGGAATTATATGTATTTGTAAAAATAATGTAAAACTATCAGGCATTAAATGTTTAAAATTTTTTAATTTATAAAAGTAAGTTGAACGAATGATGGGTTATAACGAAAGCCGCAAAGCCCGCGTTGCATCCGCTGTTAAGCGCGTTTCGATCCAGGCGAATCAGTCCGATCGTCTTGCTATCCTCCCCCCGCTGTTTAATCATACCCGGCGCGTTCATTTGACCGCTTACATCGGGCGAAGCCATTCGCCTTGACACCTGAAGGGGAAAAATTTCATGGCTGTTCAGGAGAGTAAACATGAATAAACGAAAATATCTCACCGAAACTGAGATAAAAAAAATCATCAACGAGGCGTATAAGGGAGCGAACCCGGAGAGGGATCGTTGTTTAATCTGGATGTGCTTCATTCACGGCTGCCGCGTCAGCGAAATTCGCCACTGGCGGCTATCTGACCTTGACTTGCATAACCACTCAATTTACGTCAAACGGCTTAAAAATGGGTTTTCCACAACGCATCCTCTCTTTTCCAGCGAGATGACGTTTATCCGTGAATGGCTGTCGGTGCGTAAAAACTATCGCAACAGCGACAGCGACTGGCTATTTCTTTCGCAAAAAGGAACGCCGCTATCGCGTCAGCGGATCCACGTATTGATTAGCCACTATAGCCAAAGTGCGGGTTTAAGGATTGCGGCCCATCCGCATATGCTGCGCCACGCCTGCGGTTTTTCGCTGGCCGATAAGGGCATGGATACCCGGCTAATTCAGGATTATCTCGGTCACAGAAATATTCAGCATACGGTGCTTTATACTGCGAGCAATGCTGCAAGATTTAAAAATATATGGTGACGCGATAACCAATATATTTCTTACTTGACATAATGTATCAGATTGTCACTAACATAATAAATCGCTAATAACCTGTCAACCCGTAAGGTTTTTCGCATCTCGAAAAATTAAAAACATTAATTATCAATAGATTAGAATCTAACGCGCATTTTCCAGCAACCCCAAACCTCAGACGTCACCCTCCGAAACACCAGATTATTTACCATCCAATCCTGAATTTATGGTTTTTAATATTGCAAAAATCGCCATCCTTGGCATCTACATCTAAAAAATCAACAAACAAAATAGATAAAACTAAACATGACACTTTGATACAAAATGTCTTCTGCAGAAATAAACCTCAGCGTCACTGAATCTATTTCAGCACGACATCTGGCTATCAGATTAATAAAGGCTCATGAGAAATTTATTTCTGTGAAGCTATTACCTTTCTATATTGCATATAAGGACTACCTTATGAACAAGAGTCTTATTGCTGTTGGTCTGTTAGCCGGTGTCATGTCCGCCTCCGTATTCGCGGATGATGGCCGTATTAATTTTTACGGCTCCATCACCGATAGCGCCTGTACCGTGATCAATAATATGACCAACCCGCTGTCGGTTATGATGGGGAATGTCTCCAACAAAGCCTTCAACGGCGCGGGCTCCACGGCCTCGGCGACCAAATTTATTATTGCCCTGAAAGATTGCCCGAAATCCGCTAAGTCGGCCACGGTAAAATTCGACGGCACGGCGGATAGCAGCGTCGGCACTATTCTGGCGCTCACCCAAGAGCCTGGCGTGGCACAGGGCGTCGGGATCCAGTTAATGGATAATAAAAACGTCGTCGTTCCATTATATACCGCCTCGTCCGCTTACCCGCTGCAGCCGGGCGGAAATAGTCTCGCTTTCGTCGCCCGCTATTATGCGACATCAAGCACCGTAAACGCAGGGTTCGCTAACTCTACCAGCACATTTACCCTCAATTACAACTAACGGATATTTCGTCGGCGTATTTCTGTTGCGCTGGCGTTATTTCCGCGGACCGGCAGCGGCCGGTCCGTCCCTTTTCGTATTTGTGGAGTCAATAGCTATCATGCATAAAGGATATAGAATATTTCCCCTTCTCCTCCTGGTGCTGGCGAGCGAATTAGCGGCGGCGACAGAAAGCGGCGGCGTCACAATTGGCGGCACGCGACTGATTTTTGACGGCGGCAAAAAAGAGGCCTCTTTAAGCGTCAGCAATTCGGATACCGGCCCATATCTGATCCAGTCGTGGGTGGAGCCGCGCAATAACGATCCGGCCAGGCCGCCGTTTATTATTACCCCGCCGCTGTTCCGCCTCGACGGCAATCAGCAAAACCTGCTGCGGATCGTCAATACCGGCGGCCAGCTCCCTACCGATCGCGAGTCGCTTTATTGGCTAAACGTCAAAGCTATTCCGACAAATACCGCCCCGGAAGACGCGAACACGTTGCAAATCGCCGTAAGAACGCGCCTCAAGCTTATTTATCGTCCCAAAACGCTGAAGGGTATCCCGGAAGAGGTGACCCATAAGCTGAAATGGAGCCTGACGGGCAGCAGGCTAACGGTATCGAATCCGACGCCGTTTTACATGAATTTCAACGAGGTCACGGTGGGCAATCATCCCATTACCGAAGCCACCTTTGTCGCACCAATGAGCTCAGCCACGTTTGCTACCCCTGGCAAGGTGACCGGCCTGGTGTCATGGAAAATCATTAGCGACTTTGGCGGCGTGGGAAAAAGCCACACGCAGGTTCGCTAACCCGCCGCTGCCGACGGTTTGCGCTGCGGCGATTTGCCGTCAGCTAAGGAGCATTTCAGGATGAACAAAAGAACCTCAAGCGACTCGCCCTTGAATTTAGCTTACCTTATCGCCACCCAGATTGCCCTGATTGTGGGGATAAGCCCCTCAGCTAACGCCCGGGAACGGTTCAACCCCGCCCATCTGGAAACCGGCGCAGGCGGGCTGGCCACCACCGATCTCTCCGCCTTCGAGGAGCATGGCGGGCAGCAGCCCGGACGCTACAGGGTGGATATTTATGTCAATGACAGCAAGGTGGATACCCGGGACGTTGAGTTCCGCATACAGCAAAACGCGCAGGGACAGAACACATTACAGCCCTGCCTGTCCCTGAACGATTTGGCCTCATGGGGCGTCATGATCCAGCGTTATCCGACGTTAGGCCAGCCCGATGCCAGCTGCGCAAGGCTGTCGGCGATTCCTCAGGCCAGCGCCGACTTTCGTTTCTCGCACCAGCAGCTGCTGTTAAGTTTTCCCCAATCTTCCCTTACCAACGCCGCGCGCGGCTGGGTCGATCCGGCGCGGTGGGATGACGGCATTCCGGCGGCGCTGGTCAATTACAGCGTCAGCGGCGCCAACAACCGGGACAAAAAAGGCGGCGGCGGCGGCGGAAACGCGCAGTACATTAATTTACGCCCCGGTCTTAATATCGGTCCCTGGCGATTGCGTAATTACACCACCTGGAACCGCAACAGCCAGAACGGTGAAAGCGGCACCTCAACAAAATGGGATACCGTTTATACCTACGCCCAGCGCGATATACGCTCGCTGAAGAGCCGGCTGACGCTGGGCGATAGCACCACGCCTTCCGATATTTTCGACAGTATTCCGTTTCGCGGCGGCCAGCTGGCGTCTGACGACGATATGCTGCCGGAGAGCCTGCGCGGCTATGCCCCCGTAGTGCGGGGGATCGCCCGTACCCATGCCCAGGTCACGATCCGACAAAACGGATACATCATTTATCAGACCTACGTTTCGCCCGGCAGCTTCGAAATCACCGATATGTACCCCACCGGCGGTTCCGGGGATCTGTACGTCACCATCAAAGAGTCTGACGGCAGCGAACAATTCCTCGTGGTGCCCTACGCCTCGGTCCCGGTGCTGCAGCGCGAAGGCCGGTTAAAATACGCCATGACCACCGGCGTTTACCGCGCCTATGACAACGGCATCGATAAAGCCCCGCTGGCCGCCGGCACGGCGATTTATGGCCTTCCCGCCGGCTACACCGTATACGGCGGCGGCCAGTTCAGTAACAGATACCAGGCGTTAGCGTTGGGCATAGGTAAAAACCTGGGCTCCATTGGCGCCCTATCCACCGATATCACCCAGGCCTGGTCGCAGCAAAAAAATCGACCGCGAGAAGAAGGCCAATCCTGGCGTATTCGCTACAGCAAAAACCTGGTGCAGACCGGGACTAACTTCACCTTCGCGGGCTATCGCTATGCCACCAGCGGCTACTGGGATATGCAGGACGTTCTTAATACCTGGCGCGATGGGCGGCGCTACGTGATGCCGGAACGCAGGCGCAACCGCGCCGAGTTAACCGTCAGCCAGAACCTGTTTCAGATACCAGGCAACCTCGCGCTTAGCGCCATCGTGGAAGACTATTGGGATACAAACAAACGCATGGAGTCATATAGCGCGAGCTACAACGGTTCGTATAAAGGCATCAGTTTCGGTCTGAGCTACAGCTATAACATTCACTCTGCGGAACGCTACGGCCAGCGCTCCGGGCGCATCTACGACCGCGATGGGCTGTTTGCGCTCACCATGAGTATTCCTCTGGAGAAATTATTCGGCGGCCATCCCACCTACGTCAGCTACATGATGAATACCAGTAAGCAGGGGAATACCACCAATAATCTGAGCCTGGGCGGTACCTTATTGGCCGATAACAATCTGAGCTGGAGCGTCATGCAGGGCTATGGTTCTCAGGGCCAGGGAAGCAATAGCGGGATTAATGCCGACTGGCGCGCCTCTTACGCCGAGACCCTCGTCGGCTACGCCCGCGATCGCTACAGCGAACGCGTTAACTATGGCTTGCAGGGCGGGATCGTGGCGCATCGCAACGGCCTCACCTTTAGCCAGCCCCTCGGCGAAACGATGGCGCTGATCGCCGCGCCCGGCGCACAAAACGTAGCGGTGCTTGGGCAGTCAGGCGTCAAAACCGATCGCTTCGGCTATACCGTCGTCCCCTACCTCAGCCCCTATCGCAAAAACGATCTCACGCTGAATACCGAAACCCTGGCCGATGATGCCGAACTGGCGCTGGCAACGCAGACGGTCATCCCCACGCGCGGCGCGCTGGTGAAGGCCAGCTATGAAACCAGCCTCGGTAAACGGGTCCTGATGACCCTGAGAAAACGCAACGGCGCGTCGGTACCGTTCGGCGCAACGGTTATCGATCCCGCCTCCCCGACGCCAAAAAGCTTCATCGTAGGCGATGGAGGACAGGTTTATCTGACGGGGCTAAAAGACGCGGGTCAGTTGGAGGTTAGCTGGAGTCACGACCCTGATGGCCGGTGCAGAGTGAATTACAGCCTGACGCAAAGCGCCAGCGGGATCATCAACCTTAATGCACAGTGTTTATAGCAGGAGCATGACGATATGAAACGAGTCAACGTCCCCCTTATGCTGGTTACTCTGATCGCCAGCGCTGCCCACGCGGAGAACAACTATTGTCCCAGTTCTCCGCCCACGCCGTTTACCCAGCAGCTCGCGCAGATCGCGGTATCGCGGGCGCTGCCGGTAGGCAGCGATATTCCCGGCACGCAGCGGGTCTTCACCTTTAACGGAAACTGCAAAGGCCGCAGCGGTTGGGCGGATGTCACCCCGGGGCACCCCATTATCGCCTGCTATTACGGCAGCGGCGAAGAAGTCGCGGGGTTTCCGGGGGTCTATGAAACCGGCGTCGAAGGCATCGGTATTGCGCTGCAAAATAGCGCCGGCCAAAGGGTGAGTGGTATCGGCAGCGATTGCGATACGCGCGCGCAGGCGCTGGGGTATATCTCCCGCGACGCCAGCATGACCTTTGGATATACGGTCACACTAACGCTGGTAAAAACGGGGGATACGGCAACGAGCGGCACTCTCGATGTCGCGCAAACCAAATTTGGTATGGGGGTCTATGATACCGGTCTGGGCATCGGCAGCCAGGGGCAGCAAAACTATATCGGCTATGCCGGAGATATTGTTTATAAAGCGGTAAGCTGCACCGTCCCCTCGACGTTAACTGTCAACATGGGTGCTGTTCCGGTGGGCCAATTCTCTGGTCCGGGCAGCACCAGCGGCGAGCAGAGTTTGTCAATTCCGGTGCGGTGCGACGATAAGGTCGCCGTGAATACGTCAATAAGCAGTCAAGGTTATCTCTCCCCGACGCTCGGCGTAGTGGCCTTAAGCAATGAAACCGGCGTAGCCCAGGGGGTCGGCGTTCAGGTGCTTTATAACGGCTCGCCCGTCCAGTTCGATCGTTTTTTCCCGGTCGGCACCATCCCTGAGGCTGGCGCATCGATAACCCTGCCGCTCACCTTTCGCTATTACCAGAACACGCCGGAGATCCATCCCGGCCACGCCAACGCGGTGGCCACCTTAACGATGATGTACAACTGAGTTTATCCCGCTCTCGTTTCTCACTGCTTACTTAAGGAGTCGATAATGAGAATTATCGCCAGCCCGGCCGTCATAACGTTATTTACGGCGATTTCGTCGTCATTACCCGCTTATGCTGCGGATGTCACTCTTTATATCAACGGCGATATTGTTGCGTCTTCCTGCACCGTCGAAAACAACGGTATTTATAATATCGATCTCGGACAAAATATTCCCAGCCGCCGGCTTAGCGCGGCCAACTCTTACTCCGAGTGGAAAGAATTTTACGTCACGCTGAGCCACTGCCCTGTAGGAACATCAAGCGTTACCGCTCACTTTACAGGCCCTGTCGACGGAGCTGACCCTGATTTATATGCCAACGTGAGCAGCCCGGACAGTTCACGCAATGTCGCGATAGAACTTCAGCGTATAACCGGTTCAATTAATGCAGGCAGCGGAAAATCTATTGCCGTCGACGTCGATAATAACCGTCAGGCCATATTCGATATGCGCGCGCGCGTATTTAGCGTCGCAGGGGACGCCACCGCGGGTCATATCAGCGCGATGGTCGTTATGAACTTTACCTATAACTAAAGGGTATCTGGCTCTTATCGAGCCAGATACTCCGGCTTCAGAGGGTAATCGAGCTAAAGCGCGCCGGATTGCTCGCCGTATACAAGACGGTATGCTGGATATTGCGATGGCCGAGATAATCCTGAATCAGGCGTGTATCAACGCCCTCTTCCGCAAGCGCATAACCGCAGGCGTGGCGCAGCATATGCGGGTGTACCGGAACGGCAATGCCGGCCTGCACGCCATAATTTCGCATCATAACGTGAATGTGCTGTCGGGAAAGCGGAGTGCCTTTTCGCGACAGGAACAGCCAGGGAAGATCGGCGTTTAAACAGCTCGTGCGCTTAACCAGCCACTGGCTTAACGCCAGCTGTTCACGGGGCTGAAGAGGATGAATAGTTGAAAAGCCATTTTTTAAACGCCGAATGGCGATCCGCTGGCTGGATAAATCAATATCGCTCACTTTTAAAAAACGTAATTCACTTACGCGCAGTCCGTGAATAAAACACATGAGGAGCATGCAATAATCACGCAGCGAGCCATCCTGCTGCTGCGAAGCATCAATTAATGCCTGCACCTCTTTTTTACTTAAATATTTTCGTTTTTTCATAGCCAACCTGACGGTTTCTTCAATGGAGCCCCTGAGATTCGGCTCCTGTATTGACTCTGCTCATGGCTACTGGCAATCCACTGTCGAGCAATCCTTGATAACTGCAAGTCCTGAACACTGTTAATAGTCATAAACGCTACCGCCCAATAATATCAAATATCAGGAATAGCCCAAATGCCACATCGATAAAATTAAAACCAAATAGATTTAGCTGTTATGTAAATAAGGAGATTTATAAGCTTATGCTATTAATATTTATCTTAAGTCTGATGAGGCGGCAAGTTTTTTTAAGTCTATGTGTAGACTCATTGGGGGTTTATTCGCCCCCTCAGCGTCATCGATAATGTTTTGGCTACAGTTTGCTGTTTTTTGGGAGTTCTCTTTTTTATAAGGAAATCATAAGCATGGAAACAATCCCTCGTGTGCAACATGACACAGATCTGCTCCGGACCATCACCAAACCCATAGACGACATTGATAAACTCATTCGCTGCCTGGCACCCAAATGTAACCAAATGTTAATGGATGGGAGACGAAACATCGGCATAGTAAAAGAAAACCAGCATCAATGCTTGGTTTTGTTCCGTGGCACGATGTCTTTATATCGCAACAACGATGGACTCATCATCAACTCCGAAACGAGTCCATTCATCTTTGGCATGAATAGTCAGCTACGTTATTCTCGGCATATTTACCTGCGCACCCAGGAAACATCTTCTATTGGCCTGATATCAATTAACGAGGCGCATAAGATCATCGCCGAACAGCAATTATGGGAAAATGTCTCACGACTTCTGGAATATTCGTCGGCCAAAGTCTACGCCCACTGCTTTAAGGTTTCTAAACTTTCCTGTTATGAAATCATCGTTCATCAGCTTATAGAATTAAATAATGAACCGGAAGCGATCAAAAATAAAATCACCGCCGCCAATTATATTCTGTCGAGAACCTTCTTGTCGCGCAGTGGGGTCATGAGAACCCTGGCCAAATTAAAACAGCTGGGCGCTATTCAGCTCCATCGAGGGATTCTGGTGACGATGAATCAACTGCCTCCCAGCCTAAAGCTTAGTGAATAACGTCTTTCGCCGAGCGGCCACCGCGATGAAGGCGCCGGCCGCATTCAGCTTGCGTTGACTCCGCCATTGCCGGTGGGCAGCCCCCTGCCCACCGGCAAATGCGAAACGAGGATAATCAGCAGTGACGATCCACGCTAATGTCGCGTAGCGCGGCGGCCATATCCAGCTGGGCCAGCTCTTTCAAGCCTTCTCGCTTGATAAACTGGCTCCGGTGCTTGCTTTTAACCTCTTCCAGGCTTTTCTTTATCTCGTTCGCCGGTAATTTATACCAGCCGCGACGATGCTTCTCACCGCCAATTTCCAGCCAAAGCTCAGAATAGCTGGTTTTTACTCTGTCGCTTTTAACATGGTAATGGCTGTCGATCGCATAGATCTCCTTGATATTGAAATGCGACAAAAAACCGTACAGCAGCGTGATAATTAAGTTCTTAGGTCGGATGCCGTAAAGCTCCTTGGTCAGCGCTTTCACTTCTTCATTATCAATGTCTTTCCCACCCTGGATGCCGCCAATCCAGGCCCGGCCATCTTCGGTGCAGGAAAAACAGATACTGTAGACGCGTTTATCACCCAGGAACATTAATAGCATCAGCTCCCCCTCCTCCTGAAAAGGCGATGCCAGCAGCTTCACATCAATGCAGGTACCGTTTTTCAGCGCAATAGTGATTAGCGAACGACCAAATGCTTTCATATCGTACAGCTGCGGCAACGCCTCGTGAAGAAAGGTTTTCTCTATAAAATTCAAAGCGCCATGAGCAATATTGAGCTTCGCTCTTTTTGACATCTTTTTATTTAAATAGGCCTTAAAGGGTTTATCTTCAAAGTTAACCAGCCCCTCGGTTGCTCCTGTTAGTTTTGCGCAAGCGTAATTTTCACATAACGTCTGATATTCCTTATATTTTCCTCCTATTAAAGATATTTCTCTGCATTTCCGCAATACCTTTTTATAGTTGAGTTTAACGTGACAAATAAATTTATTAGTTTTCCGCCATTCTTTGATAGCGGCTACTGCTGTTGTCGAGACCATTGACCATAATCCATAGATACATCCATAAGCCGGTCAATATTAGCATATTTTATACAAGTCAATGTCTAACCCAGCGCTCGTTGTCGATTCGTTTAATAAATAATTTGATCGCGACTATAATAATCGCCGGCAGGTTATAAAACATGCTTTCAACTATTATTATTAGTAGGATCCCGACCCGCGCTCGCTCCCGACAGCACGCAATAACACACCCGCACTTATCGCTATGTGCTACACGGGTTCACACCGGGTGCATCCCCCCGGCGTTTTGCCTATACTTGCTCACGGTCAAAACTGAACTTAAGTGGGTAACGTATGGAAATTGATCTCGATAACCTCGTCTTTAGCGGGCTGGAAGAAGCGCAAGAGCGCAACGCTGAGCGCCTTGAAGAGGCCGATAAAAAAGCGCAGGCCGTTGTTGCCGACGATGACTGCGGCGACGCCTGTAAGATCTAACGACGAAACCGGCAGCTCTGCCGGTTTTTTTACCTGCCTCTCTCCAGGGACGGACATAAAAACGCCTTTAACACGCCCATTTTACCGGTCGGGCGCCTCCCTGCGCGCCCTGCGTCCTTAAATCTGTAGGTTAAAGCGTAAAACCGACAATTAAATAAACAACGAGCGCCAGGCTACCCGTCACCAGCGCATAAGGCATTTGGGTACGAATATGCTCAATATGGTCGCAGCTGGTCGCCATCGAGGCCACGATGGCATCGCTGGAGATAGGGGAAGTCATGTCGCCAAAAATTGAGCCGGAAATCGCCGCGCCGATCATAAAGTGCGGGTCGATACCTATTGAGACGCCCAGCTGAACGCCAATCGGAATCATAATGGCGAAGGTCCCCCATGAGGTGCCCGTGGCCAGCGACATCACCGCGGCAATCAGAAAGATAAAGCCGATCGCGAAACCGGATGGAATAACGCCGGAGGTAATGGAGGCGATATACTGCCCGGTATTCAGCTCCGCTGAAATATGCCCCATCAGGAAAGCCAGGATCATGATTGAGCTAATTTTAACCATGCTGGCGTAGCCGATATACAGCTCTTTGAAAAAGTTCTCAACGTTCAGAATACCGCGCGCGCGGAACCAGATAAAAGAGACGATGGTACCAAACATAACGCCGGAGTAGACCGACATCGAGCCGCTGCCTTTTGAGAATTGTCCGTCGCCGGTAATATACAGAACAACCGGAACCATTAAGACAGTGGAAAGAATGGGAATGAAGAAGTTCAGCAATGAATTGCAGGCCGGATGGTCAATTACCGAGTCCGCCTCCTCTTCGCCATGCTCTTGTTCTATTTCGGTCTGGATCGTTTCAAACTTCACCTCCGCCTTTTTCATTGGCCCCCAGCTGCAGCCGGAGAGAATATAAAACAGCACCGAGGCTAATGAAAACCAGGCCATCGTGTTCCAGATCATTGAGCTTGCCAGGACTTCAAATGGCTCGCCGGTCAGGTACCCCTGCGCAATCTGTACGCCGATAACGCCCATCATCGCCGCCCCCCAGCCGTTGATCATCACCGACGAGCAGACGGAGACGCAGGATGTCTGGATAATATAGGACATCTTTTCCGGTGAGACTTTATAGCGTCGGGCAAGGTTTTTCGTCGAGGCCCCGGCGATCAGCTGGTTTATCGAGCTCTCGATAAAAATCAACGATGTCACCAGCATCGCCAGCAGCTGGACCGATTTTTTATTGGTGACGAAATCGTTTTTTTCCGACAGAAACTGCACCAGTTTCCGCACGCCGCCGGTCACCACAATCAGCCGCATAATACCGCCGATCATCACCATAAAAACAATCGTTCGCGCATTACCGGCGGAAGCGAAGGTTTCGATAATCCCGTTCAGGGTGGCGCCAACGCCCTGGATAATACTGTGGTTAATCACCGCGTAGCCAACGAAAATGCCGGTGAGCAGGGAAAGGATCACCTGGCGAGTCAGGATAGCCAGAATAATGGTGACCAGCGGGGTAATAATCGTCCAGATGCCATAGTCATGCATGATGATTATCCTGTGCGATGCCCATCGCGGCGAAGGCGCTGTCAAGGTCTTGCAGCAAATCATCGATATGTTCAATACCGACGGAGAAACGTAGCGTCGTGTCGTAAATCCCAATAGCCTCCCGCTCTTCTTTTGACATCGACCCGTGGGACATAGAAGCCGAATGGTTGATCATGCTCTCCACCCCGCCAAGCGATTCCGCCAGCACAAAATAGTGCAGACCGCCGATGAAGCGTTTCAGACTCTGGATATCCCCCTTCAGCGTTGCGGTTACCACCGCGCCGCCTGAACGCATTTGCTTTTTGCACAGCGCATGCTGCGGGTGCGACGGCAGGCCGGGATAATAGACGCTGGCAATCGCCGGATGGTTTTCCAGATATTCAGCCACCCGCAGCGCATTGCCGCACTGACGCGCCATGCGCAGATCCAGCGTTTTCATACCGCGCAGAGCAAGATAGGCATCGAATGGCGAGGCAATGGAACCGATGGTGGTTTTAATAAAGTCGAGCTTCGATGCCAGCGTTTCATTATTGGTGATTACCGCGCCGCCAATTAAATCTGAATGTCCGCCGACATATTTACTGGTAGAGAGCATGACCATATCCGCGCCCATTTCAAGCGGTTTATGATTCCAGGCGCTGGCAAAGGTATTATCGACGCAGGTAGTAATGGCGCGTGCTTTAGCAATACGGCACACTTTCGCGATATCGACCAGTTCCAGTAAGGGATTGGTCGGCGTTTCAATCCAGATTAAAGCGGTATTTTCCTGAATAGCGGCCATCAGGCTTTGCTCATCATTCAAATCGATATAGGAAATCGTGGCGCCGGTGGTATGCGTTTTTAATTTTTCGAACAGCCGCCAGGTTCCGCCATAGACGCCTTTCATGGCGATAATATGGGCATCTTTGGGCAAGAGTTCCATCACGATATTGGTGGCCGCCATTCCCGATGCGGTGGCGGTGGCGTAAATGCCGCCTTCCAGCTCGGCAAGCGCCGATTCATAAGCCTGACGCGTTGGATTAGAGACCCGGGAATAACAAAAATCGCCGCCTTCATAAAGATTAGGTTGAATAAATGAGCTGGCCGTGACGATCGGCGTAAATATAGCGTTAGTTACCGGATCGGATTGGTTTCCAGCGTGTACCGCCAGAGTTGCAATATCTTTAGTTTTGGTTTTCATAGAGTACACTCAAATTATTATTAGACATAAAAGATCGTTATTTTTTATTGACGCCTTCGGCGAAGCTGGCGAATAAAACAACAGCCAAAACTCCGTTTAATAGCCAAAAAGGAATAGCTATTTCATCATTAACAGCGTGATTTGCGCCCTTCAATCACTATTAAAATGTATATCAGACGAGGAAGAAAATTTTGCCTATTTTCACTCTATTCCGGGAAAAATGGAGAAAAACGTTCTCTACGCGCCAAAATCGATGATCGCTAATTAATTGATATAAATTGATTTTATTTTAAAGAGTGATGTTAATCACAAAAAAAGGGGAAAAATCCTCTCCTGCACGCTTCCGCTGGATCTTTTTTTTCGTCCTGCCGCTCACAGCCTGAACCACCGCTGCGAAGAATGAGTTAGAGCTATTTTCTGTAGAATGCTGTATGGTCATACGCTCTTAAATCAGGAAATATCATATGTCAGAACGCAAAGACGCTAAAACTCGCCGTAATTATCTCGTTAAATGCTCCTGCCCTAACTGCTCCCAGGATTCAGAACACAGCTTCAGCCGAGTCCAAAAAGGTGCGCAACTCATTTGTCCCTACTGCCATAAACTCTTTCAGTCCTCATCACGACCCGCTGCATAATTTTCTCTTGCCAGATGCCGATTGCCGCGCGTGGTTGAGCAATAATCAGCCAGCGCCGATCTCTTTTGGCGAAAAAAAGCCCGCCAGCGCGCTGAGGAATCCCCAGTAATGGGCGGGTGAAAAAAGACAGGCATAGAGTTTTG